>NZ_LAMX01000019.1:0-356855 GCF_001275035.1 Rheinheimera sp. KL1
CCATTTTATTGGAAATCTCATCAATGTCATGGTCTTAAATTTGGGGGATAGGTCAACGACATTTTTTTTTCATCTCATATCTGAAGACCACGGCTATTTTAGATTTGATGATGATGCAGCAAATGAGAATGGGAAAGTTCATCCCAGATTTCATTTGGATTTTTTCTTGAAGAACTCCTCAACATTGAAAATCGGACTTGATAGAGGGATTAGTCTTGAGACAGTTATTTCCATGTTCGATCCAACCAGACCAAAATGGTTCTTAAGAGAGTGAATTAAAAGATTTTGGTGTCAGCATTAATACAGTTACCGTTATTGCTGATAGATCTTCGGTCTTTCTAACGAACCCATATTGTTATTAGCTTCTCGTTATCTAAGCCCTTTTACCACTTTCCCCAAAACCCTACTAAGCTTAACTGATTGTTTTTTGTACCAAAGGTCACAGTTATGCTTGCGTCAAAAGATCAGGTCAAAGCCGACAGGCTACGAATGAATAACCCTTATGCTCATATGGACGAAGACGGTGGCTTGAGTGCTTTGCTGCCTGTTCATAAAGACAACGGGCATCAGGATCCTTATTTCAGCTTAAATAATGGCGATAACTCCGACGAAGTTTGGCCTTCGGTCGATATGTCAGCTCAGCTTATAGCCGCTGCGCCATCACCAAAAGCTGAAGCTATTCACCCATTACAGCGCGGGCACCAAAACCCTTGTGCGCATAATCAGCAGGATCATGACGAGCAAGCGCAAAAACAAGCTCCGGTCTTGCGCTTTGCGGCTATGGCCGCAGACCAAAAAGGGCATATTGCCTTGCAACAAGTTGCCAAAGTGTCCCGTCAGTTGGCTCATGCTGTTTACCTTGAACGCGATAGCTTGTGGTCTGAAGGTGTGCCAGAAGAACCAGTGCAGTTACTGAACCCGGAAAAAGCCTTTTATTTATTGGGTTATAGTTACCATGAAGTGGATTCGTTAGGTGAGATAGAGCCCGGTGTGGATGTGGCCGGTATGATCGACAAAGACAAAAAACAGGTGTTTATATCCAGGCGTTATCCTGCGGCGGTGCGTAACTTTACCGCTGCTCATGAGTTAGGCCATGCCGTGATGCATCAACAGTCTGGCCTGCATCGTGATAAGCCTATTGATGGCAGTACCGGAGCTATAAGGGACGCTATCGAAAAAGAAGCCGACTATTTTGCTGCCTGTTTTTTAATGCCGGAAAAGCTGCTGCGTAGCGTGTTTGCACAGCGTTTCCCTGCTGAAGTGTTAAACCACGAGGCGTTGCGTGACTTGTTAAACCGTACTAACGACAAAAAAATAGAAAAGCAGTTAAAAACCTCACGAGGTTTGGCGCGGGCTTTGGCTGGTTTGGATAGCATTAACGGCCATGCCGTACCCTCTTTAGCGGAGTATTTTAAAGTGTCAGTGGAAGCTATGGCGATTCGGCTGGAGCAGTTGGAGCTGGTGCCGGAGTATTAGGTGTAGGTGCAAAGCTTGGTCGTATATTCGGTGAGATACAGAAAAGCTCTAGCTTAAACCGAAAATAAAACCTAAAATAAGACCTATATTAGATGTCGACTCAAAGGTAAATCTCAGATGGCAACTGTACATAGCATACTGGCGGAACGAACCAGCAGTATTACAGAACTTAAAAAGAACCCTATGGCGGTAGTAGCGCAGGGTGAGGGTTTTCCTGTGGCTGTGCTTAGTCATAATCAGCCTGCTTTTTACTGCGTACCAGCCGCAGCTTATGAAGCGTTAATGGAGCGCCTGGAGGATTTAGAGCTGGCGGCTTTGGTTGCGGCAAGAGCTGAGCAGCCGGAGGTTGAGGTCGATATTAATGACCTATAAGCTGGTTTTTAAAGAAGAAGCTTTGAAAGAATGGAAAAAGCTGGAACCTTTGATCCGGGAACAATTTAAGAAAAAGTTGATAGAGCGCCTTGAGGCTCCTCATGTTGAATCCGCTAAGCTTAGAGGCATGAAGGACTGTTACAAAATCAAGTTACAGAGCGCAGGTTTCCGCCTTGTGTATCAGGTTCGGGATCTGGAGATTGTGGTCTCTGTTGTGGCCGTAGGGAAAAGAGATCGAAACCAGGTATACAAAGCTGCGTTAGCCAGATTGTGAAGTGGTAGCTTCTTTTGGTTTGGAGGTCGTGTTGGAAATGCTTTTCATATTCTGGCTGAGCAGGTTAGGTTAGTTCAAACCTCTGAAATTTAACTTTGTTTTGTTGATGTATCACAATGAGGACCAGTTATTTAGTCTTCAAATCTGTCCACACCCTTCTTTGTCACTCATCAGAAGACCAAAACACTTCAAAACCTATAGATTGAGACACATCAAAACCTATAAATTAAATGACACAAAAACCTATAAATGGTATTACACTAAAACCTGTAGATTAATCCTTAGAACTGTCAGGAGCTGGCATGAGCGATGTCTCGCAAAAATTAGCTGATTCGCTTGAACAGCTACAACAGCTGCAAGGATCGGGAGTTGTTGCCATAAAGTCTGAGCAACTGAGCCGGGTGCATCGTGAGCGGCTATTGAAGCATGGCTTTATTCGGGAAGTGATCCGAGGCTGGTACATAGCTGCAATGCCAGATGAAAAGCCTGGCGACAGCACATCCTGGTATAGCTGTTTTTGGGATTTCTGTGCTGCCTATTTATCAGCGCGGTTCGATAGCTGCTGGTGTCTGTCGCCTGAGCAGTCGATTAGCCTGCATATCGGGGATAAAACTGTTCCTCAACAGCTGCTTGTCCGCACTCCAAATGGCAATAATAAGCCCACTGCTTTTTTGCATAACACCTCGATTTTTGATGTCAGACTGAGCATGCCTGAGCTGAAACAGATTGAAAATGTAGAAGGGCTCAATGTGTACAGTTTGGCGGCAGCTCTGGTCTATTGCTCACCAAACCACTTTCAAAAAGCGCCAATTCAACTGCGAACTGCCTTATCTATGGTGGCAGATGCTTCGGATCTGTTGTTTGTATTACTTGCAGGCAATCATAGTGTGATTGCAGGCCGCTTAGCCGGAGCTTTTAGAAATATCGGCAGGGACTTGATCGCAGATAACATTCTAAAGGGCATGCAAGCGGCCGATTTTAAAGTGCAGGAACAAGACCCTTTCGCTGAAAAACTGCAGCTAAGCTTTGGTCGTCGTGAAGTGTCACCCTACGTCAATCGCATTCGTCTGATGTGGGCCCAAATGCGGGAAGCTGTGATTGCGCATTTTCCTGACAACCTGAACCCAGTAATCCACATCGAAACTTATATGGCTGAAGTGGAAGATAAATATGTTACCGATGCATACCACTCACTGTCTATTGAAGGCTACCGGGTTACCCGTGAATTCATTGGTCTGGTACGGTCAGGTCAATGGCAAGCCGACGGCGCAGATGAAAATAAAAAACATCTGGATGCTATGGCCGCGAAAGGGTACTGGGATGCGTTTTTGCAAGTTAAAAAAGCCGTTCGGGCTGTGTTGGAAGGTAAAAAACCGGGCGAAGTATTGGAGCTAACGCATAGTGATTGGTACCTGGCCTTGTTTGGTCCAAGCGTTGCGGCCGGTATTATCAAACCATCTGACCTGGCTGGTTATCGGACAGGGCCAGTTTATATTCGCCAGTCGATGCATACAGCGCCCAATCGGGAAGCTGTCAGGGATATGATGCCAACCTTCTTCGATTTACTTGCTGAAGAAGAAAATGCGGCGGTCAGGGTGGTGTTAGGGCACTTTGTTTTTGTGTATATCCATCCGTACTTCGATGGGAACGGCAGAATAGCGAGGTTTATCATGAATTTAATGATGGCTTCAGGCGGTTATCCCTGGACAGTGGTACCTGTTGAGCGGCGAAGTGAATATATGCAGGCATTGGAAGCTGCCAGCGTCCAACAGGATATTGTGCCTTTTACGCAGTTTCTTGCGTCGCTGCTTAAAGCCAAAGCCATGGATTGAGTTCCCGAAAATCCAAAAAACAGATAAAACTGAGAAGGTGTTGCGGCTTAACCCAACCCGTACTGCAAGTTCGGATGGGTCCATAGGCTCAACCCTTATTTGTTTTACCAGTTGCCCTAAAAGTCGATTGAGAGCAGCAGTTGCTTTTTGCATTTTATTTTGTGCATTAATAGCTTAATGCACAAAATAGTGGTCATAAACTTGAGCTGTTAACCGCCGAATTCAACAAGACTATTTCGCCGCCAATTCCCTACGTACTATCTCTGCTCCTGCTGCTAAGGCATTGAGTTTGCCTCGTGCTATATGGCGCGGCAGCGGGGCCATGCCGCAGTTAGTGCAAGGATAGAGATGATGCGCGTCGACAAACTGTAGTGCCTGGCGCAAAGTCGCTGCTACTTCCTCTGGTGTTTCGATGTTGTGGTTGGCGACATCTATAGCACCGACCATGACTTTTTTACCGCGGATCAGCTCTAACAGCTCCATTGGCACCCGTGAGTTGTGGCATTCCAGTGAGATAATATCGATGCTGGATTGTTGCAGCTTCGGAAATACTGCTTCGTACTGACGCCACTCGCTGCCCAGCGTTTGTTTCCAGTCGGTATTGGCTTTAATGCCATAACCGTAGCAAATATGTACTGCGGTTTCGCATTTAAGCTGTTTCAGGCCATCGGCGGCTTGCTCTAAAGCGGTAATACCCCAGTCGTTTACTTCATCAAAAAACACATTAAAAGCCGGTTCATCAAACTGAATAATGTCGACACCAGCTTCTACCAGCTCTTTGGCTTCCTGATTCAGAATTTTGGCAAACTCAAAGGCCAGTTTTTCACGGCTTTTGTAATGCGCGTCGTACAGGGTATCAATCATGGTCATAGGGCCTGGCAGCGCCCATTTAATAGGTTGGGTGGTTTGCTGGCGTAAAAATTTGGCGTCTTCCACAAACACTGATTTTTGCCGGCTGACAGGGCCAACCACAGTTGGCACGCTGGCGTCGTATCTGTTACGAATGCGCACTGTTTCACGTTTTTGAAAATCAACGCCGTCCAGGTGCTCTATAAAGGTGGTGACAAAGTGTTGGCGTGATTGCTCACCGTCACTGACGATATCAATGCCTGCCAGCTCTTGTTCGTGCAGCGACAAACGCAAAGCGTCCTGTTTGCCGTCTGTTAATTCTTCACCCTGCAATTTCCAAGGTGACCATAAGGTTTCAGGTTGGGCCAGCCAGGACGGTTTAGGTAAGCTGCCGGCTGTTGAAGTAGGAAGTAATTTTTTCATCAATAAGTCGCTCTTTGGTTTAATTCAATACTGTGGGCCAATGCCCTTAATGCATGCCTGGTTTCGCGTTGTGCTGTTATCGCTGCGCTTTCTTTAGCGCCGTGCTTGGCCTTGCTCCAGCACACGGCTTAACAGCGCCTGGTGCGGCTTTATAAAATGCTCTTGGGCAAACTTGCCTTGTTCTACTGCTAAGCGGCTGCGCTCTGCTCTGTCGTAGACAATGTCCGTTAAGGCGTGATCAGGATTTTTTAAGTTCGGCTGATAACGCTCACCGGCCGCGTTATGGGCGTTGTAAATTTCTGGCCGGTAGATTTTTTGGAAGCTTTCCATGGTGCTGATGGTGCTGGCAAGCTCCAGGTTGCTGTAGTCGTTCAGCAGGTCGCCAAAGAAATAAAAAGCCAAAGGCGCAGCGCTGCCAGCAGGCATAAAGTAGCGCACCTCTAAGCCCATTTTTTTGAAGTATTGCTCTGTTAATGAGGTTTCATTTGGCTGGTATTCCACTCCTAACACCGGGTGTTGATTGCTGGTGCGCAGGTAGGTTTTGTTGTCGGATACGCTCAGGCAAATCACAGGTTTTTTGTGAAAGTGCTGCTGATAAGTTTCTGAATTGACAAATAATTGGAAGAGTTTGCCATGCAAATCACCAAACTGCTCCGGAATACTAAAAGCTGGCTGGTTTTTGTTATGTTCCAGCAGCACCACGCTAAAATCATAATCCCGCACATAAGAGGAAAAGTTATTGCCGACTATGCCTTCAATGCGCTGGTTAGTTTTGTGGTCGAGAATAGTGGTTTTTAATACTTCGATGGCCGGAAACTGCTGATCATGGTTTGTGCTGGCGCCCTCTATCTGGATAGCCACAGAAATAATATCCAACTGCAGCGAATAGCGGCTTGAGTCTGGGTTATCCCAACTGACCAGATGATTAAAACGCTGGTTGATCATCGCCAGAGTGTTACGCAAATTCTGCTGACGGCGCTCACCACGAGCCAGGTTGGCAAAGTTGGTGGTGATACGGGTGTTGTTGGCTGGTTGATAATTTTCATCAAAACCAATGCTGTGAATGCTGAATTTGAAGTTGCTCATCGTCTTTGCTCTCTCATGCGCTGTTTTGTGTCACAAATATCCATTAAGAAGTCTGGACGTCTAAAATTTATGTGTCAGTTATACGCTGATAACAGGACAAAGAACAGTGGTTTTATTTCATCTGCACTATGAAAGATCTTCATGTTGGGCTGAGGCGCTTGGTGAGGAGGCCGACTTGAACCAGAGGAATTCTTGTTGTTTGCCCTTGCTGCAAAACTTTTTAGTGCTGTTTTTCTCGCAAGATTGATTCAATGTCACAGAAACAGCGTAGATTAAAACCTGTTTAAAGAGGGTGTAGCTAAGGTGTGTCGGGCAAGATGGTTCAATCTAACGCAAGTTCCAGTGATGACAGTACAGTGTTAGCGGGTGTTTCTGCCTGTAACAGCGCCTTTTATCAAACTCAGCCAGACCAGGCTTATGTGGTTCTGTTTACCTTAAATCCAGTGGAGCAAGTACCGATCTGGTTAGCGGCGCTTGCCGATTGGTTTGGGCGATATTCTATTAGTCTGGTGTATCGGCACCCATTACAGTCGCTGCCCCTGGAGTTTTTTCAGCAAAGTTTGGGTACTTTATTGTGGAGTGGTTCAGTACCAGAATTTGAGCCTTTAAAACGATTTTTACAGGCCAATGCTTTGAAGTTTAGCTTTGTGGAATGTGGCTTTTTCCCTCAAACGCAGCATGTATATTTTGACAGACAGGGGATTAACGTCGAGTCCAGTCTGGCGATGGACCCGCTGAATTGGTTGCCAGAGGACATCACGCCTATTCTGCAGCGCAAACGTCATGAGTTTTTCCGGAACGTACCGACTTATTCCGAGCAGCAAGACTATATTTTTGTGCCTTTGCAGTTAGCTCAGGATTCAAATGTGCAGTTGAATTCAAGGTTTGTGAATGGCATGCAAGAGTTTATTCATTACGTCGAGTCTTTGTATCCGCATGACACTTTGGTATTCAAACGCCATCCACGTGACAGCAGCAGGTATCAGCTCCGTTCCAGAGGCAGCCACTGGTCTGCGGATTGTTCACGAGCTCTGATCAAAGGAGCAAAAAAGGTGCATGGCATCAACTCTACTGTATTGTTTGAAGCTGAGCTGTATGGCACACAAACCATCATTGAAGGTAATTGTTTGTTAACCCGCCATGCGGATAAAAAATCTGAATTACTCAGTGCGCTGATGTTGTGGCAATTTGATGTGCAGCAACAGGATTTTTGTGTGGCAAAGATTGCCCAGCGCAGTTACCTGGCGCTGGAGCCTTACCTTTGAGTATTACAACAAGCCAAAGATTGTTTGGCACTAATACTGAATGACTTTAGCTACACCACGGGAACGCGGATCGGCGGCTGCTTTGACTGTAGTGGCTGTCACTTGTATCGCTTGCACGTCACCTAAATTCCAGCCTTGGGTATGCAGCTTGTAACCTTTTTTCTTCAGCTGTTGTTGCACTTCTGCTGATAGTGGGCTGTATGGCTCCATGGTGATCTGATCTTTGGGCAATAACTGGTGGTGAAAACGTGGGGCGGCCACGGCCTGTTGCAACGGCATGTCGAAGTCGAACAGGTTGGTGATCACCTGGAAAATAGAGGTGATGATGGTGGAGCCTCCCGGCGTGCCAACCACCAGTTCGACCTGATTGTCTTTGACCAACAGGCTGGGCGTCATGGAAGATAACATGCGTTTACCCGGGGCTATGGCATTGGCATCGTTGCCTACTACGCCAAATACATTGGGCACACCGGGTTTGGCAGAAAAGTCATCCATTTCGTTATTCAGTAAAAAACCTGCACCTTGCACAACCACGCCGCTGCCAAAATCCAGGTTCAGCGTGTAGGTGTTGGAGACCGCATTGCCGTGCTTATCCAGAATAGAAAAGTGCGTGGTGTGATAACCCTCCAGGCCGGGTTTAATGGCTTTGGTGGCGGAGATGTTAAGTGGGTTGATCTCTTTAGCGCGTTGGTCGAGGTAGTTGCTGTCGAGCAATTGCTGTTGCGGCACTTTGACAAAACCAGGGTCGCCTAAATACTCTGCCCGGTCAGCATAAACCCGTTTTTCCAGCTCTGCGATTAAGTGCACATACTGACTACTGTTGTGCGTTACTCCGTGAAAGTCGCTGCTACGGCGCTGCTTTAAGCCTAATAATTGTGCCAGCGCTATGCCACCAGAACTTGGCGGCGGGGCGCTGATGAGTTGTTTATCCTGCCATGGTGTGACTAAGGCCTCACGCCAGCCGGCGCGATAGGCGGCTAAATCTTCCATAGTGATTAAGCCGTTGCCCCGCTGCATTTCTGCCACCAGAAGCTGTGCGGTTTTGCCTTGGTAAAAATCGTCAGGGCCTTGTGCCGCTATGCGTTTTAAGGTGTCAGCCAGTTCGGGTTGTTTAAAGTTTTCGCCCGCTTTCATTGCGCCAAAATACTGCGTAAAGTTAGTTTTACCCTCCAGTTGCTGCAGTAAATCAGCGCGGTACTGGTACTGATTTTCCGCTACGATAAAACCTGTTTCAGCGTAATGAATAGCCGGAGCCACTAAATCCTGCCAGGGCAGGGAACCAAACTTTTTGTGTGCCAACCACAAGCCCATCACAGTGCCGGGCACACCACTGGCTTGATGACCAATCAGACTTAAGTTTTTTACCACCTGCTTGTCGGCATCCAAAAACATATCCTTGTGCGCCGCTGCCGGTGCCGTTTCACGGTAATCCAGAAAGTAAGGTTTGCCGTCAAACCAGACCAGCATAAAACCACCGCCGCCAATATTGCCAGCCTCGGGATAAGTAACAGCAAGGGTAAAAGCCGTGGCTATGGCAGCATCCACCGCATTGCCACCTTTGCGCAGAATTTGCTCTGCCACCAAAGCGCCGTATTGATCAGGAGAGGCGACAGCGCCTTTTATGGTCGTTTCACTTTTGTTCTGCGCGGTATGGATTGCTTGTGTTGCCTGTCCGGCTCCGGTATATACGAATAAGCAGAGAACTACGAGTCCGGATAAAAAGCGGTATTTCATAACAAACTCCTTGATGTTTCGTACAGTTCTATCACTTTAAAGTGATAGATAACAAGAGTTTGGGTGGCGCCAGAGTCTTTTAACCGGATTTTGTTGGACATCTAACAAATAAATCGCGCAGTTGTGTATCTCTAATGTCGGGCTAAATGCTTCTGAACTCCTGGGTCGGGCGAGACTGCTCCCCCGGCACAGAAGCACTAAAGAAAAAAATGTAGTAAGTCTCACTATGACTTCATATTTTGCCTGGCAGAAACATTTTTGCTGTGTAGTAGTTTTATAAACTGTCTGTAGCTCTCTAATGCCGAAGGTGAACGTAGCATTTCGCTATGCTTTGCGTTTTCTACGACGACAAGCTGTTTGAGCTCTGAAGAGCTCTTCTGGAACAGGGTTTTAGGTAAACTTGCAGGTACTTGCTCGTCATCCTCACCAGTAATCATTAAGAGCGGACCTGCGTAGGTGTTTTCCAATACGTTGGTGTTATCCAAAGCCTGTATTTCAGCGTCGATTTTGACTGTGACAAATAGTTTGTAATACCAAGGAAAACGCTCATCTACCCACTCTGAGGCGTTGGTTGCTGTGCCTTGCAACACCAGTGCATCGATAGATTTATTTTTTGCGACCTGAACCGCTACAAATCCTCCAAGAGAAAAGCCATGGACTATTAACCGATCCGGATTCATCTTTGATCGAATAAAATCGAATTGTTGTAATGAATCATTGATCAGACCTTGGACTGAGGCTGTGCCATCCGTTGCCCCCAAACCTCGACGGTCAAATATGACAATGTCCTGCTCCAAAGCTGAAAGTTCCTTCAGCGCTTTTAAACCACCATCCGAAATCTTCATTCCATTGCCTGGAATGTAGTAGATAATGTCGTTGGATTTTTTATTGTCCAGATATAAACCTACCATTGTTGTTTTTTGATCCGTCGATGGCAGTTTCAGCAAAGTAAAAGAATAATCTGGAAATTCTCGTTGCCATGCATTGATATCACTATCACTGATAGTGGATACCATTTTGTCTTGAGTAATAAAGGTTTTTTCGCGGATATAGGCTGTACATCCAAATAATGATGTTATTAGCGTGAGAATGATGACTTTTCTTATCATTAGATATTCCTATTCTGGGATGACTGTGTCTGCGCCAGCACTGCGGTTCGTCTACTCAGCCTTGGCGATGTTTTTTTATGTACTAAAGATACTCATAACCTTGAGTTGGTTTTACCTGCAATCCAGCTTTATGGTTTTAAATGATAATTGCCTAAGACAAGAGCTGTCATAACAGAGGAGCACAGGGCAAAGGCGGGGTAGGTAAAGATACCTATCTCAACTCTTAGCCCAGGAAATTAGCTTATTAAAGCCAACCAATAGATAAATGCTGACCAGGAACTGTCGGAAAAAATCAAATGCTGGCTGTTCCCATGGCAACATACCTTGCAGGTAAATATTGTTATAAAAATCTCTTACTGCTAAATAACAAACGAAGAGTAAGTAAGATAAGCCAAAAAAGAAAAAAACTTTAATGACCACTAAGTAAAATGTATTTTTGCTACCTTTTGTAAAAAAAAGCTCTTTACACAACCAGTAACCATCGCTTCTTAAAAAAGGGATCAGGTTAAAGAAAGCTTGTATGAGTAACATGTAAGAGAGTAACAGTAAATTTCTATCCCCCCCCAACAGATAAAACGGAATAGCGAGTACCGGGAACAGCAGGATTTGGAAATACACGCCTGCGATCAGGATGGAAACTCGCTCTGATTTCCTCGATAACAGAGCGGCGTCTCTAACGTCCGAGTAAAATGATGGGAAGCAATAGTTGAAACAAACACCAATTTCCGCTTTCTTTCCTGTGTATTTATAAAACGCTGAGCTATGTCCTAGCTCATGAGTGACTCCTGAGAAAAATATATAGACAATGATCATAAGGAGTACGTCATACCCCATATGTAATGTTGCAGAATGGGTTGCCATTAGTTTTTGAAAGTCAACAGTGGCTATAAATAATACAGTGACGAAGATGACATAGAGTGTAGCTATCTTGAATTTCAATAGGTTTGAGAAGACATTAACCAGGAATTCAAGTGGCCTGCCTTTTACTACGGGGATTAGACTGGAGGTGTGATTAAACTCGTCTGCAGACCCTTGTTGTACTCCCTGTTTATAAAAAACGCCTAGATCAATAAGCTTAGCCAAGTATTTTTCTGGTATTTCTTTTGAAACAACGCCGTCCGAAGATACATATTTTTTTATAGTGCTGAAAATATCTTTCGGCAATTGGAAGTAACGACCACTCGATGTTTTGATCGCAATGTGATCGCCATTGTCTATAACTTCCGTTGCAACAAACATGTAAATTTCATCTGGAGAGTTCACTATACATAGATCCTAGATGGCTTGAGTGAATGAACACATTCTTGCTAATTCGTCAACTCTTTCAAAGTGTCTGTAGTTTTTCTTCAGTAGTTTTGTGTACTCGCTGATAATATTTTCATGCGAGTCTACATTTATTTTTTTTACTTTCATTGTTTTGAAATCGTCGCTTACTTCGGGGACTATTAATACAGGCTGTTGCTTCAGTAGTTCAGCAATTCTCATGTAACCAAGTCGGTGTTTGATCTTTCCGAAATAGGTGTCAAACATTGCAAAGCTTTTATCGTCTGAGCCTACTGGCAGATCAACAAGTATAAATATGCAATGACCTCTTTTTTTTGCTCGTAATACTTTTTTAACGAACAGGCCTGATGGATCTATGACTATGGGTTCCAGCACTTCACCAAATGATTCTGCGCAACGTGCCACCAGGCTAAAATCAATACTTTCTGATGTTAGAATAAATGAAGCGCCACTGTATCCAAGCTTTTTAACGAAATGTAATGGAAGGGTAAAGTATGGTCCGTAATGAAAAACGAAAAATACACTTTCGGCAATAGTATCCATTTCATCAAATGTAACTTCACATTCCTGAAAGAACTTGCTTTCTGAACCTTTTAGCAAGAAGTCAGCGTGTAATCTTCTGTATTTTAACCACTCATCAAAATCTTCTTTTAATCCGAGATCTGTTATTTCATCGGGAGCCGAAATTGATTTAACAACATAATTGAAATTCAATCTCTGTTGTTCAAACTTCTCTTTTTTTATGTTCATTATGTAGTAGCTTAAAAGGGAGTCAAACTCCCTTGTTGTTATTTTGTTATAAATTAGAACGGGGTGCTGCAGCCAACGCCGACTTCCCATTCGTGATCTACATGTGCTTCAACTTCTTGAATTTCATCAAAATTTAATTCTTGGTTTTCTTGTTTATGTTCCATGGTATTTTCCTTTTTTGGTATAAATGATAATGACATGTGTCACGAGTTAATCTAATGACCCATAATGGGTATGTCAATAGATTAATTGTTAAATAATGAAATTTATTTGTAGTTATAACAGGTTTGTTTTGTCGCTGGAAAAATGTTCTTATGGATCTGCCTAAATAAAGGGGTACAGACGGTATTCAGTCGTCTCTATACTTCATTGAGTTTTCGAAGAGGGGCGGCTTATATTTTTTTAAAGGCTAATTTACTTTTAGACCTATAACCAATTTTTTTTGATGGCGTTTTTATCTGAAAAAGGAATGTAGGGGGAGAGAAGGCTATTGGTTGTATGGCTGTCACACTTCAGTCTCACTCAATGTTATATGTAGCTTCGCTTTACTTTGCCACAATTCAGACCGAGTCCTGATAAAGTTGAACCTTTGAGTTCAGGATCAGAGTTGAAGTACAGATATAATGCTACAGCAAGTTGCAGCAGATTCAGGTTTTAACTTGTAAGGCTGATGAACGATCAGAAAGCCTACATCTGAGTAGGCTCTTACTCTGACGTTCTGTTAATCTGAGTGCGATACCATCAAACTGATACTGTAGTCTTTTTGCTCAGGGTAGAAATTGAAGCCAACGGATTTTTTCACATCAATGTAGTGATCTGTTGTTGCATAGGTTTTCTGCAGGCCAACACCAGCAAAAGGTTTCACTTGCTCAGATAATTCATTGTATTCAAAAAGAACTCGGGTATAGATGCTATGAGTTTGACCATCGTTGGCATCTGAATACTCTGGATTTGCTGTAGCTACACCTAACTCATACAGGGCATTCCATGCCGGAGACAATGCTTCTTTGTAGCCTAAGCCAACGCCGGTTTGCCAAAAAGAGTCAACAGAACCAGTCAGTTCAGAAGCAGTCTGGTGTTGAAAAGCTGAGTTAATGTTCAGATAGAATCCATCATCTGCTAAGACCGAAGTTGAACAAAAAACAAGTAAAGCAATCACAGTACGATTCATAGGCCACTCCTTAGTGCTGCTCCCGCTATCCACCAGTAAGCATTCTGGACAATTTTTGCTGATGAGAATGTAACATAGGATTAATCTAAAGACCTAAAATGGGTATGTCAATCGGTAAATCATTGCTGCTTCAAATTCTTTTTGTTCAGCTATACATCTGTCAGGTAGATGCCAACTTTTTGGGGTGGACCGGACAAGCTGAGTGCACGGGTTTAAACCTGGTCAGCCGGTCATGTTAAATGTCGCCGCTTTAGCCGCTGGGAATCCCTTCGCTAATGCTGCTGCGCTGATTTCCCTCTGGCGTTGGACGGGATCAATAGTTTTGCTCCAGGTATCTGGCTTTATATCACTTGTGGTCTGTGCTGCTCTATTATCAGCCGATTATAGCTCTGAGCACATAGCGCTTAGTGCTCAACTGAATCAAGGGGACAGTGCCAGACGCCAGATCTGACTGTCCCACCGCAATCCAACCGACCTTGTGGTGCTTTAAACGTGAATTGGTTTTGGTTGGCTTTTGTTTAAGGATGTTTTTCTATAGCTTGGTTTTTCGCTTTTAGCTCAGGGATCTATAGCTATGAAATTAATAAACTATTGTGGTGCTTTGCTTTTGTTTTGTGCTGTCTCGGCTCAAGCGGACATTCAGGACGAGCAGATCAATCAGTCTTTGTCGCTGCGCGATCAGTGGATCCATTTAACCCGGGATTTGATGTTCGAACCTGAATGGGCTGCAAACGGCCATCAGTTTCATTACAAGCTAAGTGTGGAGGGCGGTTTTCAGTTTTTCCGTGACTCGGTGCAAAAGGCTAAGCCTGAGCTGGCTTTTGATCATCAACGGATAAGCAGGGCGCTGAATCAGGCAACGGGTCAGTCGTTTAGCGCTTTGCAGTTGCCTTTTGACCGCTTTAGCTACAGTGAAAATGACCAAAGCATAGAGTTTTATTACGACAGCAAAAACTGGAGTTGCCAGTTGGATGGGACGCTTTGTAAAGCGATGGAACGCCAGGGGCAGCCTAAGGCTTTTGGTGTGGTCAGAGACTTGCGGATTGAGGCCTATAACCCGCTGCGCAGCTCACCGGATGGCGCTTATACAGCGCAGATTGTGGCGCATAACCTTGTGATCAAACACAAAGATGGCCGCATTCAATACCAGAGCAAGGATGGTTCGGCCGTAGATTTTTATGATGCGCAGTCGATTCAGTGGGCTCCGGACAGTTCGGCGTTGCTGGTGATGAAAGTTAAACCCGGCACAGCGCGCATGGTCACCCGCGTATTATCCTCTCCTGTGGATCAACTGGAACCTAAAACTCTGACTCAGCTTTACCCTAAACCCGGTGATGCTGTCGACATAGACCAGCCTGTGCTGGTGCAGCTTGATGCAGGCAAAGCGCAGCGGATTGATAACCAGCTGTTTAGTCAGCCTTATACGCTGGATCAGGTGCAGTGGCAGGCCGATAGCCAGAGTTTTACCTTTCGTTACACCGAGAGGGGGCATCAACTGGTCCGTGTGATTGAGGTGGATGCAAAAACGGCGCAGCCAAAAGCCTTGCTGACCGAGCGCAGTCAAAGCTTTATCGACCAGTGGGGCGCTTTTTATCAGGCTTTGTCAGGGCCTGAGAAAGGTTTCGTCTGGTTGTCGGAACGAGATGGCTGGGCGCACTTGTATCGGTATGACAACAAGGGCCAGCTGATAAATCAGATCACCCAAGGCAACTGGCGGGTACGTGATGTGCTGCATCTGGATGAAAAAACACAGCAGTTGTGGTTTGCCGCCAGTGGTATGGAGCCAGAGCAAGACCCTTATTTTATTCATTATTACCGGATTAATTTTGATGGTACTGGCCTGACGGCTTTAACGACCGCCAATGCCACGCATCAGGTTAGTTTTTCCGCCGACCGGCAGTATTACATCGACTTGTATTCGCGGGTCGATTTACCCAATGTGGCGGAATTGCGCCGCAGCAGTGACGGTCAGTTAATTCGTACCCTGCTAAAGCCGATATCAGCCGTTTGACTCAGGCTGGCTTTAAAGCACCGGAAGTTTTTGTCGCCAAAGGCCGGGATGGCAAAACAGATATTTGGGGCTTAATAGTGAAGCCACAACAGTTTAAACCGGAGCAGAAATACCCGGTGATAGAAAATATCTATGCCGGACCCCATGACAGCTTTGTACCAAAAAGTTTCTGGCCCTTTGGTTTTCATTCGGGCGGCGATAAAGTGATAGGGATGCAGGCGCTGGCTGACTTGGGTTTTGTCGTGGTGCAAATTGATGGTATGGGCACGAAAAACCGCTCAAAAGCTTTTCATGATGTGGCCTGGAAAAATCTGGCCGATTCAGGTTTTCCGGATCGGATCCTCTGGCATAAAGCTGCTGCGAAGCAATTTCCCTGGTACAACATGGCGGCAGGAGTGGGTATTTATGGCGCATCAGCAGGTGGGCAAAGTACAGTAGCAGCCTTGTTGTTTCACCCCGAGGTTTACACCACTGGTGTGGCTTATGCCGGTTGCTACGACAACCGGATGGATAAAATCAGCTGGAATGAGCAGTGGATGGGGTACCCGGTTGGACCTCACTATGCGGCGTCTTCTGTGACTGAGCATGCAGAGTTGCTACAGGGTAATTTACTACTGATCAACGGTGAGCAGGACAGCAATGTCGACCCGGCTTCTACCATGCAACTGGTGAATGCACTGATTAAAGCTGATAAGGATTTTGATTTGTTGCTGGTGCCGGGGGGCGAGCATGCGGTAGGGCGTTCTGTTGGGCCTATTCGTTATGTGCAGCGCCGCCAGTTCGATTTTTTCCAGCGTCATTTAAAGCAGCAAAGCTCTGACAGGAACAAAAGTCAGCTGTAAATAAGGCCTTTGTGCTTAAATTGTATTGGCTTATCTTTAAGTGCAGTGCCACTGTCCAGCGTATTTTCACTAGGTATTCTGGTTGAGTGTCCTGCACTTTTTCTACCCCATTTTTTGTTATTCATTCCTGCTTTTTGTCTTTGCCCGCTCAGATCTGCGTTTCTTTTTTGAAAAACCTTCCTTTTTCCATAATAGCAACTAAAGTTTTCGAAACAGGTAAAAATGGTACGACAAAACCAGAACCTCCTGTGGCTCAAAAGATAGTGATAACCCCCCAATGGAAGGAATAACGCAGATGAATATCTTAAAAAAACTAGTGATCAGCAGTGTGGTCCTGGGTGCGTTTGCGCCGCACTTGGCGCAGGCAAATCAGGCGTATAACAACTCTGCTGCGGCAACAGCGGCATCCGCTTGTGCTGTTGATCCCAACTGGTTGACGAACCCATCTTTGCCTACTGAAGTGAAAAAAAGTGGCTCAGATGGCAGCTCCAATTTCTGTGACTTTTACCAGTTTTCTACCCAAACCTTTTTGTATTTAATGTCACAAAACAGCAACGGACAGCGCAATTTTCAGGTACAGACGAATTTCCCTGTACTGGAGTTTAATGCCGATGGTACGCCAGCCAACTCGTGCGATAACACTATTACAGGACCAGTGTTAAGAACCAGTTTGTTAAAAGCCGGAGCTGGCACTTCGGTGACGACAGGCCAGGCCGGCGGTGGCGCTACTATTTATGCGCAGGATGGCAATGTGGTGTATTACGACGTACGTTTTAATAGGGCACTTTGTAGTTTAACCGGCAGTGCTGTGGAGCTGCAAAAACAGAATACGAAAAATTTTCCGGCCGGCACTATGGAGCTAAAATTTGGCTGGAAAGTGTTATCAGATGCTGAAGTTGCCGCTAATACTTTTGTCACCCAAAAACAAAGTATTAATGGCAAAAATGTGACTTTGGGATTAGCGGGAATGCATATGGTGACCGCCACCAAAGACCATCCGGAATTTATCTGGACGACCTACGAGCATGTCAAAAATACCCCTACTTGTGAGGCGCCAAATGCGCAAAACAGCACGGCCTGGACTTTTGCCAGCGCAAGTTGCACTGCAGCATTGCCTGGCTCAGCAGACCCAGGCAACGCCTGTAAGTTTAATCAGCCGCTGAAAAAACAAACCTCGCCTACTGGTGTGCCCACTAATATTTGCAGGGTTCATCCTTACGGCACCGCATCGGGTGACCCTAAAGCTGCAGAAAACCTGAGTGATGTCACCACGCAAAACAGTGAGTTACTGAGTTTGTTGTCACAACCTACCGCACCAGCAGCGATGAAAGTGCTGACCAATTATTTTACCGTTGGCGCTCTATGGGTCAGTGATATCAGTCAAAGTTCGGGTGGAATAGGGGTTCCCAATGAACGTGGTTCGTTACGTTTAGCGAATTCAGTTGCAGAAACTGATTATCAGCATGTGAACCTGAACAGCAATTTTGCCAGTAACTGTTTTGGCTGCCATAACTATGCCGGTACAGCACAAAGTGTCAGTAATAACATCACTACTCAGGCGCTTAGTCATATTTTTAAAGACATTAAAATAGGGCAGGGCGAAAACATTGATGTGACGTCCACGACCACTATTGGTAATAACAGCATGGCTTCGGCTATTTGTCAGGGCACGGTAGCTCAGCCTGGTGTCTGTCCCAGTACTGCCAGTTATCTGAAGTGGAATGGCAACTGGACTAACGCCAATGCCAGCGCTGGCTCTGTCTGTGGCTGTACCGGGATCTAAGGCAGATAGCTCAGACTAACTGCACAATCCTGGCCTGTATCAAGCCACTGTTTTGTAGTGAAAACAGTGTTGATACGTTTAATGACAGCGCATCCCCTCTGTAACCAGCACAGCGAAATACGTTGTTGTCTCTTGATTCTTTGTTGCCTCAGGTCCACAGTTGATCAAAGAGTACGGCTGGAATGCAGGAGTAAAACCAGCATGAAAATGATCTATACCCATGAAAACAGACTGATTGTCAGCAATATCAGGAATATTCTGCAACGCCGTGGTTTTGAGGTGTTTATCAAAAACGAACATGCGGTCAGCCTGATCGGTGAGGTCTCTGCGTTTGATAGCTGGCTGGAGTTATGGCTGGTGGACGAAAATGATTACGCCTTAGCCAGCATGATTTTAAATAACCTGAAACTCGACAGCGAAGCCGACGACTGGCACTGCAGCAAATGCGCGGAGGAAAACGCCGCTTCTTTTGAGTTGTGCTGGAATTGTGGTACTGAGCAGGGCTGAGTCTGTGATTTTATTGCGGTCAAAAGCTTTATAACCTGTTGTTGCTTGAGAAAAAAGTTGTTTGAAGTGACCAAATCAGGCAGCATCTGGCATTAAGTAAATCTACAAGAGACTAAGATGTCACTGTCAGTAATGCGTCAAGGTGACTCAAACTGAAAAGGATTTTTATGAAAAAACTAAATGTTCTGCCCGCACTTTTTATCACCGCTATGGTTTTATCGGCATGTTCGTCAAACACAGAGGTGCAGAGTCAGAAAAAGACTTCGAAGCAATATCAGCAAGAGTTGGAAAAACAACTTGCGCTGTCGAAGCAACGTGAACAACAAAACTATCAGCTGTATACCTCAGATTGTATTACCGGATTATCTGAACTGTCCTGGACCAGTGAGCTTTACCGTGGCGAGTTGATGGATAAAGCTTACCAGCAATGTATGGGTCAATTTCGTGCCGGTATGAATGAAGACGAATTTCACAAAGCAGTGATTCAACGATTGCCTTCATCCCGTCTTTGGTTTGATAGTGCCTTGTGGTTGCAGCAGAAAGGCGAGCTTGCTCCTTTACTGCAACAGCTATGCGTTGCAAAAGCCGACTCAAAAAATAAAATTTTGTACTTACCTCGTTTGCGTTACCCGATACCTGCAGCTCGTGATGGTCTTGAAGGTAAGGTTGAAGCCAGCGTAAGGTTTGATGCGAATGGTTTTTTCAAAGAGGTGATTGAACTGAAAGGAACTCCTGAGCGGGTTTTTGATCGTGAAACCAAAAGGCTGCTTGAAAAAACCGTGGCTTGTACCTCAGGACAAGAGTTAGAGCAAAGTTTAACTATCGATTTTACTCTGGATCATACTCAATCCTGATCCTCTGATGTGCTCGACTGGCTAAGCCATATGTTTCGCGCTGGCGTCTGATGATGTGATCATAGAGGGGTATCCAACCTTGTCTTTGGCTTATTTTGGTGAAACTGCAGAGAAAGCCACCGAAGTGCTGCTGACTTTTGTGTTAGAGGAGGGCGCAGTGGCCATGGAGCCGCGCTTTTCCAGCACAGAAGATGTTCGGCAGGATGAGACCATTCAGTCTGTACTGGTGAAAATTATTGAGCGTTCAGCTGCAAAAACTGTGACCGAAGTAGCCGGAGTTGCAGTGAAATGAACTGTTGGACGGGATGAACCCGTCCTTACAGTTATTGTTTTGCCTGTTGCACTATAGCCCGCACATCCTGAAGCAGTTGCTGCGCGTCGTAGACTACACCGTCTTTGATAGTGTAACGCACGCCTTTGCTGCGCTCCGGCTCGTTGTTGGCATTTAAGCGATAATGACCTGTGCCATACAGCACTTTAAAATTCGCCAGCGGGTTTTCCGCCACTATGACCATATCGGCTTTTTTACCCGGCACTAAGCTGCCTATGTCTTTTTCCATACCCAAAGCTTCGGCACCATTTAAGGTGGCAACCTGTATCACTTCCAGTGGATTAAAACCTGCTTCACGTAAAAGTTCCAGCTCCTGAATATAAGCGAAACCATAAATTTTATAGATATAACCCGCATCAGAGCCTGCAGTGACACGGCCGCCATGGTTTTTGTAGTCATTTAAAAACTGGAACCAAATGCGGTAGTTTTCGCGCCAGGCGATTTCCTGATCGGTGGTCCAGTCAAACCAGAACGAACCATGAGCATAACGGTTAGGTTTAAAGAAGTTGGCTAAAGTCGGCAGAGTATAGTCCTGGTGCCATTCGGCATTACGCTGTGCACTGGCATCCCGTGTTGCCTCATAAATGGTTAGTGTAGGGTTGATGGTGAAGTCCAGTTTGATCAGTTCATCCCGCACTGCATTCCACTTTTCTGAACCAGGCGCTGCGGCTTGTTTCCATAGGTGTCCCGCGTTGGCGAATCTGTCCTGCTCGTTCTGATAGTTGTAGTTGGCCGGGTAATTCTGGATCACCTGACCGGTAAAGAGTGCTTCGGGCAAACCATACCAATGCTCCATCGAAGTTAAACCCATACGAGCGCTGTCCAGAGCGTTGGTGCCCATCACGTTAAGCTGCGCATGGTGCATCATAGTGCCGAGCTGTTGTTTTTTCGCTTCGTCTAAAGCGGCCGAAATAATAGCCGGGGTAGAGCCAAAAAATTTAATACCAGCAGCGCCAGAGTCTTTAATGTCCCGCACCCAATCCCTGGCCTGTTCCGGGCTGAATACAGGCTTGCTCAGGCCTTGACCAAAGCCGATATAAGGCACAATACGAGGCGCTACTATGCTGTTTTTCTCTGAAGCTTTGACATGGCGCATAGTCCAGTCGACGCCATTAAAGCTGCCGGGCTCGCGCACTGTGGTAATGCCATGCGCCAGCCAGAGTTTAAATACATATTCGGCCGGAGTGCCGTTGGCTGAACCGCCAATATGACCATGCATATCAATGAATCCCGGCAGAATGTACATACCGCTGACATCCATTTCCTGATCACCGGCCAAAGCCTTAGGCCTGCCATCCGGCAAGACAGGCACGCCTGGATTACCTACAGCCGTAATTTCTGTGATGCGATCCTTTTCAATCACTATATCGACAGGGCCAACAGGAGGTGCACCTTCGCCGCTGATATAAGTACCACCCCGTAAAATCAGCCGCTTATACGGGCCTTCGCCTCTGTCACGTTCTGGTGCTGATGGCGTTCGTTCTGTTGTGGCCGCTTCGACGGTCGCTGGTTGAGCAAAAAGTGTCAGCAATAAAGCGGTGCCGACAAAAGGCAAAATGCGCATAGTTTTTCCTTATTATTTTGTTATGTTGCACAGGCTGTAAACCACTATGGCAAGGCGCAGAGCTGGCTGCAACTGAATAGGTTTAAAGGGATAAATTCAGCGATAACTGTGGGCCATGCTGTGAAAAATTAAGCATGGCCCGGCACGTCAGAGTTTAATCGGGTTAGATGCGCCCAAACCCGGGCCATAGACAATAGCGTTTAGCAGTAAACGTTCTGTACCTTTGGTTGCACCGCGTACCACTGGCTGACCAGCAAACAGAATGACCTGGCCATTGCCTTTACTTTCACGCGTCAGATACGCTGCGTTAGTGACGCGTTGCGCTGCTTCAGGCCATAACAAACCGCTCATCCGCACCCGTACATCCTGACCCGCAGGCAATGTTGACCAGCCGAGTTTACGGGACGGCACCATTTTATTTTCTGTCATCACACCAATACGCACTGCGGCTTCAGACTCGTCATCGGACATCAGCAGCGGATGGTTACTGAACAACAAAGGCAGCTGATTTTCACTACCAAAAGTGAGCCAGTGTTTCTGATCCACCCGTCCGGCCAGAATGGCGCCTGATGGCATAAAGTGAGCTGACCATTGTTCCCAGATTTTTAGCTGATCTTTATCCAGCCCTTTGCTTTTCTCATCGGCAAGCCAGGGCAGGCTAATGCGTTCAGGCACCAGATAACTATTGATGGCCGCTTTATTGGCCAGGGTACTCTGACTGGCTAACCATTCACGTTGTAAAGACAAATCATATTTGGCTGCGTCTTCAATAGCTGCAGCCAGAGGTTTGACTGTAGACAAGCCACCAGCCATCACTTGTGCTGTTGCACCGTCCACACTGATTAAGGTTCCACCAGCTTCGACCCAGCTTTTTAACGCCGCACTCGCTGAAGGATCAAGTTTGGCCATCATATGTGGCAGTACTATCACGTTGTACTGACGTAAATCTGCTCTGGTTAAAGCTGCCAGATCCAGATGGCTGTGACGAATGCCTAAATGCGTATCGACCATATGCCATATAGCGCCAAAATCCAGCTGGCTGACGCCACTTTGGCCGACAATAGCCAGTTTGGGCGCCTGCAATAAGCGGAAATGTGCGCCTCCGATATCAGGTAAATCGCCATCTCCTAAGCCTTGAGTCAGATTGTGTAAGTCGGTATGAACATCAGCCGCTGCAGTCATAACCTTGTCTGCTAAATCAGCATGTTGAGGATTGTCACTACGAAGCACAGTGACAGTACCTCTGTTAAAGACTACAGAACCTAATTGGCCCGCCTTGTCGATTAAACGCACCTGCACTCCTTGTTCCATCAGCCGTGCCGCAAAGGCAACTGAGGCATCGTCGTCGCCATTGACCAGCCAGCCCAGGTTTTCATCTTTGGCTGCAACGTGCAACGCAGCAGGTTCGTAGGCTTTGACGTTATCGCTAATTTCTTCGCCTACTTCCAAAGCGGTTAAACCCTGCATCATGGTCATATTCCAGGCTGTGTTGTCGTACATCAAAGAGCTGCCATCGCGCAAGGTACGCTGGTATTCTTCCAGCAGCACTTCGTCTTTAATGTTGGCATTAAACTCCAGAATAGCGTTGAGTAAACGGGCCTCGCTTTGGCGGGCGTTGATCACTATTGCTCCCTTGGGCAGGTTTTTCTGCGTAAAGCTTTGTCCTAGTTGATCAACCACCCGTTTCACTGAAGTGGGGGCTGTCAGTTGCAGCACTTCAATATTCTGTGCTTGCAGTAAAGAGACAAAATGCTCCAGCCTTTTGCGGTTGGCTGTGGGCAATACGACATAACTTTTGTTGGCATAAGGGCTGTCCGCTGACGTGACTAATTGGCGGTCTTCGACAAAATCACGGTACATGGCTTTGCTGTTGGCGGCGAGGGTTTTCAGGTTGGCGATAGAGCTCACCAACTGATGATGCACCGACTGCTGATAAGTGCGGACAATGCCATTGTTCAGTTGAATACCATCTTCGGCGGTGCGGGCTTGTTCATACAATATATGCACTGCACCACGGTATTCGGCATAGTTGGAATAGCCGGGATAGAGGTTTTCAAACCACTCGCCTGTGTAGTAAGTCCAGTTATTCTGGTCAAAAGCTGCCGCCTGATCGGCGGCAAAGGTTTTGCCCCATTTATGCTTACTCTGTGGAATATTGCTGTTAATAGGTTCGCGCGACGGGCCAAACAGGAAGGTATCGTCGCTGCCCATTTCATGACCGTCGATCATCAATTGCGGGTACCACTGATTAATCAGTGCGACCCGGCCGCGGGTTTCAGGCGCCTGCAGGAAATAAAAGTCGCGGTTTAAGTCGTAGTAATAGTGGTTCGAACGGCCAAAAGGCCAGACTCCGGTATGCAGCATCGACTGACCGTCGACATTAGGTGCTGTGCCTCTGTGCTGTTCTAGCATTTTGGTGAACCGGGCGCGGCCATCCGGGTTCATCATAGGGTCGACTAATACCACCATATTCTCAAGCAGTGCCGTGACTTCAGCATCATCTGCCGCAATCAATTGGTAAATCAACGCCAAAGCAGCATCCGCACCTGAAGACTCATTACCGTGAATGGAATAAGCCATCCAGGCGATAGCAGGTAATTCTTTAATTGCTTTTTCTATGTCGCTGGACGATTTGCCTTGAGGTTTTGCCAGCATTTGCACCTTTTGTTGAATAGCCGGTAACGCAGCCAGATTTTTCGGTGTCGAAATAGCTAATAGATGCAGTGGCCGGCCTTCATAACTGGTGGCGTATTGTTGGTACGAAATACGGTCACTCTCTTTGGCCCAAAGTTTAACCAGCTCATTAATTTGTTCTGGTGTCGCGGTGCGCTGGCCAACCGGAAACCCGAGTACCTTTTCCGGTGGCGTAATGGCTGGATTGACTTTTTCCGGTGTCAGCGCATGTGGGTAATTCAGCGTTGTGGCTGCTGTAGGTTTCATTAACACTGCAGCCTCTGAGCTGACTGTTACAAAAGCACAGCACAACAAGCTGGCTGGCAGCAGTGTTTTAAATAAAGGGATAGACTTTGTTGTTTTCATTAGTGTTTTATCTCTGTCGATTGGAATTTTTGGGTCGTCAGGCACAGGCCTAACCGTTACCATAGCAAAGTTGCATAAAAAGCATACAAGGCAACCTGTGCAACAGTGGAAATTGCGACCGAAGGTGATTTTCTTTGGTTAAAACGATGAATTTATAACGCCAGACGGCGCTGAGCCATTGAGCGTTGATCACTTTGGCAAGAAAGCTCTGGTTTGTCTGACGTGCGTTGGGATAGCATAAAACATCATTTTTACAGACAAGGATAAAATTATGGAATTGCTCGTAAATCTGCTGGTTCTGCTGGTGGCATTGCTGCATCTGTATTTTCTGGTGCTGGAGATGTTTTTATGGGACAAACCTAAAGGGATGAAAGTGTTTGGCCTGACGCCGGAAAAAGCGGCTGTAACCAAAGTGATGGCAGCCAATCAGGGTTTGTACAATGGGTTTCTCTCAGCTGGTTTGCTGTGGGGGTTGTACCAGGGCAAGGCAGGTGTCGACGTTCAGGTGTTTTTTCTGTTGTGTGTGGTCGTAGCTGGCATCTATGGCGCGATGACGGTAGGTAAAAAAATCCTGTATGTGCAGGCGCTGCCAGCGGCTGTGGCTTTAGTCTTGTTGTATTTAACCTTTATGTAAAAGCCGTTTAGCGTTTAATACAGATAAAAAGTGCATTACCTGAATGCTTGTCCCATGCAGCAATTTTTTCGTAGTTATGCTCAAGAATATGCACTTCAAAATAAGGGCAAAGTAAGAGTTCCAGCTCTGCAAAACTAACCGCAACCATAGGGTGTTGGTCTTGCCAGAGCTGTTTCAAATCTGTCGTAGTTTTTTCGATACTTAAGTTCAGTGTTTGTTTTTCGCCCGTACCGCTGTAATTCCAGCCGGATTCGAATACAAAATGGCTATCGTCAAATACAGCGCTGTGTCGTACATAAGAGTTGTTGTCGATTTTGTCTTTGTCTACCGCATTAAAACAAAATACACCGCCCGGTTTTAGTGCGTTAAACACGCTATCGATACAGGCCTTAAGATTTTTTATGCTGGCGCTGTAGTGAATGGAATACAAAAAACAGGTAATTAAATCAACGGGTTCAGCCAGTGTAAAATTACACATATTTTGCAGCATAAAGCTGGCTTCAGGGCAACGTTGCTGCGCTTTATCCAGCATGGGCTGGTTTAGATCCAGTCCGCTGCTTTGATACCCCGCATCAAGAAAATGCCGGATATGAGGCCCAGTGCCGCAGGCTAAATCCAGATGGGTTCTGCCATCCCCACCAAAAAACTGATGCAACCTGCGCGCACTCTGACTTTGCGCCTGATAGTCAATATCAGCACACATCAGGTCGTAATAACCAGATAAATCTGTGTAAAGCGCGTTGGATGAGTGCATAGCTGGGTTTTAGCTGGTCAAATTTTCGGCCGCGCATCATATATCAGTTTGGTGTTTTTGCGAAGCTCAGAAAAAGTGAAAAGCTGTGCTTCGATGAGCCACAGGACGCTGTTAGGAAAAAAAGCTTGCTTAAAGGGGCCTGATAACGAGATCCTATAGCCGTACCTATAGTGTTAATCAGGTATCAGGCCGAATGTGCGGCAGATACATCAAGGAGATCTCATGTCTAAACCTAAAAGCCGTCGTTTACAGAAAAAGCTCTATTTGGGTGAATTTACTGAATACGGTTTTCAGTTGTCCTGTGACTTAGGACTGGAGTCTGAGCAGGACTTCAGCAAATTGCTGGACCAGTTTATTGCTCTGATTGAAAGTCGTGATCTGGTGATGGCCGGTGGTGGTGACAAAACTCAGTTTGAAGCTTTTATTTGGTCGGCACACCGTTATGGCTCTGCGACACAGGAGGATATCAAGGTGATCAGCGACTGGTTTAAAGCGCTGCCTTCTGTCGCTAAATTGCAGGTCAGTGAGCTGGTCGATGCGAACTACGGTGTAAGTTTCTAAATTAGCAGTTCGCTCTGAAACAGTAAGAACCCGGCTTTGGTCGGGTTTTTTTATGGCATATCCATGTAAGTCTGAGGCTGAGTTGAAGCCCTGAACTGACTGGTGCTGCAGTCACTTTGCTCTTGGCCGTGTTTTCAGTCTGAAGTACGCCTCGTCCACAACATTTTGTGTTCATCCGGCTTAAGTTTGAGTTCATCAACAATTGCTACTTTCTATCAGGACTTGCAGGTTCTGATGAAGGAGATAGACATGAGGCTTAAATCAACAGGTTGTTATTCCTTAATTGCTGCAGCTCTGGCAGTGACCACTGTGATGGCTGTTGCTCCTGCTATGGCTCAAACCGCAGCCAGCTGTAGCGCTTTAAAAGGCTGTGAACAAAAATTTTGTGAAATAGAAACTCAGTTGAGTTTGGCCAGGCAAAGTGGTGACACCAATCAAGTCACTGGTTTGCAAATGGCATTGGACAATGCCAGAACCAGCTGTGATGACAGCCGCCTCAAAGAGGCTTTGAATGCCAAATTAGCTGAAGCCAATCAAAAACTGGTACGTTATCAGGTTGATTTACAGCAGGCTGAGCTGGACGGCCAAAGAGATAAAGTATTGAAATATCGTCAAAAGCTGGAAGAAATCACCAGTGACATTAATAGATTAAAACAGCAGTTGAATCAGTTGGAACAGTTGCCGCAGTGATTGACATAGTCTGAACAAAGCTCTGGCGCTAGTGCGCCTGAGCGTTGTTCAGTGCCGTGATTTTTCCTGTTTGCATATTCAGTATAAAATCGCCATTCGGCTGACCTTGTAAAAAGCCATGGAGGATCTGAAATAAAGCGGCAAACTGATGCTGACTGTACTGTGGCAAAGTCCACTGCGCCCAGTTTGCCTTGTTTTGGTTAGCTGTTGTTTTCGCTTGTTGCAGCTGCGAGGTAAAAAAGCCGTACTGTTTTAACCGTGCTGCGGGGATATCCGGCAAAGCCAGCTCACCGGCGTTTTGTAAACGATAAAAATCCAGCACTAAGTCAAAACCAGTCCATGTTGTCAGGTCGTCCAACTTTATCCCTGCCGCTAATGCCTGCAGCTGGGCTTTTTGTCTGGCTTGTTGCCAGGCCTGGCTTTGCGTGAGTTGCTGCAATAGATCCGGTGAAAATTGCCCCAGTGTGACTTGGCTATCCAGTTGAGACAGTATCAGCATTTGTTCGCCGTTTAATGCCAGCAGAAGCTTGCGTAGTTCATCCGGCCAGTCTTTGGGTAAAAAGCGCAAACGGGTGAGTTCACGCAAATGGCCGTTGGCAAATTCGCGGTAGTTTTTGGCGTGAAGCAAACTGGCATCCCACACAGGCTTTTTGTCTTGTTTGAGTTGCTGCCATTCATGTTGATAATGTGCAAATAACTGATTAAAACCAGGCACATGATCCAGCTTTATGGTTTGCACTTTCACCTGCTGCGCGCTGGTCAGGGTCAGTAACTTATAGGCCGGAACATAAGCGGCTAAAGAAGGGGCCTGGATATTCACCAGACTGGCTCCACTCTCTGACTTCACCACTGCGGTATTGTTTAAATGCATATGGCCGGCTATGTGCAACTGTACGCCCAGGTCGGCTAATTGCTGGCTGATATGCTGCTTAGGGCTGCGTGATAACTGACTGCGCTCTTCACCTAATAAGTTGGCTATATGCTGCGTTTGTCCCTGATAAAACTCAATCATAGGGTAATGGCTGAAGGTAATGAGTGTTTTACCCTGAGCTTTAGCGCGCGCAGCCACCTGTTTTACCCAGGCCATCACTTGTGGTTTGTAATCAAACATGGCGTTGTAACCGGCATTGCCAGAGCCTTCAAAGGCCGTCGCTTCATTGCCTTTGCCCTGATAACCAGCTTTAGGTTTATAGACATTGGCATCTATCGCCAATAACCACAGATCGTTGACAGGCTCCACCAGATAACTGGCGTCTGGAATTAAATGGCAGTTGCTATAGCCTGACTTTTTATAACGTCCACCTGCGCCTTGCTGACAAATTTCAAACTGGCGTTTGCCGAAATCAGACTGAGCTAAAGCGTTTTCGTAGCTATAGTTGGCTGAAGAATAAGAGCTGTAGGGGGTTTCCCAATACAGATCTTCTGCTTTGGGGTAAAAACCAAAGTCAGCAAGTTCAGTGGTGAGTTCGCTATAGCCCAGTTCTTTCACTTCTTCAGTGCAAATGACTGCGCTGGTTTTGCTGGTGCAAGGTTCAGAACCTGGGCTAAAAATAGCTAAAGGCCGGTTGTCTTGGCCTAAATAATCGGCTTTACCTGCAGGCTGGGCAAAAGGCCGCACTGGATCGTGATTGCCCAATGTCATTAAAAACTTCAGACCATGGGCCTTATTGTAGTGCTGCAGCATGCGTTTTAAACCGCGGATATGCAGGCTCTGACCGTCGTCACTGAAATCACCGGGCAGTACCACAAGTTTAACGTTACGGCGCACTACATCATCCAAAGCGGCCTTTAAGGCAAAGTAGTTTTCATTAAAAAGCCGGGTGGATTGCAGCTGAGCGGTCATAGTGCGGATGGTTGCGGCTTTGTGTGTACCTGGAATTCCTTTAAAACTGCCGTCGTTAAATTCGGCATACACATCATGAAAATGAATATCAGGTAAAAAGGCAATTTGTGTCGGGGCACTTTGTTCTGCTGCCACTATAGGTAAATAAAACAGAGCCAATACAAAGCAGAGCAGGGCTATTTTCATCAGTGATGTTTTCCTTCGACGACGAATAAAAAAGGCCACAGAGTGGTTGTGGCCTTTGTAATTTTATTGTTTATACCCAAACTGCTGCAGCATTAGAAATCTGCACGCAGACCTAAGCTTACACGTCGACCTGAGAGCTCGTACATCACAGGGAATGCCGGATTCATGGTGTAACCTGTAGTTTCTTCATCTGTCATATTGATGCCTTTTAAGCTCAGTTTGACGTTGTCTGTCAGCTGGTAACCTAAAGCTATATCCGTCTGACCGTAAGCGTCACGGTATACCGGGTACATGTTCAGGTGAATGTACTCGACGTACTTGTCTTTGTAGTTGTATGAAATCCGCGCATCAAACACGTCGTTTTCATAATAAGCGGTAAAGTTGTAAGTTTTATCTGCTAAACCTTCGGGTGGGGTTGGGATATCTAAATCCGAAGCGCCCGTTAAACTGTTGTCCAGCATGGTGTAGTTAGCGTTGATACCAAAGCCATCCAGAGACTCGCTCAGCATAGTCAGAGGTAACTGGGCTATTAATTCCAGACCAGTGACCTTGTAAGAACCTTCGGCATTCACAGGTTGGAACACTTCAAAATCGTAATAACCGTCCAGTGAACCGTCTGCATTACGCTTTTCCACATCTTCTACCAGACCGGTCAGCTCTTCACGCACTACACCTTCGATATCTTTCCAAAAGTATGATGCAGCCAGGATACCGCCATTTTCCATATACCATTCAACGCCAGTTCCCACTGTTTAGCTTTGGTTGGTTTCAGGCCTGGGTTACCGTCTTTAAAACGAAATTCGCTCCAGCTTACCGTGCGTTTGTAAGCGATATCGCCTAAAGCTGGACGCATCAGAGTTTCTGATGCAGCGGTTCGCCAAATCACGTCTTCAGCCACTTCTACGGTCAGGTTCAAGCTTGGTAAGAGGTCGTTGTAGCTGCCGTCTGCAGACACAGGATCCTTGGTGTAGCCTGTAGTGCCGTCCTCGTTTTGGATTGGATGGTAACCGAAGGAAGTGACGTCAGTGTCCACAGCGCGCACACCAGCATTTAACTTGCTTGCTAAGCCGCCAATTTCAAAGTCAAAGTTGCTCATGGCATATAAAGCAGTGACTTCTTCATCAACACGGTAGTACTGGTTCACCTGAAATGGCGTGTAGAAACCGTCATAACGGAAAGTGCTGCGGGCATAGTCGTTTGAAACCTGCATCCAATTCAGATCTTTCGGTTGGTAAGCGCCGCCTGAGGCGATATCTGTCACATAACCCAGCTCACTGTCTTTTAGCGTGCGTTTGTTCACGTATGAACTGTCACCGGCAGAAGGCCCCTGTATTTTTATTTCGCCATAGTTACGATCTTTTGATTTGTCGGTATAACGCACACCAAACTGCACACTGCTCAGTGCGGGTAACATGGACCAATCCAACTCTTTTTTGAAGTCGAGCTGAGCGGCGTACTTGTCGTCTTGCACTTCTTCTAATGTGGTTTCATAGGCTTCAAACAGGTATTTGTCGGCCGCGTTGTACATGTCGATACTATTTGGGTTGGCGCTCTTGATGGTTTCACCACCATTGGCAGTCCAACGGGTACGGGATGGCGCATAAGCTACATGTTTCAGGTTCGCGTAGTCAGCTGTTTTTTCGGCACCTGAAAAACCTGCCAGTGCATTGATTTCCCAGCCATTCAGATCCCAATCCATAGTAAGGCTGTACTGAGTGAAGTCGGTTTCGTTAATCCGTTCTTTGCTTAAAAACTCATGCTGAGTGGCCGTGTATGACACGTCAGTCAGCACCACCATGCCGTATTCCGCCAGTGTGGTATCGTCGTAGGCATGAATAGTTTCTAAGGTACTGCGGCTTGAGGCTGAGTAAGCGGCTGCATCGTATTCATCTTCGGTGTTGTCATACCCACCTAACATTGCATCAAAGGTCAGGCTGAAATCTGAGCTCGGTTTGTATTGAACAGAGGCTGTGCTGCCCCATTTGTCTTGCTCGCTTTGGAAAACACGGTCACCCACTTTATCCTGAAAAATAATACGGCTGGTTTCGTCTTTGTCTTTAAAATCACTGACTATTACGCCTGCATCACGTTGCAATACAGCGGCAGCTTGTGTCGAGCGAGGAGCTGATGCTTCCAGAAAACGACCCATAGGGCGGAAGTTGATGCCCGAGTTTGAGTCTGTTCTGTTGCTGCGCTCAGCCTTAGAAAAAGACACTAAAGCCCCCCAGTCACCCCAGGTATCGCTGGCGAGGAAAGAGAATTTAGGGTCGGTTTTTTCTGAAATCGAGTTATGAGCACCTTCAGCGGACAGCACAAATTGGGCGTCACTGTAGTCGAAAGGTTTAGCTGTGCCAATTTGCACAGAACCTGCGATACCACCTTCTTCATCAGCTGCCGTAGGAGATTTTTGTACTGTCACGCTCTGGATAATTTCAGAGGCAAAAATATCGAATTCCACATCACGGCCACCACTGCCTGAAGCTGTGGCTAAGTTATTAATAGATACATGAGTAAAATCAGATGGCAAACTGCGTACGTTGACTTTGCTACCCAGGCCTTTGTTACGCTCGATAGTCACACCAGGCATACGTTGCAAAGCTTCAGCCAGGTTTTGTTCAGGAAAGTCAGCAATATCAGTAGCAACTATAGAATCAGAGAAACCTATGTTGTCTTTTTTCATGTCAACGGCTTGCTCCAGACTTTTGCTGTAGGTCCCTTTGACTGCGATGACTTCGACTTTTTGTTCTGTCTGTTTGTCTTGTGCATATGCAGGCAAACTGATCGCTGACCCCAGTACCAACTGGCTGATGGCCAGACTTAAGGCTGTGCGTTTTGATACAAGATGATGACGGTGTTGCTTCTGACTTTTCATTCCCAAACCCTTAGCTGATGTTATTTTTTCACTACAGTATTTCAAAGCTGAAGTACTGCAGTTGTACTCAACGACGGGCGAGGTTACAGAGCAACTATGATGCTTTTATTTCAGTGATTTATATCAAATGTTACTTTTTTGAAAGCTTAGTGAAACAAAAAAGCAGCATGATTTCAGGCGACTAAAAGTCTGAATGTAACCGTTTTCATTTTTATGTTAATGTCCTAGCGTTGTAATTATTTTAAAATCAGTAACTTAATCTTATTTTGGCGCTATCTTTTCCTCTACTGCGAGAGGACGAGGTTTTGATGAACTTTTTGAACTGAAGCACGAGATAAGCATGTCTTCTTTTTTATGAAAGACGATAAGTAGCGGTATTTTTGCGATTAATTTTGCAACTTTATGTGGAACGCTCGTCGCCATGGCAGGCTGCGAGCAAGTCGATAAAAGCTTGTCTCCAGCTTTGCTGATGCGGGCAGTGTATGAATTTAGATAAAGGTTTTATCCATGAATCATAAGATCCGAAATATTCAGAAAACCCTGTTGTCTGACAACTGGTATACCCTGAATAAATTTAGCTTTGAATATCAAAACCAGCATGGGCAGTGGCAACTGCAGCACCGTGAAGCCTATGACCGTGGCAATGGCGCTACTATTTTGTTGTACAACAAAGCCAAAGGCACAGTGATCCTGACACGTCAGTTTCGGATGCCTACTTATATCAACGGTAATCCGGATGGTTTGTTGATTGAAACCTGTGCCGGTTTGCTTGAGCAGGATAATCCGGAAGACTGCATTAGACGTGAGGCCGAAGAAGAAACCGGTTATAAAGTCGATCAAGTACAAAAGCTGTTTGAAGCTTATATGTCGCCTGGTTCAGTCACCGAAATCATTCATTTTTTTGCCGCTGAATATGCGCAGGATATGCAGGTCTCGGCAGGCGGCGGTTTGGCGCATGAGCAGGAAAATATCGAAGTACTGGAGCTGGATTTTGAACGGGCTTATTCGATGATTCAATCCGGTGAAATTAAAGATGGCAAAACTATTATGCTGCTGCAGTACGCCAAAATTAATAGCTTATTCGATAGCAAGTGATGGTGCAGGAGCATAGTCCGGAGCGTGCTGTGCTGCGCGCTACTTTTGCTTACAATTAGACACAGCGATAACAGCCAGGATCAGTCAGACTCAACTGAGTTCTTGGTTGGTAAACAGATGCATGGACTGAGTTGGAGTAAAGGAATGACAGAAAAACAGTTTCAATCACATCGTTGGGTTTTCATTGCAGTCAGCACTTTATATATCTGGGCTTTGTTGGCTTATGAACACCTTAATGGTGGAGTGGTGAGTCATCATTTATTGCAAAGAGAAGACTTACCTGCGATATCAAACTGGTGGGGAGCTCTGGTATTGCCTGTGCTGAGCTGGTTTTTAACAGGTCGTATCTATAAGCGGGTAGTGATAGCTTATCCTTTTACTGTGCTGGCTGGTTTTATAGGTGCTCTGCTGTTTGGCGTTTTGCTTTCGGTATTATTTTTGTATCAACAGCAACTATTGCCTGCGTTGATGCTGAGTTTGCCTTTACTGGCGCTGCTGTTTCCGCTGTATAGGGCTGAGTGTTTATTAGGTTTTGTGCTTGGCATGTGTTTCACTTTTGGGGTGTTGATTCCGACCGGCGTTGGTACTCTGGTGGTCTTGATGTCTTTTATTTTGCATAAAACTCTGCGGCCTTTGTTGGCCTATGCTTTTGGTTTTTTGACGAGGTCGCGCCGTTCAAACTAACTTTTGTCGCAGCATGCATGTGATCTGCTGTATTTCAGGCTTCATCGACTTGTAATTTGTTGTAAGTTTTTCTTTATAAACTAGTTTTAGTTCAACTTTATAATTACAACTACAAGGTGCGACCAATGAAAACTATAGTCACTGCAGTTTTACTGACTGTTATTGCCATAACTCCGACTTTTGCTGCCGAATTTAGCCAAGGCCGACAATTGAGCTCTGCAGATGATTTTGCTGTGCTTGCGCCCAGAGACAGGGTGGCGATAGAAAATCGTATTCTGACAGAGCGGCTGGATGCGTTATTGCCTGAGCTGATGGCTGAAACCAAGCTGGATATGTGGCTGGTGATTAACCGGGAGTATGCTGAAGACCCTGTGTATTTTACACTGGTGCCACAACCTACTTTTGCCGCCCGCCGCACCACAATGCTGGTGTTTTCCCGCAAGCCAGATGGCTCGGTTGAGCGTTTATCGGTCAATAGATATCCTTTTGGTGCACCTTATACTGCGGCCTGGTCGGGTGGTGATCTGACGGAGCAGTGGCAGGCTTTGGCTAAGGTAATTACAGAACGTGATCCACAGCGTATTGGTATTAACGTCTCGGCAGATTGGCCAGTGGCTGACGGTCTGACCAAAGGGCTACACCAGTTACTGCTTGATGTGTTGCCGAAACACTATGCCAGCCGTTTGGTTAGTGCAGAATCTTTGGTGGTGCGTTGGATGGAACAGCGTACTGAGTCTGAACTGGATATTTATCCACATATTGTCAGTCTGGCCCGCGCTGTGATTGCCGAAGCTTTTAGCGCAAAAGTGATCACACCCGGAGTGACCACAACAGAAGATGTGGCCTGGTATATCCGCCAGCGTTATGAAGCTTTAGGTTTGCCAGTCTGGTTTATGCCCGATGTCAATCTGCAACGACCAGGCTTGCCGTGTGAAGCACAGGCTGCCTCCTGCGCAAATCAAGGCGTGATCCAACGTGGTGATGTGTTACATACAGATTTAGGAATTTGTTATCTGAAGCTTTGTACTGATACTCAGGAAATGGGCTACGTGCTAAAGGTGAATGAGCAGGAGGTACCTGCTGGCCTTCAAAAAGCATTGGCGACAGGCAATCAATGGCAGGATAGTTTAACCCGTCAGTTTAAAACTGGCCGCACAGGTAATGAAGTACTGGCTAATACCATCAAGGAAAGCAAAAAGCAGGGCATCATCAGCAGTACTTATACTCATCCTTTAGGTTTTGTTGGCCATGCGCCGGGGCCAACTATTGGTATGTGGGACAATCAGGGGCCTGATTTACAGCACGGCCAATGGCCATTGTATGCCAACACCGCTTATGCCATTGAAGGCAATATCAAACAACAAGTACCGGAATGGGGTGGGCACTATGTACAGATTAAGCAGGAGCAAAGTGCTTATTTTGATGGCAAAGAGGTCATTTATCTGGCAGGACGCCAGACTCAATGGCATCTGGTGCGCTAAAGTCTGGTTCTATCGACTATCCGCTAATGTCCAATGGCATAGCTGCATGTTAATGTGAGATGACTCATAAAAAAGCGCCGCATCGACGGCGCTGAAAAAGCCTGTAAGAAACAAGGAATCTAGCCCTATGCTTATCTTTTTTGTCAGTGTTGCGATACTTATTCTCGGTTATAAATTCTATAGCCCTTTTGTTGAAAAACAGGCGGGTATCGATCCTAAAGCCATCACACCGCAGGAGCGTTTTAACGAAGGTGTGGATTATGTGGCGATAAGCCCGGTAAAAGCTTTTTTAATCCAGTTTTTAAACGTGGCAGGGGTAGGGCCTATTTTTGGACCTATCCTGGGTGCTGTGTATGGCCCTGTGGCTTTGGTCTGGATTGTTATAGGCAATATTATTGGCGGTGCTGTACACGACTATTTCTCTGGCGTGATGAGCATCAAAGAGGATGGTAAAAGTTTACCTGAAATAGCAGGCAACTATTACAACATTGTGTTTAAAGGCTTTATGTTGGTGTTTACCGCCATGTTGCTGTTTTTTGTTGGCGTGGTGTTTATTATGAGCCGGCCGGGCTGTTAAGTAACTTGTCTTACTTTGAGGGCACTTTTTTAGCGGGTAATACCTTTTGGGTCTTGGTGATTTTAGCCTATTACTTCCTCGCTACTTTACTGCCTATCGACAAAATTATTACTAAGCTGTACCCGGCTTTTGGCATGTTGATGATAGTGATGACCACCTTAATCGCCGGCGCTATATTGCTTGAAGCTCCACACTTACCACAAGTTGCTGATGTTTTTGCTTATTTTGATGGTCATCATGAGCATGATTTTTTAACGCCAAACCCTGATGGGGCTCCAATCTGGCCTTTACTGTTTTTAACTATCACCTGTGGCGCTATCAGCGGTTTTCACTCTACTCAGGCACCTATTATTGCCCGTTGTTTAACCAATGAAAAATACGTGCGTCCAGTCTATTACGGCGCTATGGTCTGTGAGGGCATAGTCGCTTGTGTTTGGGCTTTGGCTGGTATTGCCGCTTTTCCTGGTGGTTATGTCGAGTTAAAAGCCATGTTGGCTCAAGGCGGTCCGGGTTTAGTGGTCAATCATATAGCAACCAGCTATCTAGGCGTGTTTGGTGGCGTAATGGCGATACTGGCGGTTGCTGTATTCCCTATTACTTCAGGCGATACCGCCTTCCGCTCATTACGTTTAACTATAGTGGATGCGTTTAACATTCCACAAAGTCTGCGTAACAGACTGTTATTGTCAGTGCCCATCCTGACTATTGCTTATCTGATGACCTTACTGGATTTCTCGCTGATTTGGCGTTATTTCGCCTTCTCTAATATGCTGTTATCCACCAGTGTGTTATGGCTGGCGACTAAGTACTTATTTGACCGTGGTACTTTCCACTGGATTGTCAGTATCCCTGCCGTTATAGGCACCAGTATGACGGTGGCTTACATCGCCACTGCTGGCATAGGTTTGAACTTACCTATGGACTACAGCAAACCTATAGGTGTGCTGGTGGCTGTGGTGGGTTTAATTGGCCTGGTGGTTGCTCATAATAAACGCACTGTGCCGGCGGTTTAAGCTGCTCTTCGTCAGATAAAGCAACAGCGGGCTTATGCCCGCTGTTGCTTTTCAGGTCATTGTTCTTCTGTTAATACGTCTACCGCAGTTTGGGCCAAGTCTTGCCAGATTGGGCTTTTCCATTCCAGCAAGTAACGACCAAATTGTCGCCTTGTTGATAGTATGGGGAATTTATCAGTCAGAGGTTCATCCAGCATGGCTTTGCAGTAGCGCCTGATTGTCTGCTGCAGTGCTTTTGGATCGGCTTTCTCCGGATGATAAACCGCATTCAGTAAGGTCAGCTCAGCTAAAGTTGCCAGCACATAAACCTTGTCTTTGCCTGAGTTCAGATTCAGTTTCCAGCTCGTCATTTCAAGCGCTGCTGACCAGATAGCACCGTAGTGTTCCGACAACTTTTGTAAACCTGCTGCATCGTCTGTTCTGTTGCGAATAGCTATGATGGAAAGGTATTGCGTCAATAACCAGTGATTGGCCTGATCGATGGTCCAGGCGGCCTGATAAAACTCAAAGCAGCATTTGTAAGCCTGATCCGCTTCTTTTTCTGCACCTATTAAATCCAGCGCTATACCAATACGTTTTTCGCTGGCAGCACTCAGACCTAAGCGCATCGACCATTCTTCTTTGGTTAAATGATCATGAGGCTCGTCGCGCCACTCTTTCAGCTCTTGCCGTATCGCTTCGGATAAAGCTGTCAGTTCTTCATGCACATCAGTTTGCTGATCGGATGTGGTCACTCCTTGAGTGATGGTTTTCACCAGCTCATCAATGCGGTCAAACTTCACTTCAATTTTGCGCTGGGTTTGTGTGGCATGGAACTGCTGCACCTGCACAGCAAAGTCTGATGGAATAGTAGCGTAAGCCACTATGCTGGCCCAGTCGTGGGTTTCTGGTGCGTCAGTACGTAAACGCTGACGTAATTCATGTAATACCCAACGCGGGTCGTCACCTTTGAGTAATCCGCTGTACAACACTTTAGCGGCTATAGCCGAGGCTTTCATCCAGAGTGGAAACTGTGAGGCAATGACCCATGGAATACCTGAGCTATTGAGTTCATGCGCTATGCTACCACCTGGTGTTAGTACCGAGTTGATATTGCCTGAATCACAAGTCGCTAAGCTAACTACAGTTGGACGGCAGTGCGTGGTGCCTAACGCATCATTCGCAGTCAGTGCGACCGCCAGTCGTTCACCGTCGACCACGTCAATTTGATCAGGGCCTGCCTCGCTGCACAAAGCGACACCATAATGCTCATCACCGGATTCCTGATAAGGCGCGCCATGCGCCAGAATATGCACATGAGTAAACTCTTGCGTGGCACAAAGTGCGCGTAATTGCTCAAGCGTCGCTTGTGGTAAGACCGTCAGCAGCTTTTTCACTTCACTGACGCGCTGTTCCGGGCTGTCTTTTAATTTGACCCAGGGTTCTATCGCCTCACGCAGCGCTTGTAAATGGGATTGGGATGGCACATAACTGCCCGCTGGTGCTGCAAAAGCAAACAGAATTTTGGGGGTTCTGGCCCAGTTCATCGGCAAAGGACGACCACGGCGTACTTCGCGGGTGACAGATACCGGTGTACGCATTTGCAGAAACAGCGGGGCACCCGTGCCAGGGAAACCATCTGCTGCTATGGCCGCTTCAAAAGGCAATAAACCCAGCTCAAAAGCCGACATCGATAAACTTAAATGCACCAGACTACTTTTGTCTGCTGCGGCCGCGCCCAGTTCGGAAATCAATGCTGGTACTTGTGCAAAAATACGTCCCAGACTTTCGCCTATATCCCGAAGCTCAGCCTGGCGCTGAGCGTCGGTGGCTGGGTCTTTATCCAGAGGGTACTTCAATCGCTTTAACCGCATCAGCAACTGGCGGTGTTCATAAGGGATATTGATGGTGACAGGGCCGTCTGAACCACAAAGCGCAATATAGTTGGTTAAGGGCGACAACAACTGGTTGTGAGTAGGGCCTGCTCTTAACAGTTCGAGCTTGACGCTGCGAATTTCGGTGCTTTGCGCTTTCATGTTAAGACCTCTCAAATTGCTTGATAATTTGCGGCTCGCCTGTGCCATCACCCAGCACATGAGTCAGGCTGCCGATGGCGCCTGTGGCAGTTTTTTTAATAGAAACGGCGCTGGTTTGATTCATCACAAAAGGCTGGCCACCAAAACTGGCATTGTCGATGCTTTCCATTTTGCCGTCGATTAAGATTTTATAGACGGGCTGAAAAGAGGCCTGATCTTTAAGCATCTCCGGCGTAAAACTCAGCAGGCGGATCCAGGTGCCGCAGTTAAAGTAATAACGACCTGACCCCATATCGATGGCGCGCTCCAGATGGGTGTGGCCTGTAATAATAAAGTCGATGCCATTACCAACTGCAGCTGTGACCTCTTTGTAAGTGTCATCTTTGTCATTGATATCAAAGGTCTTATCGCCTGACAACCAGTCTTTCATCGCGCGGCGTAAGGCTTCATCTTTGGGAATGTTGCGGATCCAGCCGGTTAAACGGTCAAAAATCAGCTGGCCAGTGCCCAGTTGTCCATCCTGTTCATGGAGTTGCGCATTTGGCGTACCAAGGTTTTGTTCGGCTTGCAGTAGCATGGCATCCACCGCCTGACTGTCAGCACTGGCGTAGGTTCTCATACCTTGTGTCAGGTTGCTGCCAAGCACTTGTGTCAGTGGAGGTGGGGTTGCATTTTGTTCTGCATGCGTCTGAAAGCCATCCATCGATAAGCGTTGATTGACTTGTGCGCCGTCTACTGTTTTTCGTCCTACGATCGACAATAAATCGCCGATTTTCTTCGCCTGCGACGGATCCAGCACCACCAAGGTGCCGACAGCGGCCTGAGTTTCAGGTTTGAGCAGGTCAATCCATTTGTATTTCTCTTTCACCTGATTCATCACCTCTTTCACCATGCGGGTACCGGCATTAGGAGTCCATTCCTGCTGGGTTAAAGTGCGGCCCGCATTGAGGCGTCGGCCCACTTTGGCTAAGTCTTCGTATCTGTTGAAATTCCAGGGGTCGACTTCATTACCATGGGTGCAGTAAACCCTAGCGCCACCCACAGTGCAGCTAAAACCAGCCCCTATAGTGGAAAACTCGATACGGGCGCGTTTTTGCGGATTATCGCTTGCCAGACGCTGCTGGATCAGGCGCTGTACTACAGGAAAGGAGATTTCCACATCGTGATTGCCGATAATAAACACCAGGGTGCGGCGTTCCAGCGCGACAAAAGCCGCCAGTGCCGCCCAAATGCCAGAGAAGGATGGATTGGCCATAATACTACTGACCACTTCAACGGCTCTGTCGACCATAATGTAGTCAGAGGATTTTTCAGCCAGAGTGTCAAACACGTCGCCATTGAGCACCAAAGCGACCTGACCTGCAGGGTTTTGTGTACCGACCCACTGAATATAACCAGCCAGTCGTTTGGTTTCACGCAGCACCTGAAAACTGGGCTCAGCGCCGCCCATATGAATATCGGAAATGACATGTACTTCATCATAAGCAGGAAAATTGCTCATTGCGGTTAACCTCGTAGAGACTGACAGAGCAGCAGTAGCGCTCTGTCTTTGGAAAAATTTGCGAATGAAAGACCACAGCCATTCGCTCATCTGCTAAGCCTTATTACAGATCAGCGCTGGGGGCTATACCGGTAATACCCTCGGCCACCCGTTCAGATACAGCGCTGATGGTCGCTATAGGGTTGGCGCCCACAGCTGTAGGCAACAAGGAACCGTCTGCGACATATAAGCCTGTGTAACCAAAGACCTGACCAAAAGTTGCCAGTTCTGCACTGGTCACCCCTTGTTCCGGGCTGTCGGCTAAACGGCAACCGCCCAGCGAATGCACTGTGACATTACGCCGCATAGGCCAGAGCCAATTTGGCATAGGAATAAAAGCTTTGCCTCCGCACCAGGTTTTGAATCGCTCGCCTGTGGAGAGAATGGCGTTGTACAGGGACATACTGTTTTTGTAAGGCCATTTCAGATGCAGGTAGCCGTCTTTATTTAGCGACATCACACCGTCGCCTTTATCCAGCCCCATACAAAGCAAGACGCTGGTGGTGTAGGACAAGTCGTTTTTCAGTAATGAACTTACGGCATAACCTAAATGGCCTGTGCTGATTCCATGCACAAAGCGGGTAAAAGCCAATCTGATGGTGCGAACCAAAGCCTGTAGCTTGGAGGCGCCGGGTTTGACGCCTTCGGTGTACCAGGCGGCAAAGTTCGGATAGCTGGCATCTTCCAGAATAAAAGCTTTATCACGGTCGAAGTTTTTAAACAGGTTGTAGTCTGTGCCCTGAGTGATCACCGGGCCATAGTTAGGGTCTGCCGGTTTGTCGCCATCAATCACAAAAGATAAAAAGTCGCCGTTGCCTGAAAAGTGCCGGCCTAATTGCTGGCTGATATTAGGTAAAGTTTTATGCAGGTCGCGACAACGCATCAACAGCTCATTGGTGCCTAAAGTACCAGCTGAAACCACTACACGACGGGTCAGGGCACTGCATTCTTTGTGCGCATCTTTTAAATCCTGCCAGTAGACCCGATAACCAAATTCGCCGTTCATGGCTGGATTATCCTGGCCTGATGCGTCTATAGGCACTATTTTTTGCGCCAGTACCTGAGTCTGAATATGGGCTTGATATTTGTGCTCTGCTACATAGAGGTAATTAAGATCCAGCGTGTTTTTTGAATGGGTATTGCAGCCAACATCACATTCAGCGCAATAGACACAAGACGTTTGCACAGCGCCATAGCGATTTTTTTCCTGCACCCCTATAGGCGTTGGCTTGTCAAAGTCGTTGCCAAAAAATACATTGATATCCAACAGCTGAGATTCATGGCCATCGGCTTTGGCGAAGTTTTGAAATAAACCGGTGCGGATAATTTTGCGTCTCGGATCATCATTTTGTGGAATGGGCCGTGCGCCCAGTACTTGTTTGGCAACAGCATAATAGGGTTGCAGCACGTCTTTTTTTGCATTCGCAGGCCAGTTATGGTCAAACACTTCATCCGGTGGTTGTAAAAACACATTGGCGTAAATTAACGAGCCACCACCTAAGCCTGCGCTTATCACCGCATCCATATGATCAAAATTACGGATATCAAATAAGCCGTGGCTTTCTTCACCTTGCAGTTTTTCTGGCATATCACGTTTTTCTTGCGGCAGGTTCCAGAAGTTGCGCGCCATATCGTGCGGTGAGCGGGCAAAAGAGCCCATAGGGTATCTTTTACCTCGTTCCAGTAATAACACTTTGCCTGGCCATTTTTTTGACAGGCGGCAAGTGTTAATGGAACCACCAAAACCACTGCCAATTACTATGGCTTCATAGTCATATTGAATATCCATCTTGTTGCGTCCTTTAAGCCAGCTCTGCTTCTGGCCTTTTTCGTTTTATGTTGTTACTGCTGTTCGTTTTTAACTGTATGGCTGACATAAGTTGCCCATAACTGACGGGCAAAAAAGCCAGTAAAGGCATTGATGGTTTTCACCTTGGAGCTAAAACCATCGGCTTTGGTGACTGTGACTGTGGACAGCAGTTTCAGTAAATCCACAGCACCAAGGCTTAAGGTGCCAGCTCCTATCACAGGGCCTGACTTATCAGAGCCCTGATGCAGCTGGGTATAAAGTGTGGTGGTCTCAGGCCAGAGTTTAAAAATGGAACCTTGCCGCACTTCTTTACGGCCAGCCAGGTAATAGGACTGTCCCTGATGCTGAAAGGCCAGCTCGTACACCATCAGTGTGAGCTTTGGATCCTCTGTGGGTTTAAACAGATTAAAGACACCGCTATGAGCTTCTATTCCCATACCTAAAGGCGGAAAATCTATAGTGCCAATAAGTGTGCCTGTATGCTCTGGATCAACAATAAAGCCGGCCATCTCTGCGATGCCAACAGTGGCGTGCATTGCAAGGACTGTGCCTGCCTGCTGACCTTTATGCAGGCCATCAGTCGGGTCTGTAGCATCCAGGGAAAAGCCACCTTTCATCGTCTCTTTAAATTGAAGACCGGTTATTTCTGCTGTCATTTTTAGGCTCTCTGGCTGTAAGGGGACTCCCGCAGGGGTCATAGTGTCAAAGTAACGAATGGTATCTTTTCGGCCGCATTCAATTAATTCGGCATGACTGATAGCGCCTGTGTATAAAGCTGAATCCAGTGGCAGGGGATGAGCAGGTTTAATCAGATGTAAGGTGATTGGCTTCTGATGGCCATAAGGTTGCTCACCATTTTCAATACGCTGATTCAACTCCTCAATCAGGCGAAGTTCTTTAATCAAGGCGCCGTTGGCACTCATTTCCAGCATTTGCACATAAGCATTCAGCGGGCCGCTGCGATACTCTGGGATATTGCCCATCACCCAGACCAGCCAGAGCTCATTGGCGCCTGCTTTGACGGTATCCAGCAGATTGGTATCCTGAATAAAACCAGAATCCAGATACAAGCTACCGTTGATGTCTACCGGCGGCATAGTGGCTGGCAGCGACATACCGGCAATCAAATGATCTTCCGTCAGCTCGGTATGTTGAGTGACCTGGTTGGTTTTACTGGCGAAATTGCACATATTAAAACTGGCTGTAAGACCAGTGGCAGCGCGGATTTTGTCAAAATTGATACCTAGCTGCGGGTAGACTTTAGTCCGAAAGGCTTTACTGGAACTGGCCGCAACAAAACAAGGGGGCCAGAGGTAATTGCTAAGAGGCATAAAGGAAAAGGTGCTACGCATTTTTAAACTGCGCCAGCGCTCGCAGATTTCAGAGCTGGTTAAACCCGATAACAGCATCGCCAGATTCAGCGAACCACCTGAGGTGCCATCCATATGGGAGAAGGTGAGACCGTGTTTAAACAGCTCATCCATCACACCAGCAGCATAAGACAAACGTAAACCGCCACCGGGTAAAATCAGCGCTCTTTGGATGCCACTTTGCTCTGTTGTTGCGTCGACAGCAGCACCTTGTGGGATATGGGCTTGAATAGTTGGCTGCACCGACATTTACGAATTACCCCCGGAATCCGGTGGAATAGGGGCTGTGGGCGGTGGTAACCAGGCTTCACTTAAGGTCAGGTTGATCACCGATTCAAAACCTTCAGGCACGACTTTGGGCAACTGCTCAAAATCGAGGAACCAGCTTTCGATATGATCGTCCAGCACACCGCCAATAGAGGGTAAAAATATGGTGGCTATGGCTTTGCCGATATTTAATTCTTTTAATGCCTGCAGGCGAGGGTGATCGCCAATGACAAAACGGGCTTTGGCTTTACTGAATAGATTCAACCCTGCTTTGGCGTTGAGGAAAATATCAGATTTCATCAACATGCCGCGAAAAGAACAGTAGTTTGACGCTTTGGTTTTAACAGGGATCCAGGCGCTGGCAGGCTTGTCTATTTCGACATAAGTCACCAGTTTGCCGTCGAGGTCATACTGGCTGCTGACTTTGTCCTCTTTGATTAAAAAGTTCAGGCTGCCCTGATGTTTCGGCATACCCCAAATCCCTTTGCCACCTTTGACCGACACTTCTGAGGACACAGGTAAATCCACCACATACTGGCCGGTTTTAAACCAGTTCATAAAAATGGCGGGCAGGAGCCTGGGGGCAGGTTTTTCGCCATGAGTGCAGCCTATGGCGATGCTGTACTCCACATATTTACCGATAGGAGTTTCGCGATAATCAATGACAGTGACTATCAGTAAAGCTGAGTTCCAGAGCCGCAGCGGATGAATACCTGCGGGTAAAAAGTCTTTGGCTTTTTCTGCATCTATAGGAAAAACCGCCATCAGCGCTGGTGAATTGACCGCTGCCACGGGCAACTTAAATGGAATACCATCGACCAGTGAAAATCTGTTGCTGTAATTTTTTATCCGTTTTGGTAAACCAAACATAAAACAGTCCCTCGTTAGTTTCGTTTTTGCCGGGCTCAGTTGAGCGCTTTAGTTTTATTCAGCTCTGCAATAATCAGTGGAAAGGTATCCACCGCTGCATTTTTTCCCATAAAAACATCAAGATGGCCGTATTCAGGCAGCAGATGCAGGCTGTGGTAATCTGGCCTTAACGCATCAAAATAGTTGAAACTCTGGATTTGGCTTTGTGGTAAAAAACACAGGTTTTTTTCGCCACTGAAAAAGGCAAAACGAGCCTCTGTTCTGGGCTGTTGTGCTGTGTAGTCTTTGGGTAATACTGGGAAATCTTCAAAGGACACTAAATGTCCGCGCTGTACACAGCGGGTGATTTGCTGAAAAAACCGCAAAGGTACGGCGCCAAATTCTTCCTTGAGCCATTCGTGGGTCTGTTCATTGAGATTTTCATGGCGCCACAGCGCAGGAAAACCACTGCCATAAGTGAAGCTGACTTGTTTACGGACGGCGTTATTGCATTCGTGGTGAGTTAAATTCACCAACAGGCTAATCAGTTTGGCGACAACTCCGGGCGCTTCTACGCCCCAGTGTGGATTCAGGTACTGAGTCATTTGCCGCACCAGCGGCACCATATATTGCAGCTTAAATTTGGACCAATCTGGTACTACAGGGTGCAAGGACACAGCATTACTGATAATAGTAGTGACTTCAGGCACTAAGCCTGCGATAGCCGACATCATGAAGCTGGTGGAGCCCTGGCAATGAATAATAGCTTTTAAACGGCTCTCACCAGTTTCAGCCAAAATAGTTTGTACAGCTTTAGGGTGGTCGTATAAAGCAACCTGATCCAAAGTCCATAAATTTGGAGCGAAAACAATGCTGCCACGCCAGTTTTCTAACCAGACATCGTAACCTTCACGAATCAGTACATCGACTATGCTGGTTTCTACCGGAGCCCTATAGATATTGGCTCGGACGCCTGCACCATGCACCAAAATTACAGGGCCTTTGTCTGGTGTTTTGTCGCCACGGATATGAATCAAATTCAGCTCTACACCATCGTCTGTGACAAAGGGGACTGTACGTTCGGTGTAAGCTGGGGCTGTATGTGACGACATAACTCTGTTCCTTTTGTGGTTGGAATGTCCCTTTTTTAATGTCGATAAAAAGCCTAGCATATGTTTCTGATAAGGGTATGTTTTGTATGAAATTATTTTGCCAATTAAAAGGTATTAAATGCTGCTGTTTTGTTTTTAATTACAGTCTTCAGGTGAGGTTCATGCAGAAATAGCTAATACTGTAGTCAGATAAGGCGCTCTTTCAGTACCTTGCTTCTAATTTTTTGATGCGACACAGAGAGATAAATTATGGCTAATGGAACAAATTCGTTATTAAAACTGGTTGGTTTAGTTCTGCTTGTACTGGGTGTTGGCCTGGCGTATTGGGGCTTTCAATTATCAGACTCCATTCAATCCGAACTGACTGAAGTAGTGACGGGTGCAGAAACCGACAAAGTGATGCAGTTTTATATAGGTGGCGCCATCAGTGTTGTCGCTGGTCTTTTCCTGACGTTAAAACGTTAAACCTTAAAAGGGAGTGGTCATGAGCTTAAGTGGATTATTAATAACTCTTGTGATAGGTGCCATAGCAGGCTGGCTCGGGGGGCTGATTATGAAAGGCAGCGGCTTTGGTCTTTTAGGGAATATCATCGTCGGTATTGTCGGTGCTGTGATAGGGGGAGCTTTATTTGGCATGCTGGGTATCAGTACCAGTGGTATGTTGGGTTCTATCATCACTGCCACAGCGGGTGCCGTGGTTTTACTCTTTATCGCGGGTTTGATCCGACGAGCCTGATTTCAGGCTCGTTGTTTTTTTACATTACTGCTATTCACTAGTTCTTCTGAGTTAACTTCGATGTATTCCTAAACAAATACAAACTCTTACCTTTGGTTTCTTATGCGTATTCAACTTGATTACCTGACAGGCCCTGACATTGCAGCTTTGTTGCAAGAGCATTTAAATGAAATGAATGCAGTGTCACGTCCGAAGAGTAAACATGTGCTGGATTTGGCTGCTTTAAAAAGCCAGGGATATCAGCTGTTGTATCTGGAAACCGGCGCTATGGATTATTTTGCACCAACCCGGGCTTTATACCGTTGTTTTGGTTTTGAACTCTGTGGGCTTTTCGCTCAATATAAAGAGAACCCGAATTCTGTGTTTATGTATCTGCAGTTATAAGTAAATTAGTCTGCTTTAGACTGAAAAATACACTTTCTATGCGCTATAAAGCTATTGGTACGCTAACACACAGACAGCTATTCGTCGTTATGAGAAAACCTGTATTGCTGACAGTAATTTACAGCTCAGCATTAATTACAGGAAAAGAAAAACTATGAACAACTCTAAGGCTACAAGGAATGAGCAGGTTATCGGACAGCAATGTACTGCGCTGAAACCAGCAACTGCCACATTATTAAGCTCCCCATCTTTTCGATTTAACCCCCTGTTTTTAAGCGTTTTATCTATGTTGATGGTGCCTGCTGCCCAGGCGATGGACTACACCAATTTTGAGGAAAATGGTTGGTCTGTTGGTATGAACGTAGGTAAATCTGTTGCCAGAATAAAGCAGGATACTATACGCAACGACTTAGAAAACCAGGGTTTTGATGTCGTTTCGGTGCTTGAAGATCGCCGCAGCGAAGGTTACAAAATCTTTGCTGGTTATCAATTCAGCCCTTATCTGGCGGTTGAAGGTGGTTACTTCAACCTTGGTGGCTTTCCGATACTGGCGAATACTCTGCCATTAACCGACTTTCGTGGCAAAACCAAACTGTTCGGCTGGAATCTTGATTTAGTCGGTATTATGCCTTTTACCGAAGCTTTCTCTGCTTTTGCCCGTGTGGGGGTCACCCGCAACGACACATCAAATACCTATAGTAGCAATGGTTTTGTTGATGTGACGGGTTACAACGAAGACGGTAACTACACTAAACATAAATACGGCCTGGGTCTGCAATACGACATTTCTCCTATTTTCACAGTACGACTGGAAGCAGAGCGTTATCGTTTAGAGACTTAATCGCTCACAGTGGTGATGTGAATTTGTACTCTTTAGGTCTGGTACTTCGTTTTGGTGAAACACCATCAGCTTATGCAGCAACTCCTGCTCCTGAACCTGTGCGTCGTGCAGAAGTTGCGGCAGTGGAACAAACAGTTGTGGTTGCAGATCCTGAAGTGTTGGTGCTGGAAGATGTACATTTTAATTTTGATACTTCAGAGTTAAATGAAAACACCAAAGTAATTTTACGTCAGCATGTTCAGACACTGAAAGCCAATCCACAAGCCCGTGTTCGTATTGCAGGTTATACCTCAGCCAGTGGCACAGCCGAATACAATCAAGCCTTAAGTGAACGCCGTGCCGAGTCGATCAAAACCTTTTTGATCCTCGAAGGTGTGGCTGCAGATCGATTTAAAACTATAGGTTTTGGGCAAACCAACCCTGCTGAATATGAGGCGAATCCTTCGGTATTACGTTCTGATGCGGCTAAAGCTAATATGCGTGGTTTGTTCGAAATTATTGTTGAATAAAACCAACACTCTGAAACAAGAAGCAGCCTCAAACCGGCTGCTTTTTTTTGTTAAATCGCAAAGACTCTTTAACTGCTTGTGCAGCTGCGGATCTTAATCCATTGACTGGGTTGGATGCCTAAATCTTCCGCACTGCTGAAATAGCGCTGGCATAATTCAGCAGACGGAGTCGGGTTGCGAGACAGTAACCAGGCGTACTCCAGAGAAGGTCCAATCACTAAGGCCATACTATAATCCGCTTCGAGTTTGGCGATGTTGTAGGCGCCATAAAAAGGGCCAAAAAAAGACACTTTCAGCCGACCTGTGTTGCTATCTGCCACAAAATAGGCCTTGCCTTCGGCCTCTTGCCACTGGTCGTCTTTTGCGTTGTAACCACGGTTGATCACTTTGACTCCGCCATCTTCACGCATGCTGTAATTAGCTGTGACTTCTGTCAGTCCACGCTCAAAGCTATGATCCAGCCTGGCAATTTCATGCCACTCCCCCAGATAGTTATTGAGGTTAAACGGACTGACAGGTGTAACCCCGACAGGTATTTGTGTGCATGAGCTACTGAGCAGAATTGCTATCAGGAGAAAAAAATAACGCATAAGAACTCCTTTTTATTTGTATACGCGCCAAGCCTGGATTTATAGCATTGACCTATTCATTTTTTGTGTTCTTTTTTCAGTATATAGACCCTGGCGCAGATGGTGCATTAAACACACTAACTGTTTTAGTGAGAAGCCGTTGGGCGATTATTACTCTCTGGTTAACAGTTGGTGGATCTGCTTACGCAACCAGCGTCTTAACGGATCGTCTTGTGTTCTGGAATGCCAAACCTGACTGATTTGGACCGCAGGTAATGCGACAGGACAGGTCTTGAGCAATAAGTCTGGGTTTGCCTTTTGCGCAATGTTTGCGACTGATGTTAAACAAGTAAGTAACAGATCATTGCTGGCGACTACATGAGCGGGTGATAAAAAACCAGAAAGACCAGCGCAGACCTGACGTTGTAAACCTGATTTAGCCAACTCCTGATCAACTAAACCATCCAGATCTCCCGTCAAGGTCGTGACTATATGACGCGCCTGACAATAGTTACTCAGGCTAAGCGGCTGTTGTGCCAGAGGATGTTGGCGGCGCAACAAAACCACAAACTCTTCAGTCTGTAGTTTTTGCTGATAAAAACTCTCCGGCAAATCGCGATAAAAGCCTGCTATAGCCAGATCACAGTCGCCACGTTCTAACTGTTGTTTTGGCAATATGCCCTGGGTATGGCGCATGACTAACTGAACCTGTGGTGCCTGTTCTGTCAGCACGGCGAGTAAATCAGGTAGCAATAAACTTTCTATATAGTCGGTGCTGTAAATCACCAGTTGGTCAGCCTGCGCCAAAAAGTTGGTTTCACTCTGATGCTGGTAAAAACCTTCCAGAGAGGACACCAGTTGCAGAATATCTGCAGAGAGACTAATGGCTTTAGGTGTTGGCGTTAAACCTCTGGCAGCACGGACAAACAGCGGATCGGCAAATTCGTGACGGAGTTTATTCAGTTTATGGCTCAGAGCTGGCTGACTCAGATTCAACCGGTTTGCTGCTGCACTGACATTCAGCTCCTCGTACAGTACTTTGAACAGCAGCAATAAATTCAGATCTTTATTTTTAATATTCATTATTTGAATCGCTATTATTAAATCAATTCACTTCTTTGTAGTTTAGCTCTGCGGCACACTGAGCACCATCAAATCGAAAGCCAATTTATAGTTACGAGGTGAGCACATGAGATTATCGACGCGCATGATACAACTGGGACTGGCAGCTGCTCTGGCATTTAGCAGCTTCACTATGGCGGCAGAAAAAGTACTGATAGTGGTCACCAGCCACAGTCAAATGGGCACCAGCAATGAGAGAACCGGTTACTGGTTAGGTGAAGTGACACATCCTTACAAAGAGTTGGCAGATGCTGGTATTGAGGTGGATATTGCCAGTATCGCCGGTGGTAAAGCGCCAGTAGATGAACGTAGTCTGGCGGAAGCCGATGCAACCAATCAGTGGTTTATGGCCAATAGCCAACACAAGACCAAGCTGCAGCAGACGCTGAAGCTGGCAGATTTAAAGGCGTCAGATTATAAAGCTGTGTTATTTGCCGGTGGGCACGGCACTATGTGGGATTTTCCACAAGATAAAGCCTTACAGCGATTTGCCGCAGATTTGTATCAGAACAACGGCATAGTGGCTGCAGTCTGTCATGGCCCGGCCGCTTTACTGAACATCAAACTGGCGGACGGCAGTTATCTGATTGCAGGCAAACAAGTCACAGGCTTTAGTAACACTGAGGAAGAGCAAGTGAAACTGGCTCAGGTCGTACCATTTTCCTTGCAGGATCAACTAACACTACGTGGCGCTCACTTCAGCGCGGCAGCCAATTGGCAATCGAAAGTGGTGGTAGACCAGAGACTAGTCACAGGCCAGAATCCACAATCTGCCGCTGCTGTGGGGCAGGCTTTGGTTCGTTTGCTAAAGAGTGAGTAAACCTCAGACTGCTTACTGCAGCAGGGGACTCTGGGTTTTCATCAAAACTTCGTATTGTTGTCACACTGCTGCAAACTCAGTTCTGCATGCTACACAGGCTTAAACTTGTTGCATGCATCACTGTTCCTGGTGATTTCCGGGCCCCTGCGAGGGCCCTTTTTTATATGTTACTGTCCAGATGCTACGAATGCTGAAGAGCGGGGAAAAGCTGAATCGCAGCGCGGATTAACCAGGCCCTGAACTGCTTAGCCATGGACAGGCAAGTGGTAAAACTCAGGCTTGAGCGCTACTGGGCAGCACAATTCTATGCATTGCTGTTGAGGAACAGGGAGGCCAGCCCAGACTATGGATTGTTGTGCTGAAAATAGGGGCAATAATGGTCCTCTGAGTTCTCATTCCACTGAAAACACTACTTTTTTTGCAAGGTTACAATACAATGTCAAGCACTGCTACTATACTGAGCGCGGACAACCTGCGCCTGTTGTAGGGCTTTTCATAAAGTGTTGGCCGTTTAGCATTCTTTAGACTTGAGGATCAACAAAGACGTGAAGATCAAGTTTGTTACTGCTTGTGTTGTGCTTTGGACAGGATATGCCTCAGCGACAGAAGTAGTGACCCATCCCGCCGTGCCCATGGATCAGCTGACTGTTACTCAGCTGCGCGGTATCTATTCCATGCGACAACAAAACTGGCCCGACGGTACCGCGGTCCGGGTTTTCGTGTTGCCTGCGAAAAACCCAATACATCAGACCTTTGCCAAAGAAAAACTACAGATGTTTCCTTATCAATTGGACAGAATTTGGCAAAAAATAACTTATTCAGGTTTAGGGGCTGCACCAGTTGTATTGACCTCTGAGCAGCAGATGCGTGAAATGGTAGCTAATACCGAAGGTGCAATCGGTTATATCGAGAATTCAGATGAACTATCCAAGCTTAAAGTCATTCGTGTTACGCAGTAAGCTGTATCTGTTACTGCTGCTGGGCTCTGTAGTACAGGCGCAGGCAGAAGGACTTACAGCAGAGAAAGTGCGATGGCATGGTTTTATTTCACAGGGCCTGATCCAGGCTCCTGAAACGAACTTTGTCAATCTGGATGACAGTATCTCCGCTGAGTTGACCGATCTCGGCGTCAATATGTCCTGGGCTCTAACGGATAATTTACGACTGGCAGGACAAGTGGTGTATCTGGATGGCGGTCGTCGTTATACCAAAGGGACCAGGCTGGATTACCTGTTTTTAGATTGGACCTTGCACAGTGATTTTGACTGGCGGCTGGACATGTTTGTTGGTCGTTTTAAAAATCAGCACTGGCTTTACTCCGCTACTCGTGATGTGCCTTTTACCCGCAATGCGATTGTGCTGCCGCAATCTGTTTATTTTGATTCCTTCCGTGACATTGCAGTGGGTAGTGACGGTTTAGCCTTTAAACTGACCCGCAATACCAGCCTTGGTGAAGTGGAACTGAACTGGAGTTGGGGATCAACCAATTTAAGCAAAGAGCAAAGCCAAATTCTGCTGAGCCAGCTGGCACAGGGCGATGCTGAGCAAGAGTATGTGCATCAGGCCAGTTTGTTCTGGCGTCCGGACCAATCGGCCTGGCAGCTTGGCATCTCGTTGCTCGATTCCGATTTTACTTATGAAAAAGCTGAGCAGGATTATTACAGCGATGGCGCCATGACGGTGCAAAGGGTGATGTTCAATGGGCGCTATGCAGCTGAATTTTGGGAGTTAAGTAGCGAATGGGTACAGGAAAGGCTGGATATCAGTAATTTTTACGCTCCAGGCTTTCAACGAAACAGCTTTAGTCAGGGCTGGTATCTGCAGGGCCGTTACAATCTGCTGCCCAAGACCTGGGCTTTATTGAGTGTCGATTTATTTGATTTGGATAAAGATGATCGCAGCGGCCGCAAGTTCTCAGAGAGTACAGGCGGTTTGGTCCCTGCCTATTTTGGTTATCAGGATGACCTCACCCTGGGCATCACCTATGATTTTAAAGATAATTTGCGCTTAACTATGGAGCATCACTGGGTGAAAGGTACGGCGCGTCTGGCTTATCCTGTGATGCCTGATCTGCAACATAATAAATCTGAATACTGGCAAATGTGGGCTATGCAACTGATGTACTGGTTTTGACCCTTATGCGACCTTTTGTGTTTAGTTTACCCTGGAAAATTTTGCTGGCCACCATCAGTGCTTTGCTTTGTATGACGGTGCTGCAAACCAGCTTGGGCCTGATGCGGATGGGCGAGGAGTTTGATCGGCAACAGCTGGTGAAACGTGAATCGGCACGGCAACAGTATCTGCAACAAAACGCTATCATTGAGCAGCAATTGCGGGTGTGGCTGGAAAGTTTTTCTGATCTGGTCCGGCTCAGCCAGCAAGCTGATTTTTCCTCTTTTGTTCAACAATTGGCGGAACAAAGCGCCAATATGCAGTTGCACCTCAATATTGAACAAATTTGGTTGCATGACAGTTCCATGCAGTTGCTATTTAGCAGTGGCCAGCAAACCCCTTATTTTTCGCCTGCTTTGGTGCAGAACGTATTGGAACAACAAAGACCTTTGACCGCTAATTTATGCGTGCAGTTTTGTGTGAAGCAGCTAAGTTTGCCGGTATTAAACAGCGCCGGAGAGGTGGCTGTGATGACGGTCACCACGACGCTGGTGGATATTTTATCGGCTTTACATCAAAGCTTAAATTCAGATGTGGCTCTGATCCGAGCCAGTAAAACTGAAGCCGGAAAAATCAATCGCGACTTAATTTCCAGCTCCAATCCCGACTTGTTAAAAGCGCTGCTGCAAAAAGTGTCTGATCTGGAAGCTGATTTGGCTTTAACCAGAGGGCTGGAGCTTGAATACCAGGGGCAACAATACCTGATTTCTGCATTTGAGATGCAAAGTAAAGGCATGTATCTGACCGTGGTCGATAATATCAGTGACTTCGTTGCCACTAATAACGGTTATCGGCGTCAGTTACTTGTGACCTCTGTGATCTTGTTTGGCTGTATGGTGGTTTTAATTTATCTGATCACCAGACGGATCAGCCTGAGACTAAAAACGCTGAGTAAAGCCTTGCCTCTGCTTTCGCAAAAACAATATGCCGGCTTTCGTCAACAAAGTCATTTTGAATCCAGCTTATGGCCAGATGAAGTAGATTTATTGCGCCAGGCCGCTGAAGAGTTAAGTGTCGAGTTGGAACAACTGAACTATAAAGTAGAGCAACATACCAATGAGCTTGAAAAAGTAGCGATGTATGATTTGCTTACTACGTTACCGAACCGGAATATGCTGCAATATCAGTTGGAACGTATGCTTAGCGACCAAAGCGCAGAAAAAAAATTCCTGGCTGTACTTTTTGTTGATCTGGATGACTTCAAACGTATTAACGACAGCTTAGGTCACGCTTATGGCGATAAGCTGTTAAGACTTGTGGCGCTGCGCTTAAAAGACTGCTGCAGTCCCAAGGACTTATTATGTCGTTTTGGTGGTGATGAGTTTGTTTTTGTTTTGCCGCAATTAAAAGATGTGGATACCCCTTTTCATTTAGCCAGCCAGATTTTGCAGCGCATTCAACAGCCTTTGACTATCGATCAACAAAACTTTGTGATGACCGCTAGTATCGGCTTAACCATGAGTATTGATGCATCTGTAAGCCTGATGACTTGATACGACAAGCCGATTTAGCCATGCATGAAGTCAAAGTCAACGGCGGTAATGGAGCTCAGGCCTATAACCTCGATATGTACCAGCGGGTGCAACAGCGGGTGTTACTGGAACAAGACCTCAAAGAGGCTTTGATGTTGAAGCAGTTCAGTATCAGCTTTCAGCCGCAGATGACCATAGCGACGGGGGCTTTGTATGGCTTTGAGGCGTTGATCCGCTGGCACCATCCGGTGCGGGGTATGGTACCGCCTGATGAATTTATTCCAGTGTTGGAGCAATCCAGACAAATAGTACCGCTGGGGTACTGGATTATTGAACAATGTATGCAGCAGTGTCTGATTTTATTGCACAGTGGCTGGCATCATTTTCGTATCGCCATTAACTTATCGGCAGAGCAGTTTGTTGACCCTGATCTGATCCCCAGGTTAAAGCTGCTGTTGGATAAATATGAGCTGCAGGGTACTTATTTTGAGCTGGAATTGACAGAGCGTACTTTGGTACAAAGTATGGAGACAATGCTGAGTATCATGTCGCAAATCAAAGCTATGGGGATTCATTTTGCAATTGACGATTTTGGTACCGGCTACTCATCGTTAAGCTATCTGAAAAAAATGCCGATGGATTGCATCAAAATAGATAAGAGCTTCTTGTCTGGCATGTTAGAGAATGCCGCTGATTTTCAAATCATTGCGTCTACCATCGCCATGGTACAAAAACTGCAATTGCAAGTGGTCGCTGAAGGGGTTGAAACCCGGGAACAGTTGGAATTATTGCGCCAGCAAGGCTGCGATATAGCGCAGGGTTACCTGATCGCCAGACCTGTGCCACAAGCTGAATTGACAGGCTTTTTAGAGGAGCATTTCCCGAAAGGGATTTGGCGGGGTCATTAAAAATGAGCTCGAATCACATTGTTAACAGTAACAATGTGATTCGAGCTTTACTTAACGACACAGCTGACCTTGTTGGATATATGGATTCAGAATAGGCGCCATGCCTTTGAGGACTTGCAGTGGTAAAGCTGAAGTAAAACTAAAGTCCTCAGCTTCTTTACCTGGTACAAAAGCCGTCAGAGTACCAAAGTGATTCTCGCCCAGATAAAACACAAAAGTTGCAGTACGGTTAATGGTAGTGGCCTGCACTGTACGTCCCCGGATCACTTGAGTTGCCATCTTGTTGTCACCCGTACCTGTTTTACCACCTATCACCAAAGGTGAACCATCTGCTTTGGTGAACGAGCCTTGCAAACGACGTGCAGTGCCGCCATCGGCCACCTGCGACAGGGCAAAACGCAGCGCTCTGGCAACCTCAGGTTTCATTACTCTTTTGGCTTCATCTGGCTGATATTTTAACTTCACTTCATAAGGCGTATTGGCTGCAAAATGTAGCTGATCTACCCGGACTGTAGGCAACAACAAGCCGTCATTCTGGATAATACCTATGAGTTCCGCCAAAGAGGCGGGTCTGTCACCTGAGCTCCCCAGGGCTGTGCCCAGAGAAGGCACCAGGTGGTCAAAAGCATAACCCAATTTTTTCCAGCGCTGGTGAATGTCGAGGAAGGCTTCGACTTCCAACATAATGCGGATACGGGTGTCACGGGCACTACGATTCGAGGTTTTAAATAACCAGCGGTACACTTGCTGGCGTTGTTCTGCCGATGCCTCCACAGCCTCTTTGAAGGTGGCTTGTGGGTTTTTCTGCATAAAGCTCAGTAACCATAATTCCAGCGGGTGAACCTTGGCTATGTAGCCTTGATCCATCAGACTGAACTTACCCGGACCGTACTTGTTGTAAAGTTCATCTATATCTTTCACTGTCAGATTTTCTTCTGGCAGACGCTGCTGCAGAAAAGCACTGAATTTAGCAAAATCAGAGTCCGGCAATAAATAACGATGCACTGCTGCCAGACGATCCGGTGTTTGTTTTAAACCTTCAAAGAACGTACTTAAGCGGTCTTCTTCAGTTTTCTTCTGGTATTTCCGCCAGAAACGCTGCAGGAAAGAGCTGCCTTCTTTGTCGGCAAAACGACGTAAATAGTCCTCGCGACGCGGATCTTTATCATTTTTCAACAGCAACGAAGTACTGCCAGCGGTTTGGTAGCTGCTGCTGTACGCCACTATGTCTCGCATCAGACGGACAAAGGGCAGGTTAATAGATTCTTTTAATGACTCCAGCACAGTCGGCACTCTGCTGTCTTCTTTTTTCTGGAAGTTATTAAACACCTGCAAACCACCGCCGGTAAAAAAGCGTTCGGCAGGCGATGCAGAGTAGGTGCGCTGTAAGGCTGCATCCAGCATTTTGGACAAGTCTCTGTCTGCTGTATGTGCCATATAAGTTGCTGCCCAGCGGGTTAAATGATCGTTAGGCGCTATCTCAAGGTTCAGCAAATTTTCTGGTAGTTCATCGATAAAGGAGTCGTGCAATTCAGCGACAATTTCCAGATAAGTCGTCAGAACCCGCAATTTAGCTGTGGAGCCTAACTCCAGCTTACTGCCTTCGTTTAAATCAAAAGGCTGGTCGGTATTGTCGGTTTGTACCCTTACTCTGTTGCCGCTCGGCGTCTTCTCAAACAGAGTAAAGCTGTACGTAACTTTGTCTGTGTTGCTGGCACTTAACAGCCTTTCTCCTAAGAGCCCAACTTTTTCCGCAACAGCAGGGGAGGCCAGACTATTGAGGTAATGACTGACTTTTTGTTGTAGCTCATGATGTAACGATACTTTGGCCGTTAGATCCAGCCGGTCTAAATCATACAGTTGTTGGTTCAGCAGCGTACCTAAACGTCCTCGGGCAACGTTGATGCCTTTGAGGGTTTGTGCATCCTGTTTAATACCAGGTGCTTTGCCACCTTTAAATAATAAACGCTGTGACATAGCCGAATCGGCTAAATCTTTGTCTATCACTTTAGCATTAGCCAAAACCCGCAAATGGCTGTTGGTCAGTTCCTCTAAATCATCATGGCCTTGCAGCAGGTAATACGAAGGACGGCGCTGAGCTATCATCAGAGCTAAAACCTGACGTAAAGCCAAGCCCCTTAAACTTCTGTTTTGTTCAGTGGGTTCTGCGTTTAACACCTGATTAAAACGACCAAAGTCAGTGCCAAACCAAGCCCACAAGGCATCACCTACACCGTGTACTTCACCAAAACCAGGAGCTGAAGACAGGGGGACTGAATTTAAGTAGTCCAGTATAACTTCGTGCCGGGTTAAGGATGTATCAGCGCCGTAGCGATAAGCACGGACCGAACCAGAAACCATTTGTAGAAACTTATCGGTAAAACTTTGAGTTAAGCCCTGAGGTGAGTGGCGGTATTTCTCAATCTGAGTCGCGAGGGTACTGCCGCCTGCGGACTGCCCTTCCAGATTTAATACCTTAGTCACCTGAGAAACCGCGGCCATAATAAAACGTGGCCAGTCAACAGCGGGGTTGGCGCGGGAAGGCGAGGTTAACAGTTTACGGTTTTCTATAAATAATAAGCTGTTACGCACTACAGCTGGGACGTCAGCCGGATGGCTGTAGACGCGTTGTGGATGAGAGAAGGAAAACAACTCTTCGTTGCGGCAATCACCAATTAGTAATCCGCCCTGAGCTTTTTCACGATAAGGCGGAAAAAAACCGAGCTGGGTATAAAACAGCAATTCAGGTGAGAAGGCGGCTTGTTGTTCAATCACAAAGTTATTTTGAGTCAAACGTGGAATAAATTTGGATAACTTCGAATACCCTAATCGTTGGTCAAAAGGTCCGGCTATAGGATAAGACACCTGTTCAGTCGCACCTGACTGCAGTTGGTAGGTCAGTTTTTTGGCATAAAGACTAATTTCTGTCGACTGATAATGAGCTGTATGCAGCTCATAGGCCACCAATGCAGCGCCAGAAAGCACAAGCAGAACTAACAGCGATGGGATAAGGCTGCGACGGCGAGGTTTACCCTCTGGTGCTGGTTGTGCTGACGGTCGTTCGCCACGGTAGTTATCAAATTGCATTTGATTCAAATCTGATGGGGATGACAAGTTCTTATCCATGAGTTCAGGCATCTGCCATGTGGCACGATTTTAACTGGTCTAAGAGGGATTTGCAGCTGAATTTTGTTGAACTTTGTTGAGCAAACATACTGATTTGTTTCCATTTAATGCTTTTTCTCTGCTTTGACCTCTGTATCAGGCAACAAGACCTGGCTATCAAACCATAGTTCAAGACTTTTTCTAAACTCCGGGTCAGCTTTCACTTTGGGCAATATTGTATTGATAAGTTCAACCTGTTGTTGTCCCCATTTGCTGTTACTACAGCCGACAGCTCCGGCAACAGGCTGCTTTAGCTCAGCTAAAGGCACGTGAACTAAACCTTTTGCCTGCTCTGGTGCGGTTTTTTTCAGGTAGGTCAGAATAATGTCGTAATCAAGAGTGAAATCAATTCGGCCACTTTGGATCATTTTCAGCAATGCCACAGGGCCATCATCGCCAGAGCGCACTAAACCATTGTTGCGGTAAGGCTCCAGTATAGATTCCAGCTCGCCGTATCGGCGACCTGCGGCTAAACCCAATTTAAAAGTTTCATTTTCCAACAACCTCGCCAGCACCAGCGGGCTGCCAAATTGTTCAGAAAAATGATTCGCTAAGGCTTTACGGGTGATCACACCCTGTGGTCTGTACCAATGGGTCGGCTGACTGAATACTGCTGTATCGGTCGGGGTATTTCTGTGGATCATACAAGGAAAACACAGAGGCTCTTTATTGTTCAGTGCCTGATGGATGCGGGTTTGTGGCATCAGAAAAACTTGATGTCTGACCTGAGGCAAGTGTCTTTGAATGCTATGTACCAGTGCATCACAGATCCCCTGCTGGTCAAAGGCTCCACCGACAATATGAAAAGGAGGCGCTGTATTCGTTGCCCAGTTCAACAAAGGTTGGGTTGTACTTGCTAAGCTGTTACTGCTCAACAGCAGCACCAGCAGCGCCAACACAAATCGCATCCGCACTATGCCTTGGTTTCTTTAACATATTGTTAATCTAACCAATGCATCGTGTCAGAACAAGGTTTAATTCAGTTCAGCCTCAAATCGGCTGAACTGAATTTATTAGCGCAAAGCCTGATTAATGGTGGTGATGACCACCGACACCATGGGCATGACCGTGTTCAATTTCTTCTGCAGAGGCTGCACGAACATCTATCACATCGATATCAAAACTTAAGGTTTTACCTGCTAATGGGTGGTTAGTGTCTACTTCTGCTTTAAACATACCGACTTTAACTACAGTGACCTGACGCTGACCTTGTTCTGTGTTCACCACAGCCACCATACCTGGTTTCCACTTTTTAGCGCCCATCAGGTGTTTAACCTGAACACTTTGAATTGCATCTTCAGTGCGTTCACCATAGGCGTCTGCCGGAGCTAAAGTCACCTGAAATTTATCACCAGCCTGATGACCTTCCATCGCCTTTTCTAAACCTTCAATCAGGTTGCCATGACCTTGCAGATATAAAACCGGGTCCTGACTTCTGGAGTTTTCTAACACAGCTGTTTCGTCTGATAAGGTGTAGTGGAACTGAACCACGGTATCTTTAGTGATTTGCATTGTTTGTTTATCCGCTGCTTGCTCAAAAATGGCCGTCATTATTACGCAATGGCGCTATCGGGTCGACTTTTTTATGTCAATAAGGGGCTGTTATGCCCAAAGTCAGAGGCGTTGCAGGCAAACGCCAGTTGAGTAAGCCCAGAGCATGTAGTCAACAAAGCCACTACTTCAGGGACGAGGTGCATTGACAGGATGAGTCTGAGCCCAGCTTAACGGGTCCAATGCGTAGAAAGATCGTAACTGCTGGTACAAGGCTGCATGCTGTGCGGCAAATAAATCAGGTTGTTCAAAAAACACCTCGGAAATTACCGCAAAAAATTCGGCCGGATTGGTCGCTGCGTACGCATCAAACAAGGTTGGTAAGCCCAGCGCCAGTTGTTTTTGTAATTGCTCATATTCGCGGGATAACACCAAAGACCACTCTTTATAAGCCTGAGCGCTGCTGAGTTGAGGTGCTCCGGTCGCTTGACCTTTGAGTTGATCCAATTGATGCGCAAATTCATGGATCACCAGATTATGTCCATCGTTGCAAATAGCGGCAGATTTTAAGGTATCAACCCAGGACAAAATAATCTGACCCGTTTGCCAGGACTCCCCCAATCGCACTTGTGTCATTTCACTGACGACACCAGCGTTATCAGCCTGCTGTGTTGGTACCACAAAAGCGGCGGGATAAATCAGAATTTGCTTGAGTTTAGGGTAATAATGAGCGGGTTTATTTAATAACAACAAACAAGCCTGGGCCGCAATGGTCACTCTCATCTCGTCAGTAACAGTGAGGCCGGCACAACCGACAAATTGCTTCTCCGCGACAAAAACCTGGATCAACTTTTTCAGTTGCAGCTGCAAGTCAGCGGGTAAAGCACGAAAATAAGGCATGCGGTGTTTTAAAATTTGTCGCCATGCAGCAGGAAAGGGCTGCTGCTGAATTTTTTCCGGCGATATTGCCTCCAGACAGGCGGTAAAAATATCGCTGCTAACACTATTAACGTCAGCACAATTAATAACAATAAAGGCACCGCTGCTGCTCCAGTCGCTTTGTCATTGAGCAGTTATGGCGCCACTATTAATAAATTCAAGGCCAGACTGGCAGAACAGGTTGCGTCCTGGCGGAAAAAAACTATACCCTTTGCAGACGAATCAACGATCGGGTCTGCGAATGAATCTGTTTCAACTGAATTTATATCCTGGGTTAGTGCACAGCATTTTATTACAACTGCGTGATCCGCACGTACAAAAGGACAGACTGCGTTTTAAGTTTAATTTAGAACGCCTGGGTTTTTTACTGGCTGCAGAACTGGCAAAAACTTTGCCTGTGCATCAGGTTGAAGTTCACACTGTGCTGGGCTCAACCCAGATAGAGGTGCCAACCCAGTCTCCTGTACTGGTGACTGTGCTAAGGGCTGGTTTGGCTTTTTATCAGGGCTTTGCCAACGCTTTTGATGAGGCGGACAGCGGTTTTATCGGTGCTTATCGGGTTGAGGGCGACAATGCAGAACACCTGGAGATCCGCATGAACTACGCTGCTTTGCCGGATTTAACTGGCCGGGATCTGATTTTAATAGACCCTATGCTGGCGACAGGCGGATCGTTACTTAAGGTCTGGCAACTGATCGCAAGTCAGGCCAGTCCTCGCTCAGTTCATGTAGTTGCAGCTATTGCTGCGCCCGAAGGGGTGGATGCCTTGCGTCAGCATTTACCGCAAAACAGTTATCTGTGGTTAGGTGCCCTGGACCAGTGTCTGAACGAGCAAGCTTATATAGTGCCGGGCCTGGGCGATGCGGGCGATCTGTGTTTTGGACCCAAACTCTGAGTTGAGCACTTCAGTCAAACCCTGGCATCATGGCGTTTTAGCTGCGAGTGGCTGGCGGATCATCCATTGTTGTTTGGGGGCAATGATCTGCTGCAGTGGTAACTGACTGATACTGTGCTGGTCTAAAATTCGTATAAGTGGACTCACCTGGCGGGCATAAGGTTGTTTTTCCAGCACACGCAGCGCCAAATCAATACTGATGCGAGCCTGGATCACCGGTGAATCCGTCACTGCTGCCAGTAATTGGCCACTTTGGATAAGCTGTACTACTTGTGGATTGGCGTAGTAAGCCATCACTTGGGTTTGTGTCAGATTTTCGGCGGCAATAAAGTGCTGAGTCACATCTGCAGCCACAGCGTTGGCCAGCACATAGTGGGGCTGTTGCCGGCCAAAGAGTTGCCTGACTAAGGTTGCTTGCGAAAAATTGTCGGTAGCAGCGTAACCGCCATGTAAAAGCCGCATCTGACTTCCAATTAATTGCTGATTTAAACCCCGTTCAGCATCCTGTACCCACGCGGCTTGAGCCGGGCCCGGAAACCAGGCCAGAGTGACAGCTTGGTGTTGACTGTGTTTGAGCAGATAGCGAACGCTTGTCGCAGCCATATCGGCAAAAGAGACTGAAGAGCGGGCTGCTATCGCGTCACTTTTCATCCCATTGATCAGATCGATGACCGGAATACCCGAAGCTTTTAACTGCAGAATTAAGTCGTTTAAATCTTCGCTGGATATTGCACCTATAATCAGAGCGTCCGCTTTATTCTTCACGCAATCCTGCAGCTGTTGGCGTTGGCGAGGTAAGTTCTCATAACCCCCGGCTTCATAAATTCCAAGTTGGACCCCCTGGCGTTTTGCCTCTTCTGCCAAGCCCCAGGACACGCCCCACCAGTAATGATCTTTACCATGAGGCAACAGAGCACAAAGCCGCCAGGCTTTACTGACCTTTTGTAGCGGCTGATACTGTATCGTCTTGCCATCGGCTTGCACGTCAACAGGAAACCAATATGGTTGCGCAGAGAGTGAATTACTGATAAGCAGACTGATGGCGAGCAACACTTTTGGCATGAAATCTCCTTTTTAACTCGTTAAAATTAGAGGAGATTTCAAAAATATGCGACCTCTGTTTAATGCTGATCGAACTTTTTTCGTAAATGCCAGAAATACCATAGCACCATAGCCACCACCAGCGGGATACTAATGGACTCTATGGTTTTAGCTGGCCATTGTGGCAACCAGTGCAGTATGGCTTGCTGAGCTTTGGTTAATAGTTGCAATGAGTAGTAGCTGATGGCAACCACTGACAAACGTTCAACCGCACTTTGTAGTTTTAGTTGCAAATGCGCTCTTTTATCCATCGAAGCCAGCAGCGTTTGGTTTTGCCAGGCCAGCTTTAAGTTGATTTGAGTACGGAGTAATTCGGTGGAACGGCCTAAACGCTCTGCCAGGTGCTGCTGGCGTTTCAGCACGGACTGAGCGGTACGCCAGGCCGGTGTTAAACGCCGCTCGGTAAAGTGCTGTAATGACAGCAGTCCTTCGACAGGCTGTTCATCCAGACTTTTGAGCCTGTCCAGTGTCAACTGGTAATAGGCATGACTGGCCTGTAATCTGCTGCTGTTTTCCGAGATTTGATGTTCGGTCTGTGCCGCTAACTGAATTAACTCATCCAACAACTGCTCGTCATTGCCTTGTTTTTGCTCTATACGTGAGGTGATCACCGCCAGTTGTTGTTCTTGCTGTGGCAATTGATGCAGCGCCAGCTTGCAATAAGGCCAGGCCAAAAGCGCCAGTTTGCGGTAGTTGCCTAAATCGAACAGTTGCTGAACCAAAGCACCTAGCGCACTGCGGCTCAAACCATGATCCAGCACTAACATGCGACCCGCCCCTTCGTTGTGTTTACGAAAGTCCGTCCAAATCCTGGCTTTGCCGTTAAATACCATACTGCTGATCAAATGTTCACTGACAAAAAGAGTGGCAGGGTCTTGGTGTGCCAGTTGAGCTGGCTGCACTATACTCAGCTGCACCACCCGGAACAGCTGCCCCGGTAAGCTGGCAAACCATTCGTTGTCCGGTACTAAGTCCTGCGGATCACAAAATAAGCTGGCCGCTACACCACTGCGAATAAAAGTATAAGTCGAAAATTCGTTGTGCCTCTCCCAGCGTAACCAGCTAGTGCCCAACTGCAGATTGCAGTCTTGTTCATGTGGTTCTAGGGTTTTGCCATGTTGCTGAGCTAACTGGTGCATAGCCTGGTATTCAGCAGTACGTGAAACACTGGATAGGGTCAGTACAAACTGGCAGAGCTGGCAAGGGGAATCCAGAGCCGGGAAAAAACGCTGTTGCAACTCTTGCTCCAGCAGGTCACGTTGTGGATGTTGGCGTAAATAAAGCTGAACCATACTCGACTCCCAAACGGCTTCACGAACAATTCAAATACCAGAAGCAGTATCTGTACCCAGCTATGACAGTCTGATGTCAATTATTTGATTTTATTGGTAAATCTAGTGTGGTTGCTTCAGTTTTTTCTGGCTGATCAATACCTTAATGTACTTTTCCTGTTCAATTCAGCACTAAAATAGTGCATTTTTGTTAACACTTTATTTTCAAATAAAACGAGCTACAGTTAAAACCGGAACACAACAAGGAGGGCAAACCAATGCGAACTTTGTATTTGTCACTGTGTTGTACGGCTATGTTGGCGACTGTGCCGGCTTTTGGCCTTGAAACCTTACCCCAGTTACAGTTAGCTAATTCCTATCAGCAGCAAGACGCAGTGGCTGATTTTTGGATCAGTGAGAAACTGGACGGTGTGCGGGCCTTTTGGGATGGCCATCAATTACGTAGCCGCAGCGGGCAATGGATTAAGCTGCCAGAGCCTTTACGAAAACAGTTACCTGCTTTTGCGCTTGATGCCGAGTTGTGGGCTGGGCGGGGGCAGTTTCAACAGGTGATGCAGGCTTTACAGCACAGTTCAACAGACGTTCACTGGCAAACGATTCGCCTGATGGTATTTGATGCGCCAGAACATCCCGGCACCTTTACCGAACGCTTGCAGTTTTTGCAGCAGCAACTACCGGATTCGACTTTTCTACAACTGGTCCCCCAACAGCAACTGCAGAGCAAAGCAGAACTTGAACAGCTGTTAAAGCAGGTTGTCAGCGAAGGTGGCGAAGGGCTGATGTTGCATCATGTAAAGGCGCTTTATCAAAGTGGCAGAGTCGGTCATCTGCAAAAACTAAAGCTGGTGGAGGATGCGGAGGCTAGGGTTGTGGCACATTTGCCGGGCAAGGGGCAATTTAGCGGCATGCTCGGGGCTTTATTGGTGGAATTACCTGATGGTCGTCGCTTTAAATTAGGTTCAGGTTTTAGTCTGGATGAACGTCAAAACCCGCCGCCAATAGGGCGTTTGGTGACTTTTCAATACCGTGGGTTAACTCACAAAGGAACACCTCGTTTTGCGGTATTTGTGCGGGAGCGGCCAGAGCCTTAAAAAGTAGGTCAGCCACTCTTGTTGTCGTCTGCACAACCAGACAGAATAGCGCTCTTCATTGATGAGGTAGCTATGATCAATCTGGCCTTGATGGGCGCTTTTATTCCAACTTTTTTATTTGTTTCGGTTACGCCGGGTATGTGCATGACTCTGGCTATGACGCTTGGCATGACACAGGGCGTGCGCCGTACATTCTGGATGATGTGGGGCGAGATGTTAGGTGTGGCCTTGGTCGCTATTCTGGCTGTGTGTGGTGTCGCAACTATGATGCTACAGTTTCCGGTTGTATTTCAGTGGTTTAAAATTGCAGGCGCTCTTTTTTTAGCTTATATCGGCTGGCAAATGTGGTGGGCCAAAGGCAAGTTAGCTATTCCTCAGGCCGGTATCAGTCGGGAGCTGATGCCAAGGCGCACTTTATTTAGCCAGGGGTTTGTCACCGCAGTGTCTAATCCCAAAGGCTGGGCTTTTCATATGGCGTTGTTGCCACCTTTTATCGACAGCCAACTGGCGTTTTGGCCGCAGTTGCTGGTGCTGGTGTGTATTATTCTTGTGCTGGAGTTTTTGTCGATGCTGCTGTACGCCAGTGGTGGTAAAGCCTTAGGTGCATTTTTCCAGCAACAAAACAAAGTGCAGTGGCTCAATCGTAGTGCAGCCAGTTTAATGTTTGCTGTGGCGTTATGGATGCTACTGGGGTAAGACGGCTTTTTGTTACCATCGATACCCCAAAATCAAACTACTGGAGCGCTGCTTCGCTTTTGCCAGCCAGTCATCCCACTGGGTCCTGTTCGGTTGAACGCTGGTTAAGCTGCTGTGCTCCAGCGCAATATCAAAATGGTCTGTCAGCTGATAGGTCCAGTTGATAGTCCAGCTATGGCCTTTGCCATTGTTATCGTCTGTTGGAGTCTGGTCTTGATCTATCACTTCAAAACGGTCATAACGGACACTGATACTGTGCTGCTCTGATTGATAGTTCAGCATCAGGTAACTACTGCGATAATCTGCGACAACCACCTTTTGCCCCATAGCGGTATCGCCATTCAGATACTGCGCCAGCAGCCGCCACTGTTCTGTCAGTTGATGTTGCAAAGCCAGACTGACAAAACGGGTATCCCAGGCATATTGGCCATCTTTAAAGGTCGTAGGTTCGCCTCTGTTGTCATACCAATAAAGCCGGGCTTCGGTCTGGTCTTTGTGCTGCCAGTGCACTCCTGTGTAATAGCCGGTTTTATGATCCAACTCGCGATTGGGTTCGACCCAGGCCGGTTGTGGTTCCACGGCCCCGCCTGGCGCTATGCTGAGGTAGTTGGCAAAATCAATGCGTTCGCCGATGCCGCTTTGCAGATTATGCACAGCAAAACCTCGCCAGGTTAAGATAGAACCTGCCGGATCGTTGCCTTGAAATAACGCGCCAACCCACTGAAAACTATGGTCTGATTTAAAAAAACGGCCGGGACGACTGACTGACAATTCAACCGCTCTGGTTTTGATTTCTTCGGCCATCCAGCTGTTGATGGCAGAAAATGAATGGGTATAAGGCGAAGTCCAGGCCAGGTCGGTATTTTCCAGCGACATCGCAGGATAAAATACGCCAGCTCTGCCCCGCACTCTGTAGCCTGAGGCAGGTAAAGGGCTCCAGTTTAGCCAGGCTTCTGTTACTCCAACCCCTGCTTCTGGTGCTCTGTGCCACTGTGCATGCACTACTACCGAAAAATCAGAATCGCCTTCAAGTAAAGCAACCAGATACTGTGGTCCAGCTCCGGCCTTTGTGTTATAGCCAAATTGTCCTGTGCCTTTTTGCCACCAGGGCGCTAAATAATCTGCTGTATCATTTTGTTTATTCAGATAAAATTCGCCTCGACCTTTTAGGCTCAGTTGTTCGGATGCTGCGGTGGTGACACTGAACAGCAGAGCTGGGATCAGGCTGATTAAAAAAGCAGTCGGACGAGTGGGGGACATCCCTGGATTCCTTATTTTTATTCTGCCTTGATAGTAGCAGTTTGCATCAACGGGTAAAAACACGGAGATCTGAAAAGTTTCTGCTGCTTTATCTGGTAGATGATGACAACAGGTCTAAACTGCTTTAGTTTAAGCAGACTTTAGCCAGGTCCGGCTCACGGAGTGATGATTGAATGACCTTTGTAACCCCTGTTTTGTGTCTGGTTTTTTTACTGTCTTTCCATGCCACAGCTGATGTTAAGCTGAGCATCACGGATCAACAAGGCCAGCCACTGGAAGATGCTGTGGTTGAATTGCTTGACCCGGCGAACAAAACTTTTTCCGTAAAAAAGGCAGAAGTAAAACAACAGGACCTGACTTTTATTCCTTTTGTGTCTGCCTATCAAATAGGTACCGAAGTCGACTTTCCGAATACGGATAAAACCCGGCATCATGTTTATTCTTTTTCTCCTGCCAAAGTCTTTGAATTAAAGTTGTATGCCAACAAACCTGAGGCTCCTGTGTTGTTTGACCAGGCAGGTATTGTCGCTTTAGGCTGTAATATTCACGATTATATGCAGGCTTATATTTATGTAGGGCAAAGCCCGTTTTTACAGGTGACAGATACTAAAGGGCTGGTGACTTTTATCGATGTTCCTGATGGCAGCTATCAGCTCAAACTCTGGCATCCATGGCAAAATGTCGACTGGGTGACACAACAAATTCAGATTAAACAAGGCCAGATGATGAGTTATCAACTGGCTATTACCGCTCAGGAAAAACCCAAAAAGCCGAAAAAAGGCTTTGGTGCTTCCTATACGCCCTGATTTTTAACTAACCCGATTTTCTAACCTAAAGGAGCCGACTCATGGCCACAGTAACATTAAAAGGTAATCCATTTCAGACCGTAGGCGAACTGCCGGCAGTGGGCAGTAAAGCCCCTGATTTCACCTTAACAGGTGCAGGTTTAGCGGATGTGAAACTGTCAGATTTTGCCGGACAACGTTTGGTACTGAATATTTTCCCGAGCGTGGACACTCCAACTTGTGCTACCTCTGTCCGTACTTTTAACAAAGCCTTATCAAGCTTAAGCAACACCACAGTCTTGTGTGTTTCTGCTGACTTACCTTTTGCTCAGGCTCGTTTTTGTGGTGCTGAAGGTTTAGAACAAGTGAAAAACGGTTCAAGTTTCCGCAGCTCTTTTGGCAAAGACTACGGTGTAGCTTTTTCTACGGGTCCTCTGACAGGGTTACTATCCCGTGCTGTAGTTGTCATTGGCACTGACGGTTCAGTGTTGTACACAGAGCAAGTGGCTGAAACTGCAGATGAACCTTCGTATGAAGGTGCTTTGGCTGTGTTAGCTTAATAGTGTTGTGGGTCAGAGTCGCGCACTCTGACCCTCATTTAAAGAGTGCTTGATGCGATACAGACTTCTTTGTGTTTTAGCTTTGCTGATACAGCCTCCTGTGGTGGCCGATCTGCCAATTCTGTCAGACAAAGTGCTGCGCATGGGGGTCCATAATTTTCCACCTGATTTTGTTGTCAGTGCTGATGGTAAAACTTGTGCCGGAGATGGATATCTATTGGCTCAGCGGCTTTTTGCACAAGCAGGCTTTAAGTTAAAGGCCGTTTGTACCACCCCGGCTCGAATGTATCTGTTACTGGATCAAGGCGAGGTGGATTTTAGTATCAATGTAAAAACCACAGCGGCTATCAGTAAAAAACATAAATTTGTTGAACCCGCCTATATGCCGATGCAGTTGATGCTATACAGCCATCAGTTGAGCTCTGCTGCGCCACAAGATAAAACTGTGGCAGCGATCCGCTCCTTTGATTACTTAGGTCAGCGTCAGCAATTACTGCAACAAGGCTATCAGTTAGTCGATATGCCGGACAGTATTAGTGCGATTCAGTTATTTTTGCATCAGCGTACCCAACACTTAATTAGTTACCAAGGCCCTTTTGTGGCTTATGCTGATAAGCAATCCACTGATGTTGTCGCTGGCTTAAAACAAAAGAAGCTGGCAGAAATAGATGCCTATTTTGTTGTCTCTGCAGCGTCACCTGATCATCAGCGGATTATTGAAGTGTTGCAGCAGCATGCCAAAACTCACAGTTGCAGTTATCTTAAAGGTTGTCGTTAATCCAATTGTCCGGCTGGCTGATTTTTGCTTTTTAGACAGTCAAAAGCATTGCGTGGGTAGCGTTGTTTTTGTTTGAATACTACTTACTTTTATCCCTGCAGAATCTGTTTATGTATATTAAAACCCTAGATCCTTTATCTGCACCGGCTGCACATTTGTTGGCATTGTCTGATGCGTATATGGCGTCTTTATACCCGGCTGAAAGTAATCATATGGAAAGCCCAGCGGCTTTGGCATTGCCCAATGTCCTATTTTTAGGGGCTTATCTGGATGGTGACTTAGCAGGCTGTGGTGCTGTTAAAATAATGAATGATGATGGCAGTTATGGTGAGATCAAGCGGGTTTATGTGCTGGAGTCTTTCAGAGGCCGTGGTGTGTCAAAGCAGCTGATGCAAGCGTTGGAAGCTCATCTTGTGGAACAACAAGTCCCGCTGGTCCGGCTTGAAACAGGTATTTCTCAGCCCGAAGCATTAGGACTTTATGAAAAGTTAGGATATCACTACAGGACTCCCTTTGGCTCTTATCAGCTAGATCCCTTAAGTGTGTTTATGGAAAAGCGTCTTTAACTCAGCCAGTTTTTCTCCGGGAAAAATGCTTACTTACTGATCAGTCGTGTGTTTTTGAGCTAAGCTGTTCCTTGTTCCTGATTAATGTACTTTAATCAGGCATCCCCCCGATAACAAAGGATACAAGGAACAGGATTTATGCGTGTTTGGACTACCCAATTATGGATACTGCTGGCGGCGTCTCTGCTGGCAGGTTGTAGTGCTTTACCTTCTTCTACCTCATCACAAGCCAATTCATCTGTTGCAGCACAACCAAGTGATTGTATCGGCATAATTCAGGCTCCAGCTGCAGGACTCAAAGCCATTTCGGATCCAGATCTACTGCAATCTGCTTTAGGCCAGCCTGATAAAGGCCAGCTTTGCATGGGGCAGGTGTTTGTCGCTACAGCGCCAGTAAAGGTCTATCGAGTCTGGGATCAGAGCAAAAGCTATACGTTATATGGTCGCTGGTGGTCATTTATGCGACCTGAAGGTCCAACAGAGCAGTACAGAGAAGCCAATGCTATTTGTCCAAACTGGAGCGTATTAAACCAAATGAGTAGCTGTACATTAAAAGTGGGCAGTAAAATTGTGGTAGGGCCAGGTCAAAGTGCCGATTGTGGCGACGATCTGGTATATCCTAAGTCTGCTGTGAATCAGGTCTATATCAATAACGATTCCCGTAACAATGTGTTGTGGGTCGAAAACTGTGACGCTGGTAGTAACTGGCCGCAATAGGGGGAGCAGAGCATGCATAAAAGTCGTTTAGCCGCTTTTGTTCTGGATAGCAAAGTGGACAATATTTAGCAGACCAGTGAATTTTAGAGCCAGGCGTTGGGTTATCAGCAGCTGCCTGCAGATCCGGAGTGGGCCGAGCGTTATGCCTACCTGAACAATCCATCCACTGAGCCCAAACTATTGCTGCAAAAAGTTGAACACCCAAGCCATATTCACCTGGATAGTGAGACTGACAATAGTGCGGCTGAAGTGGCTCGCTTGAGCAAATTGGGCGCTTTTGTTATCAAACAAATGCCACTCTTTAAACTGATCGGTGCTCTTCGGCCATCGATTTTGTCTGGTGATGCCACAACGCGCCGATTTTGCCCAAAGCCCTGATGTAAAGCTCTAGCCCTAACCTCAGTTTGCTTTTGTTTTTCTGTTATCGCCTTTGTCCAACTCCAAAGAGCTTGTGTTCAACTTTCCCTCCTTAAAGTGTTTTATTTTTAAAAGTTAACATCTGTTCACTCACTTTTGTATTTTCGCTCAAATTATAAATATAAATAACTTGTTTAAATTCATTGGTTTGATTGTTTTGTTTGTTGTTTTTAAATCCTGAAAGTGGAGTTTCATTTATTTTTAGTGTACAACTGTGCGCTGAATTTAAGTGGAAGGACCAGTGTGAACGAAATGATCTCTTTATGGGGCCAGCGCCTCTATCGCCAATTTAGCTTAATGCTGGCCAATCAGCCGAAGCTGAGTTATTACCTGCAGCCTTTGCTGCGCTGGAACAACGCTGAGCTGCATCCGGACTATTACAGTGCCCGCATTGTCGATTCTGGCTGGGAAACCGAACAGATATTGAGTGTCTGGTTAGAGCCAGAACCCTCCTGGACTGGTTTTACGCCAGGTCAGCATCTGCTGGTGACTTTGTTGCATCAGGGGCGTTATATCAGTCGTAGTTTTAGTATCAGCTCATCATCCGGGTTATTTGCACAGCAAAAGCAAATTCGTATCAGTTGTCGAATTCAGCCTCAGGGTCAGTTCACGAAAGCCTTAGCGGCAGACATTGCTAAGCTGACTCATTTAAGTATCAGCGCTGCAACAGGCGACTTTGTGCTGGCGCCCCAGACGGATGGTGCGCCGCAACAAAGTATAGTGATGGTGGCTGCAGGCTCTGGCATAACGCCACTCTGGTCCATGTTAAATAGTTTGCGTTGCTGGACTTCGCCTGTTGTGTTGTTTTATTGCGTTAAAAATGCAGCACAGGCCGCTTTCTTGACTGAGCTGAGACTACTGGCGGCAAAACAACCCCTGTTTGAACTGCAGCTGATTGAAACAGCAAGCACGGGCCGGCTGAACTTAGTTCAGCAGTTAAAAGAAAACACTAAGGTTTCTCTGACCAATGCTCTTTACTACCTCTGTGGTCCCGCTGCTATGAGTCGTCAGTACAAGGATGACTTGATACAACAAGGTGTGCCATCAGATGCTGTTCATGCAGAGCTGTTTGGCTTAGAACTGGCTGCAACACAAGGAGCTGTTAAGCAAGCCTTGCTCATAGAGCAGGGAAAAGTCACAACAATAGAAGCCGCTGCCGGAGTGCCGTTATTGCAGGCTGCGGAACAACAAGGCTTGAGTCCGCGTTTTGGTTGCCGTATTGGCGTGTGTTATCAGTGTGTGTGTCAGAAAAAATCAGGACAGGTACTGAATTTACGTACAGGGCAAATTTCAGGTGATGGCCCTGAGCAAATTCAGTTGTGTATCAGTGCTGCGCACAGCGATCTGCAAATCGAGTTATAGGATCACGATGAAACTTACAGAACAACAATTATCCGAACTGGCTGCTGAGCTGGATCAGGTGAAAGCCAATGTGATGAACCAATTGGGTGACAAAGAAGCACGCTACATACGCCGCATGCTGCTGACGCAGCGCTTAAGCGCTATTTCAGGTCGCATCCTGATGGTGTTGGGTTTTGTTACGCCATGGTTGTGGGTATTCGGTGTTGCCCTGTTGGCACTGGCCAAAATTCTCGACAATATGGAAATAGGCCATAACGTTTTGCATGGTCAGTACGACTGGATGAATGACCCTGTGTTGCATTCAAAGCGCTTTGAATGGGATATCGCCTGTGATGCTGGCTCCTGGAAACGCACCCATAATTTTGAGCATCACACTTACACCAATATCATCGGAAAAGACCGCGATTTTGGCTATGGCTTATTACGCTTAAGTAACGACTTCCGCTGGCGTCTGCGTAACTTATGGCAGTTTGTCACGTATCTGCTGTTAAGCACTTTGTTTCAATGGGGTGTGTCTTATCACGAGCTGGCGGGGGAGCGGGTATTTTTTGGTAAAAAGAAAGCTGATCGGGTCAACAGTGTTAGTCACAGCGATTTGAAAAAGCTTTTTTTGGTAAAGGCGCGCGTCAGTTGTTTAAAGATTATGTATTTTTCCCTTTAATCGCCGGGCCTATGTGGTTATGGGTGTTGGCTGGCAATTTACTGGCGAATTTGATCCGTAACTTATGGACATCTACTGTGATTTTTTGTGGTCATTTTACTGCTGATGTTCATACTTTTACTCAGCAGCAATGCGAAGGTGAAAGCCGCGGTCACTGGTACTACCGGCAAATTCTGGGGTCGTCCAATTTTACCGGGCCACGCTGGTTTCATATTTTGACGGGGCACTTAAGCTGCCAGATTGAGCATCATCTTTATCCAGATATGCCAGCTTTGCATTATCTGACAGTGGCACCGCAAGTGCAGGCTATTGCTAAAAAATATGGTATTGCTTATAACAGCGGCAGTTTTTTACGTCAGTACGCTACCGTAGTCGGGCGGATCATCCGATATTCGTTCCCTGGCGGTAAAGCCACTCCAGCTTAAGCTAGTGCCGAACTACTCCAGTATGAAATAAGGAAGGAACAATGTTATTTGCCGATGTGATGCAACAGTTTAAAGCTGGACAGCCAGATACACTGCAGATTGAAGTACCTGAGCAATGGGGCCAGGGCCGCGCTGTGTTTGGGGGGATGGCATCGGCTTTAGCTTTAGCGCATTTACTGACAGAACTGCCGACGAAGATCCCGCTGCGCTCAGTGTCCGTGTCTTTTGTTGCGCCGTTAAATGCTGGACCTGCTGTTGTATCGCGGCGTATTTTGCGCCAGGGCAAATCAGTTATTCAGGCGATGGTGGAAATTACGCAGCAGGATCAGGTGGCATTAGTACTGCTGGCGAGCTTTGGGGCGGAGCGGTTCTCGGAATATAAAGTGGCCAGCGATACCGCGCCGGCTTTTGTCGAAACCGCTTTAGTGATGCCCAAAAAGGGGCCTGTACCAGAATTTACCCACCATTTTGATTACCACATCACTCGCGGTGTTATGCCTTTCTCTGGTGGCACAGGCACAGAGTTAGGTGGACTAATCCGTTTTGCTGAAGGTCAACGTTGTGCTGTAGGCGTGCTGGAGTTACTGGCTCTGGTCGATGCCTGGCCACCGGTCAGTTTAACTTTACTGAGTCAACCCGCTCCTGCCAGTTCCTTAACCTGGACTATTGAATTTATTCAGCCGCATCAGAGCGCTGAAACTAAAGCTCTGACAACAGACTGGTGGTCTTATTTGGCCAATATTGAGCATGGCGCAGATGGTTATCACCATATTGAAGCCAAGTTATGGCAACCGGATGGTCAGTTAACGGCGATCAGTCGCCAAACGGTCACAGTATTTGCATAGGCTCAGAGCTTTGGCTCTGATCCACATATCGGATATCGAATACTTACCAGGATCAGACATATTGCAGACTTTTGATTGAAGGTCAGAGCTGGTTAAAATTTATACTCGCTGAGCACGGACGCTTCTGTTATAGTGCGCGCCCTTTTTCCCGTGCCAGTTTCTGTGTCAATAGAGAGTACCCATTTTTGAGCAATACCACTTTTAGCAGTCTGCCTTTAGCAGAACACTTATTACAAAGCCTTGATAGTCTTGGTTACAGTCAGATGACGCCTATTCAGCAACAGGCTTTGCCTGTGCTGCTGGAAGGAAAAGATATGCTGGCTAAAGCCCGCACCGGCAGTGGCAAGACAGTGGCTTTTGCTTTGACTTTGCTACATAAACTGGCGGTGAAGCGTTTCCGTATCCAATCGCTAGTGCTTTGTCCTACCCGTGAATTGGCTGAGCAGGTTGCGCAGGAAATCCGTCGTTTAGCCCGCAGCCAGCACAATATCAAAGTCTTGACCCTGGTCGGTGGTGTTTCTATAGGTCCCCAAATTGGCTCGTTAGAACATGGCGCTCATATTATTGTCGGCACACCGGGCCGTATTCTTGAGATGATCGACCGTAACCTGCTAAACCTGTCTGATGTTGAAACGCTAGTGCTGGACGAAGCAGATCGTATGCTGGATATGGGGTTTGCTGATGATATTGGTGTTATTCTGAACGCCTTGCCTGCTGATCGCCAAACCTTGTTGTTTTCCGCCACTTATCCGGACAAAGTCAACGACTTAAAACGCCACTTAAAAGCCGATGCTGTGCAGGTTTTTGTTGAAGATGCTGAACAAACTGACATAGAGCAAAAGTTTATTGAAGTAGAAGCGCAAAACAAAATAACGGCCTTAAAGCAACTATTATCCTGGCATGGTGCCAAGCCCACGCTGATTTTCTCCAATATGCGCAAGGATACTCAGGACATTTGTGATGAATTATCTGCTGCCGGTTACAGTGTAATGCCGTTGCACGGTGACTTAGAGCAGCGAGACCGTGAGCGGGTATTGATGCAGTTCACCAACCAAAGTTGCCTGATTATGGTGGCCACAGATGTAGCAGCCCGTGGTCTGGATATCAGTGCTTTGCCTTTGGTCATTAATTACGATTTAGCTAATGATCCTGAAGTGCATGTACACAGAGTAGGGCGTACTGGCCGTGCCGGTAGCGAAGGTCTGGCTTTAACGCTGGTGACACCCGCGCAAATGGGTCGTCTGGCGGCACTGGAAGATCAGTTGGCTCTGACAGCCCAGTGGGCAGAGTTAACTGCTTATCCTGCGAAAGACGCTGTACCAGCTCGTGCTCCTATGCGTACCATCATGATCGATGGCGGTAAAAAAGACAAAGTACGACCAGGTGATATAGTAGGTGCCTTAACAGGAGAGCTGGGTTTGTCTTTCGAGCAACTGGGTAAAATAAACGTGCTGCCTATGGTCAGTTTTGTTGCCGTGCGTAACGATATGGCAAGTGCTGCCTTGAAACGCTTAAGCGAAGGCAAAATCAAAGGCCGCCAATTCCGCTGCCGTTTTGTCTAAGAAAAAAATATGAAAATGGGGTCAGATCACATTGTTAACTGTTAACAATGTGATCTGACCCCATTTTTACTTATGGCTACAAAAAGTATTTGATGTAAGAGGAAAAATCAGCCGAATGCACTAAGCTCAAAGCGGATAGACACTAAAAAAAGAGGCCGCTTATGAACGTTCAATACTTTCTATGCAGCGCTGTAGTTTGTCTGCTGTTGTTTGGCTGTACACCTGCTGAAACACAAAATTCTGCCGTTATGACTCCTGATGCTGTCGCTAAAGTGGCAGAAACGCCTTCTGAACCCAAAGCTGCGCCTTGTCAGCTAAAACTGGGTTTTGAATCTTGGGAACCCTACCAATATGTCGGACTTGAACAGCAAGCCAGCGGACTGGATATTGAAATAGTGCAAGCCGTTGCCGGACGCATGAATTGCAGCTTGGTGCTGCAGCATGGCACCTGGCAGGAGTTGCTAGGACAGTTTAGGCAAGGGCAGTTGGATGTGCTGTTGGGCGCATCCAAAACACCAGCTCGTGAAGAGTTTGCTTTGTTTTCAGAGCCTTACCGTGCTGAGCAGTTTCAGCTATTTGTCCGCAAGGATGACGCCAGTAAATACAACTTTGCTTCTGTGGCAGAAATGGTCGCCGCTAAGCATAAGGTGGGGCTTATCAGTGATTATTACTATGGCGAACAAATCAGTGCCTTGTACGATGACGATCAGATGCGCCCCCAGTTTGTTGAATCAACCATGAGTGAGCAAAACATAGCTGTGCTGTTGGACGATCAGGTTGATGCTGTACTGGAAGATAGTTTTGTCGGCGCCGCTATTATCCGGCGTAAAGGACTAGAGCAACAGATTCAGCCACATCAGGTGAAACTCCCTGAAACTCCCATTTATGTGATGTTTAGTAAATCAACCGTTCAGCCAGAACAGGTTAGCTCCTTTAACGAGGCGCTTAAACAACTCAAAGACAGTGGCGATTATCAGTTACTGATAGGTAAGTATCAAAGCTAATCACCAAACTGGCGAGCCAGCAACGATGCAGTAAAGCTGGCTTTGAGATAAAAACCTCTGGGCAGGGTTTGAATAGGTTGCCCATCAGCGCCAATAGCAGCAGTTAAAGCTTTGCTATTGGCCGCTTTAGGTCTCAACTGCAGTACTTTACCGTGAGCGCCTTTAATTCTACCTATGCCACCTAACACAATCAGTTCCATCAGCTCTTCCCAGTCTTGTTGCAACAGAGCCTGCTCCTGAGTATCCGGGCTCCAGAAAAAAGCTGTGCCTATCTGGCGTTCTGCCAAAGGGATGCCACGCTCGGCTAGCACTGGCACAAACAGCACTCTACTGAGCTTGCGGCAGACCCATGAGTCCTGCCAGCGCAGACCTGCAACATCTGTTAAAGGTGCCACACAAACATAAGTGCTTTCCAGAGGTTTACCAAAGCTGTCCACAGGCAGGGTTTTCAGTTCAACTCCTAAATGTGGAAAATCAGGTTCAGCTTTGCTGCCACTACTGGCGCCTAACACCAGTTCAAGCAGTTGGCCCACTGTGCCTTTGTCGCGCTGCAGATTAGCAGGCAACTGCAGCTGGCATTGTTCTGCTAATTGGCCCAAGGTCAGGCCAGCGATCATGGCGCAGCGTTCCGCTAATTCTTCGATGTTTTTCGGGGGCTGGCTCATAAAAACTTCTTCTATACAGCGGTGTTTCAGGTCTTTAAAAACATTACCATTTTTTGCTTTGGTTTGCTGCTCAAAAAGCAAGCAAAGCAAGTTATGCACAGTTGTAACACTGCTTAAATACCAAGCTTTTCGATATAACTTACTGTTTTTTATAAATATTTATCAATACTGGTTTGGCTGTTATTCCAGCATTTGCAAGTTATTCAAGAATAAAAACACCCTTATGCACAGCTTTATGTACAGAGCCTGTGTAGAAGTTCACAGTGAGCGCTAATTAATCAGTTAAATTGTGGATAACTCTGTAAAAAATACAATTTGCCGAAGTCGTGACTTTATGAAAGAATCGATGAAACAACAGCTGTAACTAAGCTAGAGGTTTTTGTGATCGACGCTGAAGGCTTCCGGGCCAACGTCGGCATTGTAATATACAACCACCAGGGACAGGTGTTTTGGGCAAGGAGATACGGTCAGCATTCCTGGCAGTACCCACAGGGTGGCATTGATGAAGGGGAGACTCCTGAGCAAGCCATGTACCGCGAGTTAAACGAAGAAGTTGGTTTACAGCCGCACGATGTAGAAATTATTGCGGTCACCAAACACTGGCTAAGGTATAAGTTACCCAAGCGTTTAATCCGGCGTGACAGCAATCCTGTGTGTATAGGGCAAAAGCAAAAATGGTTTTTGTTGCGCCTGACCTGTAAGGATGAAGACGTAAATCTGTTAAAAACTTCGCATCCGGAGTTTGATGACTGGCGTTGGGTTAGTTATTGGTATCCGGTGCGTCAGGTCGTCGCCTTTAAGCGGGAAGTGTACCGCAAGGTGATGAAAGAGTTTGCCCCTATTGCATTGCCGTATCTTCGTAGAGATGGAAAAAATGACAAGTTAATCAGAAGGGGTTAAGAATGCTGAGCCAGTTAAGGCGCATAGTGCAGGATGTGGCGCAAGAGCCGGTACTGAATAACGCATTGGCTGGCTTAGTTTCGAACGTAAAAAATGCTCTGAAAACAGAGTGTTGTTCTGTTTATTTAGCCGACTATGAACAGCAGCACTTTATGCTAATGGCCACAGACGGTTTAAATCCTGAAGCTGTTGGCCATATTGCGATAGGTTTCTCCGAGGGATTAATTGGCTGGGTTGGTCAGCGTGAAGAGCCGATTAACCTGGCGCAAGCCCATCTGCACCCGCGTTTTAAAGTCACCCCTGAAGTCAGTGAAGATCGTTTTTCGGCTTTTTTAGGCTGCCCTATTATTCATCATCGCAAAGTGCTTGGCGTCTTAACCATACAGCAGGGTGAATCACGGGTGTTCAGTGAAGATGAAGAATCTTTTTTGGTTACTCTCGGAGTACAGCTGGCCTCTGTGTTAGTCAACGCCGAGATGCGCCAGGTTGCCAGTCAGAATTCGAAACAACAAAAAAGTACAGGACAGCTGCAGGGCTTACCAGGTGCTCCCGGCATAGCCATTGGCGAAGGTTTTGTGCTGGAGCCCTCCAGTGACTTCGATGCGATATCACTGAAAAAGGTCGATGATCCGGAAAAAGAGCTGTCGCGCTTTTACAAAGCCGTCAAAATCACCAAAGCAGAATTTAATCGACTAGCCGAGCGCATGGCCGGGCATTTGCCAGCAGACGCTTTGGCTATTTTTGATGTTTATCATCAGTTGTTGGACGCAGCCAGTCTGGGTAGCGAAATTGAAAAACAAATCCACGAAGGCTGGTGTGCTAAAAGCGCACTGAAACGTGTGGTTGAAAAGTTTGCCCGCCAGTTTGACGATATGGACGATCCCTATCTTCGCGAGCGCGGTACTGATATCAGGACTTAGGCCAGAGGGTGCTGAATCATTTGCTTGATACTGAACAGCGCCATCATAAATTGCCGGAAAAAGTGGTGTTAGTGGCCGATAATGTCACCGCCACTATGCTGGCAGAAATCCCTCGTGCTCAGCTTGTCGCGATAGTGTCGCTCAAAGGCTCTGTCAACTCACACGCCGCTATTATGGCCCGTGCTCTGGGTATTCCTGCTGTGATGGGGCTGGACGAGCTGCCACTATTCCACTGGCAAAGTCAGCGTTTAATTGTCGATGGCTACCGTGGTCAAATTTTAGTAGGTCCTGCTGAGGCCATAGTGGCTGAATACCAGGCCTTGATCAGTGAAGATGCGCAGCTCAGCGCCCGTTATCAGTCTGAGATGCATTTAAACGCCCAGAGCGCTTGTGGTGCACCTTTTAGCTTAATGATCAATGCTGGTCTGGCGATAGAGCTTGAGAGTGCTCAGCCATCCTATACAGATGGTATTGGTTTATACCGTACTGAATTCCCTTTTATTATGCGCAACCGTTTCCCGACCGAAGCGGAGCAAATCGAACTTTATAAAAAAGTGCTGGCTTCTCACCCCACCAAAGCCGTGGTGATGCGTACTTTGGATGTGGGGGGGGATAAAGCGCTGCCGTATTTCAGCATCATCGAAGAAAACCCCTTTTTAGGCTGGCGGGGGATTCGTTTAACGTTGGATCATCCGGAAATTTTCCTGGTACAAATCCGCGCTATGCTCAAAGCCAATATAGGCCAGGGCAACTTACATATTCTGTTGCCGATGATTTCTGATTTGGCTGAAGTGGATGAATCGCTACGCTTGATTAAACAAGCAACTTTCGAGTTGACGGATGAATTAGCAGGCACAGAAGTGCAGCTGCCGAAAGCTAAAGTCGGCGTGATGATTGAAGTGCCGTCTATCATGTATCAGTTGCCTGAACTGGCCCGTAAAATTGATTTCTGCTCTGTCGGCACCAACGATTTAACTCAGTATTTATTGGCGGTAGACAGAAACAACCCACGAGTCGCGGGTTTGTATGATGCGATGCATCCTGCTGTACTGCGTGCTTTGCATCAAATGTCATTACAGGCTCAGGGTTTACAGTTGCCTATGAGTATTTGTGGTGAGTTGGCAGGTGAACCTGCTGGTGTGCTGATTTTAGCAGCTATGGGTTATGACAAATTCAGTATGAACAGCAGTAACCTGGCAAAAATTAAATGGTTATTACGCAGAGTGAATATGTCAGAGCTGCACTTACTGCTGCCAGAAATTCTGGCGTGTCAGTCACCAAAACAAGTTCGTCTGCACGTACAGCGATTCCTTGATCAAAAACAGCTGTTGAACCAATTGCGTGCCTAAAAGGACCAAGGGCTGTTACAATGTTTGACCTTATCAAGATGAGTGCATCCTGGTGGATGCACTACTGATTTATTGATTAGAACAGGACTTTTCATAGTGGATTCTTATTTCTTATTCCCGCAAATTGACCCGGTGATCTTCAGCATAGGGCCAGTGGCCGTGCGCTGGTATGGTCTTATGTATGTGATTGCTTTTTTACTGGCGAACTGGCTGGCGAACCGGCAAGCCGATAAACCAGGTTCAGGTTGGACCCGCGATCAGGTCAGTGACTTGCTGTTTTTCGGCTTTTTAGGCGTCATTGTTGGTGGCCGGGTGGGTTATGTACTGTTTTACAGTTTCAGTAACTTTATTGCCGACCCACTGTATTTATTCCGTACCTGGGAAGGCGGCATGTCCTTCCATGGTGGTGTGTTAGGTGTGATGGCCGCTATGGCCTGGTTTGCCTGGCGCAATAAAAAACGCTATCTGGAACTGGGTGATTTTGTTGTGCCGCTGCTGCCTTTAGGTTTAGCTTTTGGTCGTTTGGGGAACTTTATCAACGGCGAATTATGGGGGCGCACGACAGACGTGCCATGGGCGGTATTGTTCCCTAATGCGGGTATGTTGCCACGCCATCCGTCTCAGCTGTATGAGCTGTTGGCTGAAGGCATCATCCTGTTTATTTTGCTGCAATGGTACAAACGCAAAAATCCACCAGCCGGTAACGTCGCGGGTTTATTCTTGCTTGGCTATGGGACAGCGCGTTTTATTATCGAATTCTTCCGCGAGCCGGATGCGCATTTAGGCTTGTTGTCGCTTGGTATGTCGATGGGGCAGTGGCTCTGTATTCCAATGATTATTGCTGGTTCAGGCCTTATTATCTGGGGCTATAGCCGTCAGAATAAAATTTCAGCTAAAGAGAGCAAGGCATGAAGCAGTATTTAGACTTAATGCGCCATGTGCTGGAACATGGCCATAAAAAATCAGACCGTACTGGCACTGGCACTATCAGCGTGTTTGGTTATCAGATGCGTTTTGATTTAAGTCAGGGCTTTCCGTTGGTGACCACCAAAAAGTGTCATCTGCGCTCCATTATTCATGAGTTGCTATGGTTCCTTAAAGGCGACACCAACATTCAGTATCTGAAAGACAATAAAGTAACGATTTGGAATGAATGGGCGACAGAGCAGGGCGATTTGGGCCCTGTCTATGGTGCACAGTGGCGCAGCTGGCAAACACCGGATGGTCGGGTGATTGACCAAATCAGCCAACTGATTCATGACATTAAAACGAATCCGGATTCGCGCCGATTAATTGTCAGCGGCTGGAATCCTGCAGTATTACCAGATACAAAGTTCAGCCCAAAAGACAATGCGGCTATGGGCAAACAGGCTTTGCCTCCTTGCCATACTTTATTTCAGTTTTATGTGCACGATGGCAAATTATCCTGCCAGTTGTATCAGCGCAGCGCTGATATTTTCCTGGGCGTGCCTTTTAATATCGCAAGCTACGCGTTGCTGACCATGATGGTAGCGCAAGTCTGTGATTTAACGCCCGGTGATTTTGTGCATACTTTTGGGGATGCGCATTTGTACAGCAACCACCTGGATCAGGTGAATGAACAGCTCAGCCGTACTCCACATCCGTTGCCACAGATGAAACTCAATCCTGCCATTAAAGATATTTTTGGTTTTACTATAGACGATTTTGAGCTGGTCAATTATTTGGCGCATCCTGCGATTAAAGCGCCTATAGCTATTTAAAATAGCTGTTAAAAACACTCGGTGTAGCGTTGTGCAAAAGTCCGCGATTCATGGCACTAATTTTGCTGTGTATCAGACAGAGACCAACAATCGACAGCTACACCGGGGGCCAGAGTGCGGATAGTCGGATTAGTAATTACAGTTCTGCTGTTATGCAGCTGCAGTTTTTTGCCGCAAGGGCAAGAAGTTGCCGAGCCGGCGGAACTATCACAGAAAGATCAGCATCCGCCTCTGTTGTATTACACTGAGCGTTTAGCGGATCAACTTTTTTATCAACTCCAGCCTCTGGAATCCGGCGCTATTGCGGTCACTACTTTTGCTGACGTGCAACTGATGGCGCCGGATACTAGTCGTCATTCCAGCTACAATGCGTCTTTGCAGCTGCAAGAAAGTATGCAGACTGTCGCGACTCAGTTGGGCTATCAAGTCAGTGAGATCCGTTTAAACGACGCTGTACTGGTACATCCTGGTTTTGAAAATACCTTAGGTCGTGACGTCAGTCAGCTGGCGCAGGATCAGCAAGCGCGTTATGTAATTACCGGCACTTTGACGGAAGGCGAAGTTCATATCACAGTCAATGCCAAATTAATTGACCTGAAAAGTCAGCGCGTACTCGCCGCTGCATCCAGTGTTATTCCTGTCGCCGTGTTATGGCCCAACGAGCAGTTGCAATTGCGCCATAATAAGTTGTATCGCAATTCGGAGTCTTAATTTATGACTACATTTCGCCAGCTTATTCTTTTATGTGGCATGACGGCTACAGTTGCTGTTTCTGGTTGTGCGCCTTTGATTGATACTGATCCGCAAGGAAAACCTGTTGTGCCCGCCAATAAAGTTGAACTGCAACAAGGCCGGGTGACTTACAGCAAAGATGATGCTGTTGTTGAGCCTGATCAGCTGTTTGTGAATCAATATGACAGCGCGACAGCACAACACGCCCGTATGGCGGGGATGAATCCAACCAGTTACAAACCTGAACCTGCTGTGACCGTGAATCACTATGTACAAAGTATGATGCACGATTTAGCGGCCAATCTTGAAGTGTTAAGTACCACCTTTAGCCTTGGAGTCACTAGTTTTGTTTATTTGGATGGCGATTATCAGCAAGGCGATTTATTAGGCAATCAGCTGTCGGAAGCTTTTATGCACGAAGCGACTCAGTTTGGTATTGCGGTGACAGATTTTAAAACCACAGATTATATCCGGGTTACACCCACAGGTGATTTTACGTTTAGCCGTGACTTCCTGGAACTGACCCAACAATACCCCATCAGTGTGGTATTGGGTGGCACTCTGGTTCGTCATCAGAACGGTGTATTGGTCAATGCCCGTATGATCAATGTGAATGATAAAAAAGTATTGGCAACGGCTCAGACCTTTATTCCACAAAATGTGGTTCAGGCCTTAAAGGCGACTCAGAGTGCGCCTCTGTTACAGCTCAAAGCCGCTGAAACTCCCTAGTACCTTGACACTGGATCTTTTTATGAACTCATTGAATTCAGCTATGACCGCCGCATCAGCTAAAGCCTTGCTGATAGCTGCAGCCTTGGTGTTATCCGGTTGCGCGACCTCATCTGCCCAACACTCAGAAGCAGCAGCCAGCCAGTCTGATACCACGGACACCCATCAGGTCTCTGATAGCGGTTCTGTCGAGTCCTCTGTTGTGGCCAGTGCATCCGGTGAGCTTTGCCGATGTGATTCCAGTTCGTCCTCCGAATCGTCGCAAACCCAGGGCGCAACGACACAGAACAGAGATACCGAATGGTTTGGTTTAACTCAACCTTATCAGGAAGCAGAGCCTGCTATGGGTATGGAGCGCAGCTCGCAACTAGACAGTGCAGCAGTTAACAATGGCCAACCTATTCCTGGTTTGGCGATAAAACAAATGAGCCGCAGAACCTTGCCATCTGAATTGGCCGCTGTAGGTGCTGAACCACAGCTGTATCAATCCGCAGCTATGTTTCAGCAAAGTCGCAAATCTTTGAGCGATTATGTGGCTCAGCTTGCCTTTAAACTGGCTGGAAACCAACAATTACATGGAGTTAAGGTTGGAGTTGCGAGTTTTGTACTTTTTGATTCCCAGCTCGAGCAAACCAGCGCTATCGGGAACCAACTGGCTGAAGAGCTCAGCACAGTATTGCCAGGCTATGGCGCCGCAGTGATTGAATACAAGCTCACCAAACATATTACTGTGGGACCAACAGGCGATTTGTCTTTATCCCGCAGTACCTCAAAGCTCAGAAATCCGCAGGGAATGGACTACGTATTGACGGGCACTATGACGCCAACGCGCCGTGGTTTACAAATTACCAGTAGGGTCGTGTCAACCAGAGATAATGTCGTGATAAGTTCAGCGAGCACTCTGATCCCTGCTCTGGTCTTACAGCAACTTTAACTCCTGTTTAGTTGGGAAACGCGAAAGGGAATATCAGCAGGAAAATGGCCGCCCCAACAGGAATCGAACCTGTAACTGCCCCTTAGGAGGGGGCCGTTATATCCATTTAACTATAGGGCGGATTTCAGAAGGCCTTAAACTAGCACAGCTGATGATTTCTGTGAACTCTAGTTGAATCAACAGGTTCTTTATTGAACAATCCAGAGGCTTTGGTTTTATCAAGGCTGTTCTTTGTTCGTGATCAACGTAGCTGCGTCACCCACCTGGACATTAGCCAGTAAATCCATATTGATGCTTTCAGCCCAGGCATTCTTGTGGTTCAGTTCAGTGATTTTAACTTTTAGCTCACTGACGGTCAGTTGATCCTGTAGCTGGCCAAAACTATCTTTATGCTGGCGACGGAACAAAATAGTCAGCTCATCCCCCAGTTTTAAACCTTGTCGACTGCCAAGATTGAGCAGCACTTTGTGTTGTTGTACCAGGGTAATATCCGCCAGTATAGTTTCACAGCGCAATGCTTCTTCTACATCCTGAGCCGCGGCATTGAGTACTCGCTCTATCGACTTACCATAGTCGGTTTGCCAGAAACGTTGGGTTTTGGGGCTGATCACTGTCGTGCTGTTAAACCCCCAGACCGCAGAGGTTTGGTATTTTTGGCTGAACAGCACTTTCTGCTCCTGAATATCAGTGAGTTCCAGTTGCAGCTGATAAAAACGTTCTCTGTCTTGATCGGACCAAAACGACCAATTGGTACCGACTCGCTCACCCAGCGAGACATCTCCAAGGCTGGCTTTGAGTAAATAGCGACCACCGTAATTACGCTGTAAAGCACCACGCTCGGCATAACTCAGCTCTGGTTGCCGGATGGATTGGGGCAGTAACTTGATCAGACTCGAGCCTGAAGACTCTTCCAGTTTTTGAATAAACAAACTAGTGCTCGCTTCATCCAGTTCGTACAGTTGCCCTACAATAGCCTGCTCTCTGTTTTCGATAAAAAATGGGCTGATCAACAGCTCTTTTTTTAATTGCAGATTGGCGCATTGATTTTGATCTGGGTAAATATCCGCTCTGATGGTGACGTTGATGTAGCCATTTTCTTCGGTCTCAGAGACGATTTGCACATTGTGTACTTCGCCCTGAGTTTGTAAAAACATCGACTCCTGAGTCAATAAACCGTCGGTGACCTGTTGTACTGTGCGGATCGAAGCCCCTGAATACAACAAGGCTTTACGTACCGCATCTTCTGTAGCTGCAGCTCTGGCTGACGTCATGTCGCCAGCACGCAGCACAGCCTGGCCTGTGGCCTCATACCAATCCGCGTTGGCGTAGCTGCAAAGCAGTGGCCAAGCCAGCAGTGATATGCGAAACCCGGTTAGACGCATAACGAACCCTCATTAATAGAATTAAGACTACCGTAGCAAAAGCTATGCCTGAATGCAGAGCCTGAGGCAAAAACAAAAATAATGTAGAAGAGGCATGAATTGTGCATCGTTTACCACAATGAATTGATGCAGAAAAGGGCAGAGGCACGCCATTATGAACAAACTGACCATCAGCGCCTTATTGCTAACCTTGTTACCTGGTTGCAGTCTGGTCGCGGATCGCCACGTGGAGTGGGAAACTGTAGAGCCCCAGCGTTTTCCTATTTTAAAAGCTGTTGGCTATGCTCCTTTGAGTCAGCAGCCAGGTGCCACTGAGCAGGAACGTATGCTGATGGCGATGAAAGCTTCGAAACTGGAAGCGTACAGAGAACTGGCCGAACAGGTCTATGGCCAAAGAATTGACGCTAAAGCCAATATGCAACAAATGATGGTTGGAAATGATCAGTTGACCTCATCCGTCAGTGGCATTATTCGTGGTGCCCGCGTAGTGAAAACTTATCCTGTCGGTGATGTATATGCGACAGAGCTGGAGCTGGATTTTAAGCAAGTCTATGATTTGTATTTAAATAGCCAACCGGCCCGTCGGATAAAAAATGTGAAGTATTACTAAACACTTCTTACATCAGTGCACAAAAAAACCGTCATCAGACGGTTTTTTGTTGGATAAGGAGCTTAGGCTTTAATGCCTGGCCCTTTATCAACCTGAGCTGCTTTGCCTTTATTGGTATAGGTTAAACCAGCTCGACCACGGCTTTGCAACAGCTCAGTTTTAAAGCGTTCTATCACCAGTTGGCTTTGCTCGACGCTTTGACTGTTGACCTGGTTTTGGAATTTACATTGAGCCAGTTTCTCTTCAAGACGTTGCAACTGCTCTTTAAACCAGTCCTGTTGTTTAGCTGCGTCAAGCTCAGGCGATGCTGTTAATTGCTCGTCTGTGGCCTGAACTAAGTCAAGAATGTGGATTTTTTCGTTAGTATTAGATTTTAATGCTTCAACATCACGGCTCCGGATGGCGTCCAGTTCCTTGTGAAGCAACAAAAGCAGCACATCCAGCTGCTGCTCTTGCTCGTTTAACAAAGTGAGGATAGAAGAGTAGGCGTTACTCATTTTTTGTTGAAGAACTCGCCTTCAAACTGAACGATACGGCGTGCCAGTTGCTCTACATTGACTTTGTATTTGCCTTCAGAGATCTCTTGTTTGATCTTATCCACTTTCTCTTGATCAATACCTGAGCTCGCTTTCGCTTTTTCCTGGGCCTTACTAAATTGCTGGGCCTGAGATGTCAGCGAAACTGAATCCTGTTTTTGTGCAGCTGTGCCTGTTGTGCTTTGCTGCTGAACGGCCTGTTGTTGTACAACCTGCTGTTTTTGAATGTTTTGTTGTTCGGCTTTATCTGCTTTCACCTGTTGAGTGACTGGCAGGCCAGTGTTTACATTAATCGCCATTTCTCTATCCTCTTCATCCGGTTTCGGATCCCTTACTCTGTATAACGGCATCGACTGACAAAACTTTAGGCATTATTTAAAGTTTTATTGCGACTTTTTTCACTGCAACTACTTCTGCAACAACGATTCGGTTGGATTGCCTGTTGCTGACCCTGATCTGGTCACCCAAAATGCCGTCCATTTGTGCTATGCCAGCGGTTCTGACCTCAAGGCCGTTATTTAACCCACTAATTGTAACTATATCGCCTTTACATACAAGACAAAGATCCTGCAATGTCACCACTTGTCCTGCTGATAAGCTTCTTTTTACTCTGGCTCCAATCACTGAAGCTGGTTCTTTAATTAAAGAGCCTCGCGCCAAACGTAAATCAGCTTGCCCCACGGTTAACATATCGGCACTGATCAGCGAACCTAGAGTCATATTTCGCAGGCTAATCACAGCTTCAGTTTGCTCAGAGAAGCGAGCAGAAACAAAAAGCTGCCAGGGTTTTGGACCTGGACAGCGGATCTGTACTGTTGCTTGATTGTTCACCGGCCCTGCAAAGCTAAACTGCAAAGGCTGATCGCACTCTTTATCCGGGAGCCGGGAGTCCAATGCTGAAATCTGGCTGTGGGTACCAGCCGGTACTTGGTCTTGCTGTTTTAACCAGTCAGAGGTTGCAGCACTCAACTGAGCAGGGCTAAAACTTGCCGCTTGTAGTGAAAATACCGCACAAAAAGTGCTGGCTGCAAAAGTGCAGAGCAGCGAGTATTTCGAAAATTTATCGTACATTTTCATATGGTTTCAGCTATGCTTTATCGGCAAAGGGTTATAACATACTTAAGTATGTCAATTTTCAGTCATTTTTCATTCTAGAGTGGTCCAAGCAAGAATCGTTCCCGATTTTTAGGTTCACGAATTCGTTTAGGTAAGGGAGTCTTCAATGGCGGGTATTCTGGATTCAGTCAATCAGCGCACTCAATTAGTAGGCCAGAACAGACTGGAACTTCTATTATTCCGCTTGCAGGGTAATCAACGTTTTGGCATTAACGTATTTAAAGTACGTGAGGTGTTGCAATGTCCGCCCTTAACCGCGATTCCTAAACGCAATAAATATGTCAGAGGTATTGCCCATATCCGGGGACAGACCATTTCAGTGATTGACTTGAGTTTGGCTACAGGTGGTCGTGCAATAGAAAACACCAAAGACTCTTTTATCATCATTGCTGAATATAACCGCTCAGTGCAGGGTTTTTTGGTGCAGTCTGTTGAACGCATTATCAATATTAACTGGGCTTCTATTATGCCACCGCCAAAAGGCACAGGTGGTAAACAGAGTTATTTGACTGCTATTACCGAAATAGATAAAGAGCTGGTTGAAATTATTGATGTTGAAAAAATTCTCGAGGAAATTTCGCCCTCTCCAACGGCCATTAGCAGTCATGTCGTCACTTCGACCATCAGCGCAGATTTAGGCGACAGATTAATTTTGATTGCTGATGACTCAGTTGTGGCCAGAAATCAGGTGAAAAGGGCGTTAGAGGGCCTGGGTGTTAAAATGCACCTGGTGAATAATGGTCGGGAAGCTTTAACCTTTTTGCAGGAAACGGCGACAGCTTGCCAGAACTCAGTCACGGATAAAATAGGTCTGCTGATCTCCGATATCGAGATGCCTGAGATGGATGGTTACACTCTGACTGCTGAAATTCGCCTGGATCCCAAATTGAAACCATTGCATGTTATTTTACATACCTCGCTTAGCGGTGTATTTAACCAGCAGATGGTGCAGAAAGTGGGCGCTGATGATTTTATTGCGAAATTTAACCCGGATGAATTAGCCGAATCCGTGCGCAAATGGTTGCATACTGATTAGAGGTTTTATGTTAGTGGCAAACAAAGAGCTGCAGGAAAGTGAGTATCGATTGTTTCGGGATTTTCTCGAACAACAGTGCGGTATTGTGCTGGGTGACAACAAACAATATCTGGTGAAAAGTCGCCTGGCGCCTTTGATGCAGCGTTTTGGTTTATCTTCACTTTCAGAGTTATTAAACAAAACGTTAAGTCCTTTTGAACGGCAACTACGTTCGGCTGTTATCGATGCCATGACGACCAATGAAACTTTATGGTTTCGCGATAATTACCCTTATGAACTTTTAAAGAAGCAAATTCTGCCTGAGTTTGAGAAAGACCATAAAACTGTCAAAATTTGGTCGGCGGCAAGTTCTTCCGGACAAGAACCTTATTCTATCGCAATGACAGGGCTGGAGTACCAGCAAAGTCGGCCTTCTGCTTTCCCTATGGGTTTACATATTTTAGGCACTGATATATCTAATGCGATGCTGGAACATTGCCAGCGGGCTGAATATGACGGCTTGGCTTTATCGCGGGGCTTATCACCTGAGCGGCGCAGTAAATTTTTTGACGATTCAGGCAACGGCATGATGCGGCTAAAAGATGCCGTTCGTAAAAACGTGTCTTTCCGGCATTTGAATCTGTTAGACAGTTATACCTTGCTTGGCAAGTTCGATATTATTTTCTGTCGTAACGTACTTATTTACTTCTCCCCTGAAGTGAAAATGAAGATCATCAAACAGTTCTCTCAAGCCCTAAACCCGCGTGGTTACTTGTTTTTGGGCGCTTCTGAGTCTCTCTCCAGCCTGAACAACGACTTTGATATGGTGCGTTGTAATCCAGGCATTGTCTACCGCAAAAAAATCTGACTATAAATTCTGGCCTGAGTTTTGCTTAGTATTTGCCATCTCTGAAAAACAGGATGGCAATAATGGCAATCAGCTTCGATAAAGCATTCGGGCTTCACCCTGATGCACTACTGATCCGTGATAAACGCTCTCAAGTCTTGGCCGAAAATATCGCAAATGCCGATACTCCGGGTTACAAGGCAAAAGACATGGATTTTCAAACCGCATTAGCGGGTGCTCAGTCGCGCCAGTCAGGTTCGCTTGGCCGGACTGACCCAAAGCATTTTGAAATTTCTACAGCCCGCCATGCTGATTCTCAATATCGTATTCCTAATCAACCTGACACAGGGGATGGCAATACTGTGGATATCCATGAAGAGCGGAATGCTTTTACCCGCAATAGCATGGAGTATCAAACTACGCTGAATTTCCTGAACAGTCGCATAAGCGGCCTGAAAAAAGCTATTACCGGAGGTACTCAATAATGAGTCTTTACAACGTTTTTGATATTGCCGGGAGCGGAATGTCTGCGCAACAAGTGCGGCTGAACACCACTGCCAGTAATATGGCGAATGCCAATAGTATTAGTAGTAGTGTCGACCAAACTTACAGAGCGCGCCACCCTGTGTTCGCCACTGCATTAGAGCAAGCTCAGCAGGGCCAGGAAGGCGCCAAGGTCCAGGTATTGGGTATTGTTGAATCCGATGCACCGCTGAATGTCGAGTACGCACCACATCATCCTTTGTCTGATGAAAAAGGTTATATCTATAAACCCAATGTCAACATCATGGAAGAGATGGCAAACATGATTTCTGCCTCACGCTCTTACGAGACCAATGTGCAGGTGGCTGATGCGGCTAAACAAATGGTGAGCCGTACGCTGATGCTAGGCCAACGCTAGGGAGTAGGCTATGAGTAAAGTAGATAATACGACGAATCCGCTGGATGGTATGTATTGGGGAGATAAACCCACTACAACAGAAAATAATAATGGCGCTTTAACTCAATCTGATTTCTTTGCGCTGTTGACTCAGCAGTTGGCCTATCAGGATCCGACCAAACCGGTCGAGAATGATCAGATGATTGCTCAAATGACCAATTTTACTATGGCCGATGGTATCTCTTCGCTGAATACCAATTTTAAAGATTTTGCTACCACCATGAATTCCAGTCAGGCGCTGCAGGCGTCATCTCTGGTTGGACAGTATGTGTTGGTGAAATCAGATGACATCGTATTTGACGGAAAAAATGAAGTCGTTGCTAGTGCAAACTTCCCTGAAAATGCAACTAACGTCAAAGTGCAGATCAAAAATGCTGAAGGTGTTGTTATTCGCTCCGTCAGCTTACCTGACAAAGATACAGTAGCCGGGCGTTTACAGCTGCCTTGGGATGGAACTACGGATACTCAGGTATTGAATGAAGATGGCACACCTAAGGTGGATGATAAGGGCAATCCTGTGATGGAGCTCGCTCCTAAAGGCGTTTACACCATATCGGTGGAAGGTTCTATCGCCGGGAAAAACGAAGCTATTGTGACTTCTATCTATGCCCCTGTGACCAGTATTACTTTAGGCAACGGCACCACACAAGGCCTGTTATTGAATGTGTATGGCCAAGGCCAGAAAAAATTATCTGATATTGAAGAAATTGCTACCTAATCAACGAATTGAGGTGATCTATGAGTTTTAATATAGCGTTAAGCGGCCTGGCTGCAGCTCAAAAAGATATTGATACCACGGCAAACAACATTGCTAACGTCAATACCACGGGCTTTAAAGAATCCCGCGCTGAATTTGCTGATGTGTATGCGGCTTCGGTATTTAGTTCGAATAAAACTAAAGTAGGGGATGGTGTGACCACCTCTAAAGTGGCACAACAGTTCTCGCAAGGCTCGTTAAAATTTACCAATAACTCACTGGATTTAGCCATTACCGGTGATGGTTTCTTTGCTATCTCTCCTGAGATTGGTAACCGTGATTATTCCTACACCAGAGCTGGTGCTTTTAAGTTAGATAAAAACAACTTTATTTCTGATAACAATGGTGGGTTTTTGCAGGGTTTTCCGGTGAATCCAGCCAATGGTGAAACGACTTCAGTCAGTTTAAGTACCACTCAGCCTATTCAGATCCCGAACACGGCTGGTGCGCCTCGTGCGACACAAAACGTGTTTCTGACGATGAACCTGGATTCACGTCAGCAACCTAAAGCAAACCCTTTGCCGGCTTTTGATGCCACTAACTCGGCAACCTATAATAACCAGACTTCTACCACTGTCTATGACAGTTTGGGGGAGCCGCATATTTTATCTATGTATTTCCGCCGTACCAACCCGGTGACAGATAATGACTGGGAAGTGTATGCGGTACTGGATGATAATACAGGCACACCTTTTACATTACCTGCGGCAACCCCTGTACTGGATTTTGACTTAAACGGTAACCCAACTACTATTCCTATGCCTTCTTTGGTGATGCCAAAAGCCACCTTGGATGGTTTATTGGCGAACGGTGCTCAGTTCACTACTGATGTCTCTATCAACTTTACAGATCAGGGCAATACGAAAAACCCAACACAATACTCATCCAAGTTTGAGCTGGGCAGCTTAGATGGCGACGGCACTACAGTGGGGCGTTTAACCAGCGTAGATATTGATGCAGCAGGTAAAGTGATGGCGTCTTATTCTAATGGTGATCAAACCTATTTAGCTCAGGTAGCTATGGTGAAGTTTGCTAACCCACAAGGTTTAACCCAGTCTGGCAATACCTCATGGCGTCAAAGCCTGTTGTCAGGTGAAGCTTTAGCTGGTGAGGCCAATTCTGGTACTTTTGGAGCTATTAACTCGTCCGCTTTGGAAAGTTCAAACGTCAACCTGACCAATGAGCTGGTCGATTTGATTGCGGCTCAGCGTAACTTCCAGGCCAACTCCAGGGCGCTTGAAGTCAATAGTACCTTACAAAATACTGTACTGCAGATACGATAATAAGATCCTTAAAAAGCCCAAAGTCTTGTTACTTTGGGCTTTTTTATTCCCTGTATTTTACGTTCTCTGTGAGTGCTCAGGCGAATTTATCCGTCCAAGGCTCACTGAGGGAATATGGAGGTTATAGTGAACTTCAGAATTCTTCTGTTCTCTTGCACGCTCGCGACATTTTCTTGTGTGGCGTCTGAGCAGGAAGTGCTGTTGACGACTGATTTCGTGCTTAAGGCTGGTGCATCTGAAATCCGTACTTTGTCTATACAGAAACCAGAACATCTGGAAAAGTTGGTGATGATTGGATTCAATCCGGTCAAAGCTTTGGCCGTTGATTGCGTAGTGCGGTTGTACACAAGATCCGATGTACTACTGGGCAGCTATAATTGTGCTGAACGTCAGAATCATAGTCTTACACAGTCATTACCCGCTACAACTCAGTTTAAGGTGCAAATTGAGGTGAGTAATAATAATTTCACCCAAGCTACGACCAGGTTTTCCGTGATCAACAGATTTAAGTTTGTCTCCTCAGTCCGCTAGAGGCTGTCATTGTCATGGCCACAAATCACAAATAATCCCCATTGTAATTTTTCTATTAAATACAGACATATAGTTTTTGAGTCTCTTTCTAAATATTCTGATTTTCCTTGTTGGCATCAGTCTTGCTTTACTTAACTTATCTCAAGTGGAGGCCAGACTATGGACCATTTACTCTATATCGCAATGAGCGGTGCCAAAGAAAATATGAATGGCATCAGCATCAAAGCGAATAACCTTGCAAACAGCACTACGACGGGCTTTAAAGCTGATTTAGAGCAGGCTCGTGCTATGCAAGCTTTTGGTGAGGGGTTGCCGACTCGGGTTTTTTCACTGACTGAGCGACCAGGTCAAAATTTTGACGATGGCTCTTTTATTATCACTGAACGTGAGCTTGATGTCGCAGTGCAGGGAAAAGGTTGGTTGTCGGTGCAGGATGCAGAGGGTAATGAAGCCTACACCAGAGCCGGCAATTTACAGCTAAGTCCGACTGGAGTACTGCAAACTGCCTCAGGCTTAAATGTGATAGGCGAAGATGGCCCTATTCAGTTGCCTTTGCCTATAGCAAAAATGGAAATTGGTGGAGACGGTACCATCAGCATCCGACCTCAAGGCGCGCCAGCAAATGTAATGCAGGATGTGGGGCGACTAAAGCTGGTTAAACCAGAGTTTCAGGATATTGAAAAAGGCACGGACGGTTTGTTTCGTCGCAAAGATGGTGAAGTTGCAGAATTAGATGCAACGGTCAGGGTGCTCAGCGGTGCAGTTGAAGGCAGTAATGTCAATGCAGTGGGTGAAATGACCCAGATGATCAGTTTACAACGTCAGTTTGAAGTTCAAGTCAAAATGATGAAAACGGCCGAAGAGATTGATCGGCAACACAACCAAATTATGAGAATAATCTAAGGCTTGAGCCTGGGAGGTTAGCATGCATCCAGCTTTATGGATCAGTAAAACCGGTTTAGACGCGAAGCAGCGTGATATTTCGGTGATTTCCAATAATCTGGCCAACGCCAGTACTATAGGCTTTAAGAAAAGTCGCGCGATATTTGAGGACTTGTTGTATCAAAACATTAACCAGCCAGGCGGACGTTCTTCTCAGAACTCAGAGCTACCGAATGGTTTGATGTTAGGTGCAGGTACCAAAGTGGTCGCGACCCAGAAAAGCTTTACTCAGGGCAATATGATCACGACCGAAGGCAGTCTGGATGTGATGATTCAGGGCCATGGCTTTTTTGAGGTGCTGATGCCGGATGGTACTACCTCCTACAGCCGTAATGGCCAGTTCACCACGGACAGTGAAGGCAATCTGGTCACCTCAGGGGCTGGTTATCAAATTCAACCCAACATCGTTATTCCTGAAGATGCCCAAAGCATCACTATTTCTCAGGATGGTGAAGTGTCTGTGCGTTTACCTGGTCAGGTCGACCAAGCTGTCGTAGGGCAGTTAACTGTGACTAACTTTGTGAATCCGGCAGGTTTAGAACCTGTGGGTCAGAACTTATTTACTGCCACTGCGGCCAGCGGTGATCCGGTGCAAGGTATTCCTGGTCTGGAAGGTCGCGGGATCTTAGTTCAGGGCGCTCTGGAAACTTCGAACGTCAATGTGACTGAAGAGCTGGTCAGTCTGATTGAAAGTCAACGTGTGTATGAAATGAACTCCAAAGTGATATCAACTGTTGATCAGATGCTGGGTACTGCGATTCAGCAGCTGTAGGAGTAAGTGGATGAACAAGTTAATTCTGCTGGTACTGACACTGCAACTTTGTGTGGGTTGCGCTGGTGGTTTCAATGAGCCGGTGCCGGACGACCCAAACTTTGCGCCTTTGCCACCTGAGCCACAGGCCGTTCCTTTGTCCAACAATGGTTCTTTGTTTGCACAAGGTTTGTCGAACGGTCTGTACTCGGATAACAAGGCCCGTCGTCCTGGTGACATTATCACTGTGGTGTTAAAAGAAAATACTCAGGCGTCCAAAACAGCTAAAACTGAGTTTGGTAAAGACAGCTCCGCCAGTTTTGACCCTATGGTGGGGTTAGGTGGCCGTGATGTCAGTGTACTTGGAAATACACTGCAATTCGGTGCCAACTCAGCGTCAGATTTTAAAGGCGATTCTAAAGCAGATCAGAGCAACAGTTTAGTTGGTGATATCTCTGTCAACGTGTTGCGGGTCATGGCCAATGGTAATCTGGTGATCCGTGGCGAGAAATGGTTAACGCTCAATACGGGTAAAGAGTTTATCCGTTTAACTGGGGTGATTCGTGCCGAGGATATTGATTCGAGAAATACAGTGGAATCGACCAAAATTGCCAATGCCCGTATTGAATACAGCGGCACTGGTGCGACTCATGGCGGCCAGGGGCCAGGCTGGTTAACCCGATTCTTTAATGGCGTATTGTGGCCGTTTTAACGCAGGTGACATGATGAAACTTATCCAAAGCCTTTTTGTAGTGCTGTTATCCGGTGCTTTTTGTTTGCCGGCTTCAGCTGCCCGGATTAAAGATTTAACCAGTGTACAAGGGGTTCGCAGTAACCAATTGGTTGGCTACGGTTTGGTTGTCGGATTGCCTGGTACAGGCGAGCAAAGCCCCTTTACTGAACAAAGCTTCAGAACTATGTTGAGTAACTTTGGCATTAATATGCCGCCTGGTATGAAATCACAGATTAAAAACGTGGCTGCAGTGGCAGTGCATGCGGAGTTACCTGCGTTCAGTAAACCCGGGCAGACTATTGATATTACAGTGTCGTCTATGGGCAGTGCGAAAGGCTTACGGGGCGGCACGTTATTACAAACCTTCCTCAAAGGTTTAGACGGCAACGTTTATGCTGTCGCCCAAGGTTCGCTGATTGTCAGTGGTTTAGGCGCGGAAGGGGCTGATGGCTCAAAAATTCTGGTGAATACTCCTACCGTAGGTCGTATTCCGAATGGCGCTACTGTTGAACGCGAGGTGCCGTCTCCTTTTGCTGACGGTGACTTTATTACCTTTAATTTGAACAGTTCAGATTTTACCACCGCCAAAACTTTGGCTGAAACGATCAATAATTTTATTGGTCCAGGTACAGCCCAATCGCTGGATGCGTCGTCTGTCCAGGTTCGGGCCCCACGTGATATCGATCAGCGTGTGTCTTATTTGTCGACTTTGGAAAATTTAACCCTGGAGCCTGCCAGTCAGTCAGCTAAAATTATTATCAACTCCAGAACCGGTACCATAGTGATAGGTAAAGATGTGCGGTTGTTTCCGGCTGCTGTGACTCATGGTGGTTTAACTGTGACTATCGCTGAGAATCCAACTGTAGTGCAGCCCAATGTTTTAGCAGGCGGCGATACCGCAGTAGAGCAAAACAGCATTATCGATGTGCGCCCGGATCAGTCACGTATGTTTAAGTTTGATCCAGGCACAACACTGGATGATTTAGTCAGCACCATCAACGCCGTTGGCGCAGCGCCGGGGGATTTGATGGCCATTTTAGAAGCCTTAAAAGAAGCGGGCGCCATTCATGGCGAGCTTGTGGTGATCTAAATGAGTCAAGTTGAGAACAAGGTCAATTATCATGACTTAACCGGGCTGGCGCAGCTAAAACATAGCTCAGGCGGTGATGATGATGCTGCGCTAAAACAAGCAGCTAAACAATTCGAATCAATTTTTATGGGCATGTTGCTCAGCAGCATGCGCAAAGCCAACGAAGTATTCGAAGATGACGGCGTTCTCAACAGCAATGCGACTAAGTTTTATCAGGATATGTACGACAAACAGCTATCGACTGAACTGTCAGAAAAAGGCAGTTTAGGTTTGGCTGATTTGCTGGTGCAACAACTAAGACCTACCAAAGGCAAAACCACGCCAGCATCTATGTTGAAATTACCAACAGAAGCCGCGCCTGTACCAGATAAAACAGCCAGTGCAGACACCTCGGTTCCTGTCGTAGCTCCAGTTAAAAATACAGCTGAAGTTGTGCAACCTGCAGTCACAACAGCACCACAAGTGATTACTGAAACTTTGGCTTCTGAACCGGATCCAGATAATGAAGACTGGAGCTTTGAAAGTCCGGGGGAGTTTATTCAAAAACTAATGCCAGCCGCCAAACAAGCCGCACAGAAATTGGGGTTAGAACCCTTAGCACTCTTAGCTCAGGCAGCGCTTGAGACAGGCTGGGGGCAACGTACTTTTAAAACCGCAGACGGCAGCAACAGCTTTAACTTTTTTGGCATTAAAGCGCACAACAGCTGGCAGGGGGATGTGGCTGTGGTTGATACTCTGGAGTATCGTCAGGGCGTTGCGCAAAAGGAAAAAGCTAAATTCCGTGCCTATGAGTCTCCAGAGCAAAGTTTGGGTGACTATGTCGATTTTATTAAGTCGAACCCTCGTTATCAGCAGGCTGTGGCGATGGCGGATAACCCTAAAGCCTATTTCCAGCAATTACAGGCTGCAGGTTATGCCACAGACCCAAACTACGCTCAGAAAATTTTGGCTGTATTTAACAGTGAAACATTCAAACAGGCACGAAACCTGCTTGTTAATAAATAATAAAGAGTAGCGAATACATATTAAAGATAGAGTCGGGGCTACCGACTCGCAAAGCTAAGATGCGCTAAGCATTACTGGAGATGGAGATGTCGGATAATTTACTGCGGATTGGAACTTCTGCCATACTGGCAAGTACAGCGTTGCTTTCGACCACAAGTAATAACATCGCTAACCTGAATACCCCAGGCTACTCTAGGCAGCGTACTGAATTTGAATCGAATATACTGGGCTTAGGCGTTGGACGTGGCACAACCGAACGTCTGGTGAACGATTTTGCGCTGAAACAAATGTGGCGTGATACCTCGTCCGTCAGTTATGCCAATCAATATTTATCTGAAGCAAGCAGGGTTGATACCTTGATGTCAGATCAATCGAATAGTATATCCACTGGTATGTCGTCCTTTTTCAGCCAACTACAAACCGCTATCAATGACCCAACTAACTCCTCTTCACGCCAATTAGTGATGGGCGGAGCTCAAACTTTATTAAACAAATTCAATACGCTATCTACTCAAATGACAGCGCAGAATAAATATTTAAGTCAACAACTGGAAACCGATGCAGCAGATGCAAACGAGCAAATCGGTGTGATAGCTCGTCTGAATCAGGAGATTCTGGCTTATGGAACCAATCCAGCTAAGCCGCCACCGTTGGATCTGCTAGACAAGAGAGACCAGGCTATTAAAGAATTGTCCGCTCTGGTGGACATTAATGTGCTTGACGCAGAAAATGGCGATAAACAAGTGTTCCTAGGCAGTGGCCAATCTTTAGTACTTGAAAATGGTAAGTTTAATTTATTTACCGTTGCAGGTGAGCCAGACCCAAATCGTAAGACTTTACAGCTCAAGGCTGGTACCAATCAGAATGTGGTGATTAACGTTGCTGAAACTGATTTGGGTGGAAAAATAGGCGCCTCGCTTGAGTTTCGTACTAAAGTGCTGGACCCTGCGCAAAGAGAGTTGGGGCAACTGGCTTTAGCTTTTACCGACGCGATGAATACTCAAAACCGCTTGGGGATGAATGCTGATGGTAACTTAGGTGGCGATTTATTTACGCTGCCAAATTTTACTGCTTTGCCTTTTACAAGCAATACTGGTACCGGGGCAATTACTGCCTCCGTAGCGCCTGGACAAGGCAAAAATGTTCCGGCCAATGATGTGCGTATCACTTTTACTGCCGCCGATGCGTTTACGGTCGAGGCTTTAGATGCGTCCGGTAATGTGATACCCGGCACCGCGATCAGCCGCACTGGTGTGACTTTTCCTGCGACTGTGACTTCTGACGATACCAATGATTTTTTCGGCTTAAGTATTACACTAGCTAACGGTGCACCGGCTTTTGCGGCAGGGGATAAATTTGACTTAAAACCTTTGGGTATTGCAGCTCAAAATATCAGTCTGGCAACCAACAGGCCTGAGGCTATAGCGCTGGCTTCGCCACTTAAAGGTGAAAAAACGCTGACTAATTTGGGTAATGCAGAAATTGATAAGCTGACGATCAGCAGTGTGGGTCAGGCCGGTAACAGATTATCGCAGCCCGCAAACTTCACAGATGGTCCTATTTCTATTACGTACTTAGGGAATAATCAGTTTCAGATAGAGGATTCTGGTACACCTGCTATCAGTGAGACCGTCACCTTCGCAGGCACTGATTATCAGAACCTGTTAGGCGCTTCAGTTAACTTTACTAATGCTGGTTTTGATTTTTCTGTTAAAGGTGTGCCGCAACTGGGCGATACATTCAGTATCAGCTATAACACCGGTGGTTTTGAAGACAATAGAAATGGTCTGTTACTGGGTAATTTACAAAATGCAGATATGGTGCGTATTAATGCCGCAACCACAATCAATGCAGATAAATACCAGACCTTTAATCAGGCCTATTCTGAATTGATAGGGACTGTGGGTACTCAAACCAGTCAGGCTCGTGTTGCTGCAGCATCCTCTAAGTCCTTGTTAGAGCAAACTACGGCATGGCATGAATCTCTATCTGGCGTCAGTCTGGATGAAGAGGCTGCAGATCTGGTCAGGTTTCAGCAGACCTATGCAGCAGCAGCCAAGATATTGTCAACGTCACAAACCATTTTTGACACGCTGTTGCAGGCGGCGAGGTAATAATGCGTACCACTTTTAATATGAAATATGCCCAGAGTCTGGATTCTATTATCAGTACTCAGGATAAATTACAGACTGCAAGTTTAATGATAAATAAGCAGACTAAAATTTTAACTGCAGCGGATGATCCATCTGGTGCCGCCCGAGCTGTTGGTCTGGAAGCGAATATTCAGCAGACGACTCAATATCAGAATAATAACGCTGCGGCTCGTAATAGTCTTGAACTGCAGGAAACGGTCCATAAGAGTATTCGCGGAGCTATGGACAGAGCTCGTGTTCTTACTTTGTCTTTGGGCAATGGTACTTATGATGAAGATGATCGTAAAGCTATAGGCGCACAGTTAGGTAACATCCGAGACGAATTATTTGATCTGATGAATCGACGCGACGAGTTGGGTGGCTTTTTATTCTCTGGCTTTCAGGACCAGACTCAGCCTTATAGCCTTAATGCAACCACTGGTAAATACGAATTTAATGGTGATGAAGGTCAGAAATCTATTCAGTTGTCCTTGTCTATATCCATAGCCGCCAATGACAGTGGTCGTAGTATTTTTGATAGTGTCGACAAGAGATTCCAGACAACGACTCCAACAGTGGGGGCACCAGTGACTTCAGCCTCAGTATCTGTGGCGAATCAAAGTGTATTCGATAATTTTTATAAGCAAAATTATGACGGTTTAACGGCAGGGAATAATGATTACACTGTAGTCTTTTCTGCGCCTTCTAACTATGAAGTTCAGCGTAATGGAGCATCGCAGGTCCCTCCTGTAACCGGTACTTATACTGCGGGAGAACCTATTAATTACAATGGTTTGAGCATCGATGTAACAGGTGCGGCGCCTGGAGGTACAGTGGATTTTAGTCTTCAGCCACCGGAAAAAACCAATATTCTCAATTCTTTAACTGACTTAATAAATGGTATTAACGCCGGGGACAGTGGCAATCTGTTAAATGAACGTATTCTGGATGCAACTGTAGAAATTGATAATGCTTCATCAAAAGTTGATTCAGCTATGTCCTCCATAGGCGGACGTTTAAATGTCATCGAGAGTATTTTTGGTAGTAATGAAGATGTGCTTATTGCGACTAAATCACACAAGGCAGATGTAGTAGAACTTGATTACAGCACAGGCATTACTGAATTAGTCAAACAAGAAACTGCTCTACAAGCCGTACAGGCAACCTTTAGCAGAGTCACTGGTATTAGTTTGTTTGATTATATTAATTAGAGTCGAGATTATTAAGGATGATAGATAATACTCAATTGCTGCATGAACTTGAAACCTTTGATCGCTGCTATCTGGATTCAGACTCCAAAACTTGGCGTGTTATTGATTTTCATCATTGGGATACACTACATTTTGAACCTCTCTTAGCTACGCAGAAAATTGAACTGCTGCTGGCATTTAGGCCCCAATCCAATGCTGTACAACTGTGGTACTGGATGCAATGGAATTTAGTTGACCCTGAAAAGGTAGATAAGGCTGAGTTCTACAGGTTATTTACCATACTACCTTTAAGCCAGAAATACATGGTTTATACCCAGTTAATCAGAGCTAGTTTTGTTGGCCGTTCACAAGGTTTTGACACCTATCCGTTGTTTTTACTGATCTGTAAAGAATTTGCTACTGTTAGCAATACATTCGGACAAGTGTCTCCTTTAGTTGCTGGTGCGAATGAAGGTATTGTGCTTATTCTTACCAACCAGTTTGTTGGTTCCGCTCACGGGCCGACTTTAACTACTCTAAATTATGCCAGTGCTCTGAAAAAAATGGGAAAACACCCCATAGTTATTTGTACTACTTGTGTACCAAAAGTGGGTTTATACAATAATCCACTTCCAGCTCCGGTGTTCTTTGGTAATGTCAGAGATGAGTATTTCAAAAATAATACGTTATTCAATATTGATCACAGAACCGAGACCGAATTACCTGGTAGGGTTATGGTTGAGTGTTGGGGCGAACAATTCGATTTCGTTCAATTGGCTCCCATGGATGCTCATGAACATTTACAGGAGTTGATCCAATTAGTAAACAGTCTCAATGCTCGTTATATACTTGGGGTTGGAGCTATGAATCCTGTGCTGGAGCTGATCGCTGCGGCTCGGCCAGTATTAAATATTCCCTGCGTCACATCTCTGGATACTACCCCACATTCGGTTCCCGTATTACATAGGGAGCTGACAAAGAGTGATGAGCTGCGTCTTCAGCACATTGATTATAAAAAGCCAGTATTAATTAGTCGTTTACCTTTTAGGTTGAGAGAGAATAAAGGTCTTCGCACTAGCTCAATAGAGGATCGCGCTTTAAATTTCGTTGTCGTGGGTCATCGATTGGAGCAGGAAATTAAAGCTGATTTCATTCAGACGTTAGTGACGTTAAAGACAAATTTTCCCCAAGCGGCATTTGTATTTATTGGGCCTGACAACTTGCCTGCATTGCCAGCTATGATCCAACAATGTAGCTATTTTACCGGTTTGGTCAGCAACGCTATCGAGTTAATAGGTAGCTGTCATTTCATGTTGAATCCAAAACGCCAGGGAGGAGGGACGTCTGCAATAGAAGCGATGAGTTTGGGCATTCCAGTCTTAACCGAACCTTTTGGAGACGTTTATCAGTATATTGGCGATGCTTTTGTTTGTTGCAATGACGAGGAACGCGTTGAGTTTATTCGCACCTATTTAAATGAATCTGAATGTCGTAATTTTTACGATGAGCACTGCCGTGCTGTCTATGACGCTGCTACTGATACAGCCAGCCTGCTTCAGCACTTATTACTTGATTTTGATCAGTACATTTATCAGCATTTTGCCGTCTGAGTACTCCTGAAATCTAAGCCTATCTACCGGAATTAGATTTGCTTAGAATTTTTCTAAAAAAGATTAAACTTTTTCTCTTCAATGCCGATATACAATAATTATGCTGAATGAATATAAGACTCCTTCTGATTTATCACTAATAAAATAAAAATTCTCCTAAAGAAATTTTTCTTTTGTCCGATACATTAATTAAGCAGAGATTAAAAATAATAAATACTCTGCATATACTGTAATGCTCAGGAGAAATGAAAATGGCTTTATTTGTAAATAGTAATATTTCAGCATTAAATGCTCAAAGACAATTAATCAATTCGGGTAAATCATTAGATACAGCGTTTCAGCGTTTATCTTCAGGTTTTCGTATCAATAGTGCTGCAGATGATGCTGCAGGCTTGCAGATTAGTAACCGCCTGACGTCACAGATCAATGGTCTGAACCAAGGTATAAGTAATGCTAACGACGGTATCTCGTTAGCTCAGACAGCTGAAGGTGCGATGGAAGAGATTACAAATTCACTGCAACGTATTAGAACTTTAGCTATTCAGTCACAAAATGGTATCAATAGTTCAGGTGATAGAACTGCGCTTCAAAAAGAAGTGTCAGCGCTACAAACTGAAATTGACCGAATTAAAGACACTACTCAGTTTGGTGGTGTTGACTTATTAAAAGGGGCATTTTCCGCGAACTTTTTAGTAGGTGCAAATGCTGGTCAGAATATTTTAGTGAAAATGTCTAGAACTGATGGCTTTGGTACAAAGGGCCTTGGTATAGATACATTAAGTATTAAAACTGTCGCTGGCGCATCTCGGGCGATCAGTCTTTTAGATAGCGCTATTAAAGCAATAGACAGTACGCGAGCAGATTTAGGCGCGATACAAAATAGATTTCAATCAACTATCCGAAATCTATCTAATATTGTAGAGAATATTTCCTCAGCCCGTAGTCGGATCAGAGATACAGACTTTGCAAAAGAGACTGCAGAGTTAACCCGTGCCCAGATTTTACAGCAGGCTGGCACCACTATTTTATCGCAGGCAAATCAGCGGCCACAGGCAGCGCTGTCGCTGTTAGGCGGTTAATAGAGCTCTCCTGATTTTATAAAAATGACTTCATATGTGGTCGGTGAAAAACTTCACTACCACTGATCACTGACTTTATGACGTCGCTTGTTCAGGTCAATCCGACACGACGTTAAAGGAAAAAGGAAAAGATAAATGGCTACATATACACTAACCGGAGGATGACCCTATGTCATTATTTGTAAATACCAACGTATCGGCGATCAATGCACAACGTCAGTTAATCAATTCTGGCGGCTCGCTTGATACAGCTTTTAAACGTTTATCATCAGGTTTTCGTATCAACAGCGCGGCTGATGACGCGGCAGGTCTACAAATCAGCAACCGTTTATCTTCTCAGATTAACGGTTTGAACCAAGCGATAAGTAATGCCAATGATGGTATTTCTTTAGCACAGACTGCTGAAGGTGCAATGGAGGAGATCACGAACTCGTTACAACGGATTCGGACCTTAGCCATTCAGTCACAAAATGGTATCAATAGTTCAGGGGACAGAACGGCGCTTCAGAAGGAAGTATCAGCACTTCAAACTGAAATCGATCGTATAAAAGACACCACTCAATTTGGTGGCGTTGATTTATTAAAAGGTTCATTTTCTGCAAACTTTTTAGTTGGCGCGAATGCTGGTCAAAATATTTTAGTAAAAATGTCACGAGCAGATGGATTTGGTACGAAAGGTTTAGGTATCGATACATTAAGTATTAAAACTGTTGCTGATGCATCTCGTGCGATAACACAGATAGACAGCGCTATCAAATCTATCGATTCAACTCGAGCTGATTTAGGTGCAATACAAAACCGTTTTCAGTCGACTATTCGTAACTTGAGTAATATAGTTGAAAACGTATCTTCCGCCCGCAGCCGGATCAGAGATACAGACTTTGCCAAGGAAACTGCAGAACTGACTCGTTCGCAGATCCTGCAGCAGGCCAGTACGACGATTCTGTCACAGGCAAACCAGCGCCCGCAGGCAGCCTTGTCACTGTTAGGCTAACAGCAGCGTTAATCAGGCAGCAAAAAAAGCGGATCCTTACAGGATCCGCTTTTTTTAATGGAGTCTATTTCGTTCTGTCAGAACTAGTTTTTTATTTATTTTGAAAATAATTTAAATTTTAACCATATGAAAAATAAGGGAAAGTGAAAATAATTGCCGCTTGGTGGAAAAAAATGCCTTTTTTTATTAAAGTTCTGAAGTTGGTTGCCGATAGCTAGTTAAGCCAAATTGCAGTTTGGCGAAATTTGCGGGGTTCCGCTTAACAATAAAGTTGTTTCAGGGTTTGCAGACTCGTGACAACTTAAGGAGTGACTTATGGCTTTAGCAGTAAACACCAACGTATCCGCGTTAAATGCGCAACGTCAGTTATTATCCTCTGGTAGTTCTTTGGATACTTCGTTCAAACGTTTATCTTCAGGTTTTCGTATCAACAGTGCGGCAGACGATGCTGCAGGTTTGCAAATTAGTAACCGTTTATCTTCTCAGATCAATGGTCTGAACCAGGCTATTAGTAATGCCAATGATGGTATTTCTTTAGCTCAGACTGCTGAAGGTGCGATGGAAGAAATTACTAACTCTTTACAACGTATCCGTACTTTGGCTGTGCAATCGCAAAACGGTATCAACAGTTCAGGTGACCGTGCCGCATTGCAGAAAGAAGTTTCGGCACTGCAAACTGAAATAGACCGTATTAAAGATACTACTCAATTTGGTGGCGTAGACTTATTAAAGGGCTCTTTTTCAGCGAATTTTTTAGTTGGCGCGAACGCCGGTCAAAATATCTTAGTAAAAATGTCCAGAGCTGATGGCTTTGGTACAAAAGGTTTAGGTATCGATACATTAAGTATCAAAACCGTTGCTAACGCATCTCGTGCGCTAACTCAAATTGATAGCGCTATTAAATCTATTGACTCAGCTCGAGCAGATCTAGGTGCTATACAGAACCGATTCCAATCCACCATTCGTAACTTAAGTAATATCGTTGAGAATGTATCTGCAGCACGTAGCCGTATTCGTGATACAGACTTTGCCAAAGAAACAGCTGAGTTGACACGGGCACAGATATTGCAGCAGGCAAGTACTACTATCCTGTCTCAGGCTAACACCAGACCTCAAACTGCACTATCCTTATTAGGCTAACAGTGAAAAAGGCGAGGGCTTATTAAAGTCTTCGCCAATTTTGCCGATAAAGAGGTAGATGCATATGAGTTCAGTAATCACAGGTAATTTTGGTTATCAGCCGACGGCGACTGCCGCTGTGGCTAATGGTGCAGCCGAGCTGAACAAAGTTAAGAATAGTTCTGAGGCAATTCAAATACAGGGTACAACAAAAGCAGAACCTCAAGAGCAGGTACAGCAGAATGTTACTCTGGATGAATTAGGGGAAGCCGTTGAGAATATCAATCAATTTGTGAATTCTCAGGGGCGTACTTTAAATTTTTCTGTCGATGAAGAATCAGGCAAGCCTGTAGTTAAAGTCATTGATTTTGAAACTAAAGAGGTTATTCGTCAGATCCCATCTGAAGAAGTACTTACTATGGCAAAGGCAATCAAGAGATTACAGGAAGATCTTGGTTCTGCGACAGGTTTGATGTTCGATAAAACGATATAAGAGAGGATGAATCATGGCAATCCGGTCGTTAGGTGCTGCATCAGGGCTTGACCTAGAAAGTCTTGTAACACAGTTAGTTAAAGTGGAGCGGGATAGTAAAGTAAGCCGTCTGGACACAACGAAAAAGGAGCTTGATTCAACTCTTTCTGGTTTCGGTAAATTAAAGTCCGCCTTGACTAAGCTCAAAGATGCTTCAGTTGCGTTGGGCGAAGATAAGCTCAGATCCAGAACCACAACAATAAAACAACCCACTGACACTAAGACCTACCTGGAAGCGAAATCCAGCGGTACAGCTGCTGCCGGTAATTTCGACATCAAAGTAAAGTCTATAGCCACAGGGAGCAGAATCGAAAGTCCTGATAACGCATACAGCGGCGCCAATGCTGTAATCAGCACCACTGCAGGCAAGTTAACTTTTGAAGCTGGTGGTAAAAGCTTTGACGTCGATGTTAAAGCAAACATGACCCTAGATGACTTTCGTAAAGCGTTAAACAGCGCGACAGGAAATTTTGGTGTAACGGCTAACATTATCAATGCAGGTGATGGAACCGGTACAAAATTAGTTTTGAACTCCTCTATCACCGGTGAAGGTAATGATCTTAAGATCAGCAATAACAATGCTGCACTGGATGCATTATCAACTGTAGCTAATGGTAGTACGATAGATGGCTCTGGTGGGCTAGAGGTTGCCATTGGTGCAGGTGACGCTGAAGTTGAGATTGATGGTATCAGTGTAAAAAGTAAAACCAATACTTTTACTAACGCTATTCAGGATACTGAATTAAAAGTGCTAGCTGTGACACCCACAGACAACAATGCCACTTTGACTATAGCGACTGACAAGAAAGCAGCGGAAGAGAAAATTCAGGCATTTATCACGGCCTATAATGCGTTGATCACTGAAGTAGATAGTTTAACCAAGAATCGTACTCTGGGTGACGATGGCAAAACAGTTCTCTCCGAGGGAGGAGCTTTAAGCGGTGACCCTATGGTTCGTAGTATTATGAATCAAGTTACAAAAAGCTTAGGTGGTGTTTTTTCATCTGGCGGCGCAGCGCTTAATAACTTGTACGCTTTAGGAATCACACTGAATGATCAGGGCAAGATGGAGATTTCCACATCTACTTTATATGGTGGAGACTCGGGTCGTACACGTTTTAATAACGCACTTGAAAATAATTATGACACAATTGCAGATTTGTTTGGGGGCACTAATGGTATAAGTGAATCACTAGATGACCTGATTTCTCAGTTCACGGCTCGAGACGGTCTATTAGTGAATAAAGAGGACTCACTTAAAGCACAATTAAAGAAAAATACTAAAGATCGTGACGCCTTTGACCGATATATAGAAAGTTACGAAGAAACATTAAGGCAGCGTTACGGTGCTCTTGATTCGACACTAGGTCAGTTACAAAGCACTTCAAGCATGTTGGTATCGCAACTTGCATCGTTACCTAAATATAATTAACAGGAACTTTCTATGAGTTATGGCATTAAAGCTTACAAATCCGTTGGAATTAAAGACGATTTGGCCGTTGCAGATCCGCACCGCATCATCCAGTTATTGATGCAAGGCTCACTTGAAAATATGGCTAAAGCTAAAGGAGCTATGGAGCGTAAAGATTTTGCAGAAAAATCCAAAACGGTCTCAAAGGCCATGAGTATTATCTCTGCATTACAACATTCACTAGATATGGATGTAGGCGGGGAGGTTTCAGATAATCTCTGGGCTTTATATGATTTTATGGTGAATCATTTGATTGTTGCTAGCAGAGAGAATAGTCCCGCTAAAGTGGATGATGTTATAGAGATAATGCTAAAAATTAAGTCTGGCTGGGACTCTATCCCAATGGAAGAAAGACAGAAAGGTTTTCAGCTGTTGGCTGAACGACAAGAGCAAGTACCTCGGGCATCTGCTTAATGTGTGACCTTAAAGCTCATATAGATAGTAAACGTGAGCAAATATCTGCCATTCTTTTAACCGAAAATTACTCAGTTGAAGAGTTTTCGGTTTATTGGCAGGAGTTTCATTCCCTCCTTGCTGAGCTCTGTATTCAACTAGCACAAACACCTGAATTAGAAATTATATTGGCAGATAACTTGCAATGGGTTAGCCTTGTTACTGAGAAAATCAACTTTGAACGAAATCGAGTTGCTAAAGCAATATTGCAATTACGAAAGGGAAAAGTTGCTAACCAGCGCTATGGCGATAATAACTAAGCGGGTTCAAAGCCTTTATGTTGAAATATATAAATTATCAGATCCTGGATAATGCCGAAGAGCAAAATGAGCTGGAAAAAAAAATGTCCGGGATCATTGCTAGAAATATTCGTCAAAATGTTGACGCATTCCGAACATATATACCCAGCATGGTTAGCGTTATTAATCAGCATAAAATTCAGCAATACTCATTGTTTTGTACCAAAGACTTTGAACTTAACATAGTAGACTTTGCAACAGGTCGTGTATTTTATAGTAGTGATGTTAAGCAAGATGTTTTGCAGGAAGTCGAACAATTCTATACTCATGCATCTTACTTCAATATTAAAACTAATCCTGATTCTAAGGGGTGGAATAGTCAGTGCCTACCTCACAATATAGATGTATTAATTGTATTCGGTTTAGGTCTGGGTTATCACATAAATGAGCTTTTACTTAATTGCAAAATAAAATATCTAATTGTTTATGAGCCGAGTGCAGATATTTTATTATGTTCTGTCCAATCGAATGATTGGTTACAGTTACTTGAGCGAGCTCAAAACACAGAGACTCGTGTCTTCTTGCAAATTGGATCCGATGCAACCTCATTGCCAGCTGAGTTAGAAGAATTATTAGCATTTGAGTCTGATCTTGACCAGATTTTTGTCTACAGGCATCAATTTCATCCTGTTATGGATGATGTTATCCGTTACTTGTTTAGCTCTTCTGGTAATAAATCAAAGCTTTTACAGAAGTCACACCTATTTGACTCATACACTAATTATAATGATTATGTGTCCGAACGTTCAAGTAATACAATAGGGTCATATAGTCCAACTGTTTATGAAAAGATTTCAGCTCAGAAACTTTATGAAAAAAATATCGCGGCACTTGAACGTTTTTATCCAGAAGTTCATAAAGCAATGCTTAACTATAAAGCGTCATCTTGGTCATTGGTGCAAGATGGCAAAGGTGAGCCTAATTTGTATCATGAAAAACGCAACGCGTTGTTCCATCATGATTCTATTTCTGAATATTCTCACCTAGTAGATTATTTTATAAATCACCCTTTTAGAGACGATATTATAGTAAACCAGTCTCCTGGCGGAAAGCTTTATAAATATTTGCATTATAAAACTGTAGCTAGGATACAACCACTTATTGGTGAGGCTTTAAATAGACAAGGGAAACTACCAAAGGATGTTGATAATCTAATAATTTTTGGTGTGGCTTTAGGTTTACATATCCAGAGCTTAACTGAGTCGCATCAGATCAAAAACTTATTCATATGTGAGCCTAACTTAGATTTTTTTGCTGCAAGTCTATATGTCACTGATTGGGATAGTATTTTTAAAAAAGCGGACGAAAATGAATACAGAATTTATCTCAATCTTGGCGGTGATGGAAGTCACTATTTCTACGATCTTATGTCGCAATTTTATCAAGTAGGTGCCTATTCGATAGCAAACACTTACATGCTAAGCACCTATTACAACACAGGGATGCAGAAGGCTATTGGCAATCTGCGCTCTGAGCTTAAAGTTGTTCTTGCGCTTGGAGAATATTATGACCATGCCCGATACGGTATTGCGCATACATATCATGGACTGAAGTCTGACAATCGATATTTAAAAGATAATAATGAAGACTATGGAAAAAGTCTTGCGTTATCTTTACCTGTTTTTATCGTGGGAAATGGGCCTAGCTTAGATGCTAACTTAGACTATATTAGAGAATATAGAGAGCACATAGTTCTCATAAGTTGTGGAACAGCGTTGCGTTCTCTATACAAAAATGGAATTAGACCAGACTTTCATGCTGAGATTGAACAAAATAGAGCTACATTCGATTGGATTAGTTTGATTGATGATAAAGACTATCTCCGACAAATCCGTTTGCTTAGCGTCAATGGTATACACCCTGATACATCTGCGCTATTTAAGGAAACATTGCTTTGTTTTAAAGATGGTGAAGGTTCGACTTATGTATTTAATAACGGATTGAAAAAGATAGGCCTACAAAGCGCCTCTTTATCATACGCATACCCTACAGTAACTAATTTAGTTTTAAATTACTGCTTGAAATGGGGATTTGAGTTATTTTACTTGTTTGGTGTTGATCTTGGCTTTACAGATATTAAGCAGCATCATTCTAAACACTCTGCTTATTACAAAAATAATGGTGAAGAGATATATGACTATCAAGTCCACCATGGAGGTGGTATTCCTTCACCAGGTAATTTTGAGTCATTTGTATACACCAAACCTGAATTCGATGTGTCTAGAAAGCTGCTTGAGCAAGCTATTGATAACGTCGGTAGAAAAGTTTATGTATTTAATTGCAGTAATGGCGTTAAGATAAAAAATACATCACCACTTAAGGCTGAGAATATACTTTTAACACACCAAGTTTCTGGCATATCTCAATTAATTGATGATTTAGTTTCATCGTCGTTTCATACGATGCCTGATTTTGCTGCTGATCAAATTATAAGTGACTTTAGTGTTGATGCTTTCAAACAAACTATATCAGAGTGGTTGGCTTTATTAAAGAAGGATATTAATAATCAGCACGAAGCTAAAACATTATTATCAGAACAATGGAAGCTACTTAGAACGAAAGGTACTGCTAGTGATGATATAACTTTTTTCTTGTTCCATGGTAGTGCCAATTATATTTCCGGTGTATTGACAAAAATAGCAGCTAATATAAGTGATGATGTGAAATCTAGCCAAAAATTTGTTGAGACTTTTAATAAGGTGCTTGCAATCTGGAGAGATTATTTGAATGAAGGTGCAGAGGACTACGTTGCAAGACCACTTATTTGCGATAAAACTGAAGTCGCATCAATGTTTGCAGGCGTGTCATAGATTTTCTAATCTGTAATTTTTTTAGTATACAATCCAAAGAGGCTGCTCAATGAAGCTTAGTGTGATAATACCAGCATACAAGTTAGCACCTTACATCCATGAATGTTTATTGAGTCTTCTTGCCCAGCGGACAAATTTTGATTTTGAAGTTGTGGTTTGTGACGATGCTTCACCAGATAATACCTACGATTTAATCAGTTATCTGCAATCAGCCTTCAGTAACCTGATTGTACTACGCAATGAGGTAAATCTGGGGTTAATAGGCACTATGCGCCGACTGCTAGAAACAACTAAGGGGCAGTATATTGCGTATGTGGATGGCGATGATGTCGCCTTACCAGGAAAGTTACAGCAGCAGGTCGATTATCTGGATGAACACCCAGGTTGCAGCATGGTTTATCATGAGTCAGATATGTTCGATAGTGCAACAGGTCAACGTTTGAAGTTGTATTCCCAAGATTACTACAACTATCACTATATTCCGCAGCAAGCTGATATTACTCATTTGATTCGCTATACAGTCTTTTTGCAGGCCAGCAGCGTCATGTTCCGTCGCCACGCTTCTTTAACACAAGCGTTACAGCATGACTGCAAGATTATTTGTGATTTCCCATGGCATATTATGAATGTTGGTTTATTGGGGGGGAGCATAGATAGACTGGATGCAGTATTGGGGCGTTACCGCATTCATAGCAATAGTTTTGGTGCACAGACACAACAGAATCATCAGCGTCGATTAAAAGTTACTGAAGAATTGGCTTCAGCCTGTCGTCTGGGTGAGCAGTTTGGCGTAGCAGAAGACATTGTTCAATTTGGTGTCAATCATGTGTATTTTTCTGCTGCATTGTATTTTTTGAGAGCAGATGAACCAGAGTTATTTGTGCAAATGTTAGAATTATCAGCGGTAAACTCTCAGTTTTTTGACGAACGTCATAGCCTTATTTATAAACAGCGTCATCAGCTTGATCAAGTAAAACAACTGCTGGGATGGTCATCATGAGTAATTATGATGCTATTGTCGTTGGTGCTGGCTTTTCTGGCGCAGTGATGGCTGAGCGACTTGCCAGTCAGTTAGGCTGGCAGGTGTTAGTTCTGGAGCAGCGTAATCATCTTGCCGGTAATTGCTTTGATAAGACTGATAACAATGGCATTCGCATTCATCAATATGGTCCGCATTTATTTCACACAAATAAGTCGGATGTTTGGCAGTATTTGTCACAATTCACAGAATGGCAGCCTTACGAGCACAAAGTGCAGGCTAGGGTTGGTGATATGCTGTTACCGCTACCCTTTAATTTAAATTCATTGTATCGGTTGTATCCTGCAGAGACTGCACAGAAGTTGGAGCAGCTTTTAATACAACGTTATGGTGCTGGTAGCAAAGTATCTATTCTGCGTTTAAAGCAGACTGATGAACCTGAATTGCGTCAACTGGCTGATTGGATTTATCAGAATATTTTTGTTAATTACACCATGCGGCAATGGGGCATCAAGGCTGAAGATATAGCACCAGAGGTACTTGAAAGGGTTCCAGTAGTGCTTAGTCGTGACGACAGGTATTTTCACGATCAATATCAAGCTATTCCTATTGATGGTTATACGGCTCTGATTGGTAAATTATTGTCGCAGCCAGGCATTGATATTCAATTACAACAAAATGCACTGCAAAGGCTAAAGCTGGCGCAAGGGAAAATTTGGCTGGACGGGGAGCCTTTTAAAGGCAAGTTGATTTATACGGGAATGCTGGATCAGTTGTTTTCTTATCAATTTGGTGAGCTGCCTTATCGCTCTTTACAGTTTGAGTTTAAGCAATTGGATTTTCCATACTTTCAGACTTCGACCACAGTTAACTATCCAAATGAAGATTCTTTTACCCGTATTACTGAGTTTAAACATATCCTTGGCGAGCAGTGCAGCAGCACTACTATTGTTACTGAATACCCTCAGGATTACGATAAAAACGATCCGAAGAAAAACATACCTTATTATCCGGTATTTACTGCGGATAATGAAGAAAAGTTTGGACAATACAAAGTGCTGGCAGCTCAATACCCTCAGCTAATCCCGCTTGGCCGACTGGCAGAGTATAAGTACTTTAATATGGATGATGCTGTATCGAATGCTTTGCAATTATTTAATCAACATATAAAAAATGACAGCCAATATGCAAAATAAAAAAGTGAAGCTTTCTAGATTTACTCGTGACTTAGACTTGAGCGATGCTGAGGTAAAATCACTAATTGATGCCTCTATCAAGGATGAACAACGGGAACATTGGCTTACGCAGGAAGACATCGATACTTTTCTTGAAAACTATAGGGTTAAAAGAAACATTACTTCAAATAAGTGTTATATGCTTCCCGACTATATGGATTTATCAAATGTTCGCTGGTTGGTGACTTTAAAAAAGCTTTATCAAATGCCAGTTGCTAATCCTGCGTCTTTATCTCCAGCTCAAGGAGAATTGTTAAAAGCAATATTAGCAAATATTTCTGCGAAAACAGTTGTTGAGATTGGTTGTTTTATTGGCATATCAACGTTGTGGTTGGCAGCAGGTATGGCATGTTCTAATTTAAGAGGCCGGTTGTTCGCTATTGATACCTATGTACCAAAGTTTCCTTGGCCACCATTTCATTACTCATGCATTGTTGATCCTAAGTCCGTTATTGCTGACTCTGTTGAGCGTGCGGGATTTTCAGATATTATTCATTTGATAGAATCTGACTCTAAACGTGCAGCAAGTAATTTTGACTCATGGCTTGGTCATGATGAAATAGATCTGTTATTTATAGATGGTGACCACAGTATTGATGGATGTAGAGCTGATTTTGAATTGTACGCACCACGTGTAGCAGTTGGCGGTTATATTATTTTCCATGATATTTTTCCAAAGCATTGCGCTCATGAGGGGCCTAGATTTGTTCTTGATAATTTCATTATTAATACCCCTGAAGAATATCAATTTATTGAAGTAATAACAGCCCCTGCTAATTTTGGTATTGCTATAGTCAAAAAAATAAAGGTGTAACTGTGTATTCTTCGCAGCTAACAGCTTTAATGACAACCTACAACAGTTCTCAGTATGTCGTGGATACCATTAATAGCGTGTTAAACCAATCCCTTAGTAACTTTGATTTTGTTATTGTGGACGATGGTTCAACAGACAATACCGTTGATATTATCAAAAAATATAATGATTCAAGGATAAGGTTGTTTTGCCGTTCGGAAAATAAAGGAGTAGGTTATTCGCTTAAGGAGGCAATTGAGTATGTGCATACTCCCTATGTTATAAAAGTTGATTCTGATGATTTAAGCCACCCTGAAAGGTTCACAAGACAGCTTAGTTTTTTAATGAGCAACCCGGCAATTAGTCTGGTCAAGTCATACTTTGAGTATTTCGCCGATTCACCCGAAGTGGCTGCGAGCGAACGCTTTATTTCCCGTCAGCGAGATGCCTGTGAAATCAATAAAATCAATACCGAGGCACTGATCCGTGAGAATTTACCACGCTGGCTTTGCGTGGAGCATACAACTTATTGTGCCAGAACTGATGCGATAAAAGCCGTTGGTTATCCTGATCAGCGTTTGTGTGAAGACTATGCTCTGTTTTACCAGCTCCATCGGCACGGTTATCGGATGGATTGTCTTCCTGAGTATTTGGTAAAGATGCGATTGAGCAATAGCTCAGTTACAGCGGGCTTAACAACAGAACGCTTATACAGCTGGTTCAGTTACCTGTTTGAGCTTAAAAAAGAACGTATTCTTCAGTTGTTGGGCGGGAGGGCATCGCTTGCTATTTATGGTAGTGGTGGATTAGCCCGTTGTATGCACCAGGTTCTGACTGCACAAGGAATTCAGGTTACGAATTTTATCGAGCAGACAACCAAGCCCGATGTTTTGGTGAACGGACAGTTGCTTCCAGTTAAAGCCCTCAGGGATTGCCTTCAGCAAAGAATATTAATTGCTGCACAGCCCGTCAGATTACAGTTAGTGCAGCAACTGACAGATTTTGGATTAGTCGAATGGCATGATTTTATGGTAATAGCTTAAGTGGATGTTATAGCTAATTAGTGACCTGATTATGAAAAATAAAGCAGCAGTTATTGTAGATGAATTTACTCTAGAGAATTTAAAAGATCATTGGCTGCTCTATCAGGTTGATTTTCATGATTCTTTAGAGTTGATTGAACAGTTCAAGCCAAACTTACTTTTTGTAGAATCGGTTTGGAATGGGGTGAATGGCTCCTGGCGAGGTTTGTTCGGTGCAAAAAGCAGAAAACTGCAACAACTAGTTGAATTCTGTAAGCAGCATGCTATCCCGACCGTATTCTGGAACAAAGAAGACCCTGTACATTTTGATGATTTTACTGAGCGCTGCGATATAGCAGGCTGGTTCGACTTTATTTTTAGTACTGAGTTAGATTGTGTCGGCGATTATGCTACAAGGTATCCGAGAAGTCGCTGTTTTGTGCTGCCTTTTTTTTACAACGAGAATAAGTACACAGCAAAGACTGTTAAAAATAAATCAGGCTATTTTTTTGCTGGCACTTACTATAAAAAGTTTCCAGACCGAAATATCGCTTTTGATCAAATAGTAGCCTACCTTGAAGGGCAGAATACATCAATTAGTATTTATGACCGAAATTATGGTACCGGTCAAAAAGATCTGGAATTCCCAGATCAATACAGCCAATTTATCAAAGGCAAAGTTGAGCCTGGTGAAATGGTTTCTGTCTATCAAGACTACCAATATTGTATCAATTTAAACACTGTGCAGAATGGGCAAACTATGTTCGCTCGCAGAGTGATTGAAAGTTTAGCTTGCTCCACCCCTGTGCTTAGTAACTATTCTCGAGCTTTAGATGTACTATTCAACAGTCAGAGGCGCTTTATTGCCAACAATATTGTTGAATATCAACCCAAGCATTGTTCTGCTGCTCTCGAAGGGCTTACTAGTCAAAATGCCATTTCTTTCATTGAATCCATTGTACTCAGCTCTGTTCTTCCAACAGAAGGCATTATTGCAGCATTAAATCTACAAGCTGGATATGAACGAATTACCCTAGAGTCGTTCGAACATACCGTTGCATTTATAGAGCCGAAGGTAAATCGGGTCGAACTTACTTGCCGCCTTGAGGCTGATACCTTGTACATTCAATCCTATCTCATGGCTGAGCAGCACGGATACATTAATTTCGCCAATGAGTTTGATGTTCAGCACAAAAGTCATGTCCATTTTTTGTTTGAGTCAAGCTCCTCCTTAGCGTTATTAGATATTTGGCTTTTAGATGCGCAAGGAGAGATTGTTTTTCGAAATATATATAGCCGTACACAGGACATATCTATTGGTGTTCCCTCTGATGCTTTTACCTTGAAAATTGCGATACGTGTTGCTGGTGCTCATCTAGATTTAGTTTGTAAATTGGCTTTAGGTAAAAAAATTAAAATTCCAAAGTGTATTATTCCATTAAACGAAAATTACTGCGTTGTTCGAGGAGATCTTACTGCGCTAAATGACAAGTTAAGTCATTTATGCCTAGCAAATACAGAAGTTTTATATTATACCGGTAATGACTTTGATTTTTCTTACCAAATAGTTCAAGGATATTCTGTAATTGTGGGTGGTGATCTAGTTAAATCAGCGGTTGAAGCTGGCCGTATTGCCTGTTGTTATTCACTTCAATGAGGGGATAATATTAAAATGATTTTACATGTTATGATTTTGGAAAAATTTCTTCCTCCCTTTATTGAATTTGTTGATAAAAATTTTGGACGGGGGGAGCATAAGTATGTATTTGTCACCAGCGAAAAGTACCTTTTTGGTTTAACGCCTGAACATGAAGTTGAATTTTTACATACAGATCATGATATTTTCGTAACTCTATCTGGATATATGCGACAGGCTAGGAAGATAATTTTGCATGGCCTGTGGCGAGACAAGGTTGACCTATTACTTTTGAGCGAGCCTGAATTTTGTCAGAAAAGCTATTGGATTATGTGGGGGGGCGATTTCTACTTTCCCTCTACACATAGTCGAAACCGGCATGAAGTAATTCAACGTATTGCTAATCTCATTACCTCTGCAACCAAAGACGTTGAGCTGGTTTATCGAGAGTACAAAGCAATAGGAAAGCATATTCCTTGTGTTTGCTATACTTCAAACATTTTTAATGGCAAATTGCAGTCCTTCGGCGAAGCTGACGCTCGAATCTTAGTTCTTGTCGGAAACTCTGCTACTGCTACAAACAATCATCTTGAAATATTTAACCGAATTCAACGCTCTACTCATAACGACAATATTCATATTTATTGCCCCCTCTCGTATGGGGATAAAGAATATACTAAAAAGATAACAGAGGAAGGAGAGAGAGTTTTTGGATACTCATTCACCCCAATTACAAGTTTTATGCATTACGAAGAATATTTAAGATTTCTTAATAAAGTCGATATCGCTATTTTTGATCACGAGAGGCAACAAGCATTTGGTGTTATTATACAGCTTCTTGGCTTTGGTAAAAAAGTTTTTATGAATGTAAATTCAAGTCTTTATCATGTTTTGAGTAACATGGGTATTACATTATATGATTCTTCGGCTATAGAGCTTTCATTAATAGATAAAGATGTTGGATCGCGTAATGCCGATTTGATTTCAAAAAATTACTCTGAGTCCGCCCTAGTTCGAAGTTTATCATCATGGATCTTTTGAAATGAAAAAAGTTGCAATAATACAGTCTAATTATGTTCCATGGCGAGGCTATTTTGGCATTATTGCATCGGTAGATGAGTTTATTTTGTACGATGAAATGCAATATACTCGTCGTGATTGGCGCAACAGAAATAGAATAAAAACCAACCAAGGCTCATGTTGGTTGACAATTCCGGTTGATGTAAAAGGTAAATTTCATCAGAGAATTTGCGAAACTAAGGTCGCGGGGCAAAACTGGAGAAAACAACACTGGCAAACGATAGTGCAGAGCTATGGGAAGTCAAAATACTTTTCTGACGTGTCAGGCTGGCTGGAGCCATTATATTTATCTAGTGATGCATTTATGCTTTCTGAAATTAACAAGCAGTTTATTAATGCCATTTGTTGTTATCTGAATATCACCACGTATATTTCACAATCGTCAGACTATGATTTAGTTGATGGAAAATCTGAGCGATTAGCCGACTTATGTCGTCAAGCTGGAGCTCAAGTTTATATGTCTGGTCCTGCAGCTAGAGGTTATATTGATGAGGCAGTATTTCAAAAGGAAAACATTCATTTGCAATGGGCCGATTATAGCTACATGAAGCCTTACGAGCAGCTTTGGGGGGATTTCGATCCTCATGTGAGTATTTTAGATTTACTGTTTAACTGTGGCCGTGCAGCGATAGATTACTTAAAGCTTGAGTCTGAGTAGCGTTTGCTCTGGAAGGAAAAGATGAAGAATACTATTGTCAGCCAAATATCTGAGTATTACAGCGAAAAACTCAATCGGCACGGTGAAACGCCGCAAGGTGTGGACTGGAATGGAAGCGAAGGCCAGTATCTGCGTTTTGAAAAGCTGATGCAGCTAGTCAATCATCCTCAGTACTTTAGTATAAATGATATCGGTTGCGGCTACGGAGCTCTTTATGAGTATCTTCAAGCGACATATAAAACGCTGGAATATCGTGGTGTTGACGTTTCTGCAGATATGATTGAAGCGGCGAAGCGGCGATTCGCGAATTGCCAAAATGCTAGTTTTTTTCATTTAAGCATCCCTGATGAGATGGCTGATTATAGTGTAGCTAGTGGCATATTTAATGTGAAATTTGCTAATAAAGAATCTGATTGGCATTCATATATCCTAAGTACATTGCGCCAGATGAATAGTTACAGTGCTAAAGGTTTCGCTTTTAATTGTTTAACTTCATTTTCTGATAAAGAGAAAATGAGAGATGACCTTTACTATGCAGACCCTTGCTATATGTTTCAGTTTTGTAAAGAGAACTTCAGCCGTAATGTAGCTTTACTCCATGATTATAACCTGTTTGAATTTACTATCCTTGTGAGGAAATCATGAAAAAAAAACTGGTGATATTTGGCTCCGGAGATATAGCGCAACTTGCACATTATTATTTTACTGAAGATAGTGACTATGAAGTCGTCGCCTTTACCGTTGATAGGGAGTATAAAACTGAAGACACCTTCTGCGGTTTACCTGTTATTGCTTTCGAAATGCTGCAATCTGTATACAGTGCTAATGATGTTAGTATCTTTGTGGCGCTTAGTTATTCCAAACTTAACTCAATTAGAAAAGAAAAATATTTAATGGTTAAAAGCTTTGGTTATATGCTTGCAAGTTACATTAGTAGTAAAGCGACAGTATTAAATAACTGGAAGATCGGCGAAAACTGTTTCATTCTTGAAGATAACACCATTCAACCGTTTGTTGAGATTGGTAACAACATTACGCTTTGGAGCGGTAATCATATTGGTCATCATTCTGTTATCCGCGATCACACATTTTTAGCATCGCATATTGTGGTATCGGGAGGTGTTATTATTGGTGAGCAGTGCTTTATCGGTGTTAATGCCACATTACGTGATCACATAAGCATTGGTGAACGCTGTGTTGTAGGTGCTGGCGCTTTGCTACTGGGAGATGCTGAAGCTGATGGTGTTTATAAAGGCTTGGCAACAGAACGCGCTGCAAGACCAAGCTCTGGGCTGCGAAAAATATGAAGCGTCAACCGGTATGGAAGAAACTTGGTTTGCTATATAGCCCATTGGATAAAATGCGGCATAAAAAACTTGTCAGCCATGCTGCTAATCCGCTAGCTGTTCACCTGCAGGATGATGTATTCCGGATCTATTATAGTGGTAGAGATGATCAAAACCGCTCATCTGTGGGGGCTGTTGATATTGATATTGTTCGTCAGGTTGTTATCACTGATCATGACGAGCCTTTCTTTTTGCATGGCCCACCAGGAAGTTTTTATGCCGACGGTGTTAGCATAGGCAATTGCTACAAGGTGGGTTCTAGGTGTTACATCCTTTTTATGGGGTGGCAGAATCCTGCTAACGACCACTGGCGCGGTGATATTGGCAAGCTGAGCATTATGTCTGATTATAGCCTAAAGCTGGCTCAGGAGGAGCCTATGCTTGATGCAGATTCTGTCGACCCCATCAGTTTATCTTATCCTTGGATAACGCAGACAGGACCGGAGCATTACGATATGTGGTATGGCTCAACATTAAGCTGGGATGGTGGCAATGGTGAGATGGTACATGTGATTAAACATGCAGTGTCGACTGATGGCACAAATTGGCGCAAGATGGGGTTGGCAGTACCTTATAAGCTAAATTTTGCACAGGCCTTCTCGCGACCGACAGTTATACAACACAGCTCTGGCGGTTTTGATATGTGGTTTTCGTATAGAAGTGGGCAGGGCCAAAGTTACCGTATTGGTTACGCCTATAATGATGGTGATGGTTGGCAACTGGCACTACAACAAAGTGGTATTACGGTGTCCGATCTCGGCTGGGATGCTGAAATGATTGAGTATCCTTTTGTTTTCATGCATAAAAATAATACTTATATGCTGTACAACGGTAATGGGTATGGCCGTACTGGTTTTGGTCTAGCTGTACTTACTTACACGTAATTGCAGGCGCCGGCAAATATCATCGACGGACTATTCGTTTTATTCTTTTTTTAACGCTAAATTAACATCGCAAGTTGCCTTCATAAGAAAAACTGAAAAAACAATAGCGACGAAGACTGGTGTATAGTTTGGATATGTTTTGCATCTTTCATGCTCATGTTTTAATGCAGCCTCTGATATTAATATGTAAGGATATATGATATGCAGATCTTGTTTAACAAACCCTACATCACTGGAAAAGAGCTTTACTATATAAGTAGAGCTCACGAAATGGGACGCTTGGCTGGAGATGGTGACTTTACGGCGAATTGCCATCATTGGATGGAGCAAAATTCTGGCTGTAGCAGGGCGCTACTCACACACTCATGTACTGCGGCCCTAGAAATGGCGGCTTTACTACTGAACATCCAGCCTGGTGATGAAGTCATTATGCCGTCTTACACTTTTGTTTCTACAGCCAATGCCTTTGTATTGCGCGGTGCAATTCCTATTTTTGTTGATATCAGGCCTGACACGCTCAATATTAATGAAAAACGTATCGAAGCTGCAATCACTTTTCGTACCAAAGCGATAGTTCCCGTACATTACGCTGGGGTTGCTTGTGAGATGGATGAGATTATGGCGATCGCAAGGAAGCACGACCTTTTCGTTGTTGAGGATGCAGCTCAAGGCGTGATGTCAAAATACAAGGGCAGAGCTTTAGGCGGTATCGGTGATCTTGGTGCTTATAGCTTCCATGAAACTAAAAATGTGATTTCCGGCGAGGGAGGGGCTTTACTAGTAAACAGACCAGATTTTGTGCGACAAGCTGAAATTATCCGTGAAAAAGGCACTGACCGTAGTCGCTTTTTCCGTGGCGAAGTCGATAAATACACCTGGCAGAGTGCTGGGTCTTCATTTTTACCGGGTGAATTAATCGCGGCGTTTTTATGGGCTCAGTTACAAGAGGCTGAAAGCATCACGCAAACTCGACTATCTGCCTGGAATTACTATCATGAATTGTTGGCCCCACTGGAAGCGTTAGGATTGTTGCGCCGACCAATAATACCAACTGAGTGTCAGCATAACGCTCATATGTATTATATTCTGCTGCCTGAGCAGAAAGATAGACAGTCTGTTATGGACGGATTAAAAGCACAGCAAATCAATACTGTATTTCACTATGTCCCGTTACACTCTTCCCCTGCCGGACAGCAGCTGGGGCGTGTGCATGGAAATATGACCAATACTGACGCCTTGTCAGCGCAGCTTATCCGTTTACCTCTGTGGATTGGAATAAGCCAAACACAACAAGAGCGGGTATGTTCTATCTTGGATAATTTACTAATGAATCCTTGAGTTTTGATTATGGTCGAGCTTGCGCTCTGCACTTTGTGTTTAAGTTATGGCATGCCTGAGTTGATGGACTTATTAATCACTAAGTTTATTTGTCTTTCTTGTCTGAATAAAAATCTCGTTTGTTGCAATGCATAAATTAATTTTGCCAGTAGCGCGGGTACCGCATAATCACTTTGGATTTTCTTGATTTTTCGTTGAGTGTATAGCTTCGTCAGATCGATAAAACTTACATCCTGATGCTGGCTGATATGTTGCAGTAGGTTTGGAGTAGTGGTCCACTTCAGAGTGGCTAGGCCAGAGGTGGGACGGCGTAAAAGCGTTAAATAGATTCTGGCAAGCCTTAGATTCATCTTCGGCATAAATGGCAGCAGGTAATGAGGTTCGTACCAGCTTCTATAGTCAGGTGCCTGCAGTTTAAGCTTCCCGCCAGGCTTTAATACCCTGAGCATTTCATCTATACATTTCCCTACGTCCTGGACATGTTCCAGTGTCTGATAAGATGTCACATAATCGAAATAGTTATCTGGAAATGGCAGGGCTTCACCTACACCCTGCACTATCCTTTCGTTGTACCAATAAGGATAATTATTGGCTTTGACCTTTCTTTTGATATAGTCCAGTTTCCATGTTTCTGGTTCGACCCCGTACACATCATAACCTTTGTGAAGACCATACAGTACAAATGTACCGACGCCTGCCGCCATATCTAGTATTTTCCCGTTGTGATCCTGATGCGACTCGACTTCTTTCCAGCGCCCGTTATCTGCATGATCATCATGCCAATTACTCGCCACATACAGAAGATAGCTCTGATCTTTAAGGCCAAAATGTTTTGTACCATCTTCGGTTATTTTTTCTAAAAGAAACTGCTTTAAATCATTCATTGTAAGTGCTTACCTCTGCCTAATGTGTCCGCGGTAGCGGAGGGATTTATTTAGATATTATTGCTTACCAGGGCATTTTCCAGATGCTTTTTTTGAAAAAGATCTTGCAGAGAAGGTGCTGCATTTTGTTGACGATACTGTCCTTCAAGGTGAGTATACTAGCTCTGCTAGAGCTATTTTTGCGGGCAGATTTTCTACCGCAGTTCTGTTCCTATACCTGTATCAGATAAGTCCCAGTATATTTCATTAATGTAAGTACTGACGATAACAATATGTTTGTGATCCATGCCTTTCAGTTCTGTTAATGTGATGAATTCTTAGCCCTAAAAGATAGTGGCTTTTTTTTGTAATATCGCTATCGAGGAAACCAAGAACTTGGTATTTGAGCAGTAAAGCCGGTAAGAATTTCAGAGCCTTACTACCTGTGCCATATATGTATCTGTTGCATTATAAGTATGTCCTGCTTCGTAGTATTATTGCCCGAATCCGACAAATTAAAGAGCGATGTCAGGTTATCGACCCATTTATTTGCTACTTTAACGTTATTTGCCTGACTCAGTAACTAACATTTAGCCATGCTCTAAGTAGACTAATGTCAAATTGCGGCCCTTTACAAAATCCGCAGAGAATGACAATAGAACAGTGTTTTTCTCATCACAGTGAGGAAATTCTGTGACGATGTCATCAATACGTGAAAATGCCTGCAGATAAAAACGTTGATCAAGTTAAATTATTGATAGCTTATCAAAAACAAAAAGATACTCGACAACATATCAGCAAATTTTCTGCTTTCATTAAGCCGTACTACCAGCATCCACAGTAATCACTGTACCAGTGATAGCAGCAGCCTGCTCGCTAAGCAAATACAATACTGCGCCAGCAGCATCATCCGTAGTCGCCAGCCTGCCCAGTGGGCTGCGGCGTTTGACGCTTTCCAGCTTATCGCCTTGCAGGCTATTGGTCATGTCAGTTTGCATATAGCCGGGCGCAACGCAATTCACGGTAATACCAGCTTTGCCAACTTCTCGCGCCAGCGATTTGCTGAAACCTTCCAGTGCGGCTTTACTCGCGGCGTACACACTTAATCCATTAAAACCAGTTCGGGCGATAATAGATGAAATATTAATGATACGTCCGCTCTGATTTAGCAGCATTGGCCTTGACAGATATTTGCTGAGCAGAATAGGGGCCTGCACGTTAATATTTAGCAGACTGGAGATTTCACTGTTGTGCATGGTTGCCAGCACACCGTCATACCCGACTGCTGCATTGTTAATCAGCGCATAAGGACGACCGTATTGTTTTACCAGCGCGCCGCAAAGGGTTGGCAGCTGTTCCAGGTCGGCCAGATCTACAGCAGTAAAATGCAGTCTTTTATCGTTATGCAGCTGCAGTTGTTGCAATTCGTTCGAAAAGGTACGGGCAACTGCAAGTACTTCATAACCTGCAGCAAGTAGTTGGCGGCAAATAGCTAACCCCAGACCTCGGCTGGCGCCGGTAACAATCACTAACTTAGCCATGAGGCTCCTTTCTGCTCAATTTGCCAGTGGCATTCGTGCTTAAGCTGCCAACAAAGTTAAATCGGGTGGGGATCTGGTAGCGTTCCAGTTGCTGCTGACAATGTTCAAATAGTAAGGGTTGCAGTTTCGACCGATCAGCGTTAGCGACCACAACAATATCCGCCACCACCAACTGGCCAAGCACACTGCTGGCTCTGGCGTAGACTTTGGCCTGTAATACATCCGCTATTTGCAATAAAACCTGCTCTACCTGTTCAGGGTGTACTTTATTGCCACCAACATTAATGACGCCACTGTCACGGCCCAGAAATTGTACGCGATCACCTTGAATATGAACCAGATCTCCGGTATCCAGATAACCTTCGCTATCAAGACGTTTGGCGAGGTTGCTATCTGGCGTGTGAGGAGGTTTTAGCCAAAGGTGTTGTTGTCCGTCAATTTTAAATGCCAGGCCACTATGATTGGTACCTAACCAGCTTAGCGGAAAACCAGCCTGTTGATCAGAAACAGCAAAGCCCACGCCTACTTCTGTCGAAGCATAAATATGTAATATACGGGCGTAAGGAAACAAAGCAGATAGCTTGTTCAGCAAAGCCTGATCGGCAATTTCGCCACCTAGTGTCAATTGGATAAGGGGGAGTTGATGCAAGCGACCTGTCATCAGCAATTGACGCCATAACGAAGGTGTTGCTGACAATGCTGTAACACCTGAACTTAACATCATCTCTATACGCTGTTCTGCATCACCACTGCTGCAATCGCTGATACAGGCTCCAGACATCATACTTTGCAGCAATACCTGCAAACCGGCAAAGCGGGTGGGTTGATAACATAGTCCCCAATGCAGCGTGCTTTGATCAACCGATATCTTTACCGCGCGGCTTAAGCTGGCAAAAGTATGTGCAATCCATTTAGGTGTTCCGGTAGTGCCCGAAGTTGCCAGATACCAGCGGGTTTCCTGGCTACCGACAGTTGAGTGCATTGCAGAGCGCTGTTTAACTGAGGTTTCACTGGGCCAGTGTTGAACCAGCTCCGGTAAATCCAGATCAGTTTCAGGTAACAGATACAAGGCGCTGCTCCAGCCATCAAATGCCAACAGTGCCATAAGAAACTGTGGCAGAGTCGTGTAGTGTAAAGCTATTGCCTGTTGCTGTAACTGTGGATACTGCTGACGTATTGCTAAGGCGCCTGCAATGAGTCGCTGGTAGCTGACCGGTTCGCCACTGGTCAGTGCTGTATCACTGTAATTTGCTTGCTGTAATTGTTGCAGCAGATCCATTATCTATTCGTTCCCGTCCTGCTGTGCCTGACGATAAATAGTAACGAATTCGGCAAAGGTGCGCGGATAAACAGCAATCTGCATTTGGCTGAAGGGGTCAATGCCCAGATCTTCTTCCAATTGGGCGACCAGCATGGCAAAGCCAAGAGAATCAAGACCACTTTGAAGCAGTACTGTGTCATCGGTGATATCAGCTATCAGCTTGCAGTTGGCGATAGTGGCTACCTGAGCCAGAGTATTACGGATAGTTTGTTCCAGTTTCACGGTATCAATCAGCCCATTAAGTAAATTGAATAAGATCGGCGGCAGCACAGATTTGTTTGGGCAATCTCGCCAATACCCTAGTGCGATTTTTCCGCCATTCATCAAGTTCATAGCTGAAAACATTAACCACATAAGGTTCATCGTTACGCATTTGACCCGGTCGGTCTGGCAGGGGCTGATAGCCAAAAAATACATGCATCCTTACGACACTTTGGTTAAAGGATAACACTTCGGCATAAAGACTGCTTAGCTCGATTTGAGTGGCGGCATAGTCCAGCGCTGCAATTTCAAGCAATAAACCTGAACCTGGCCAGACATCGGTTTCGCCGAGATAACAGCCCCATTCGATCACTCCCTGACTGCGTTGGCTGAAGTTTAATACGCCTATAGGTCGAGCGTTCTGTTTAAAGATAAATACTTGCCGGCTTTCATCAGATTGCAGCTTATCAAACCAACTTAAATGTTCTTCCCAACTGATAGGGGCATCATTGTGCATATTGCGCCGAATTTCACTCTGGTTACGCCAGCCCCATACTCTTTCTAAATCTGCAGCGGTTAAAGCGCTAAAATGGCTTATCGGATAAGTTTTGATGCCAGTCATAAACTTACAAATACTCCCAGCTCATTGCAGTACCTTTTTTCGCTGATTTTTTAATGGGTTTACCCAGTAGCATTGGCAGATATTTCGGCTCCAGTCCAAGTCCAGGGCGGATGGAACGCAGGTTTTGCGGTGTGAACATATCGCCAGCCTGCATATCTTCGGCGATGTACAGCGAACGGCGGAACTTGCGTGACGCTTGTTCTTTTTCTGTGCCACCATAAGTCACTTTCCCCAGAGCAACTGCAGTGCGTTTGCATTCCTTGACCAGGGCACTAAATTCTTCCGGCTCAAGCGAGAACTCTGCATCGACTCCACCTTCAGCTCGATCCAGAACAAAGTGTTTTTCAATCACGGTTGCACCCAAAACTACACTTGCGACTGCAACACCAATGCCAGCTGTATGGTCAGATAATCCTACCTGGCAATCAAATAAAGTAGCCATATGGGGGATGGTAGCCAGATTGGCGTCAACTGGGTCTGCCGGGTAATGGCTGGTGCATTTTAATAAAATCAACTGTTGGCAGCCGTTGGCACGTAATACAGCGACTGATTCTGACAATTCAGTTTGTGTAGCCATACCTGTTGACATAATTACTGGTTTGCCAGTTTTGGCAACAGCTGCCAATAACGCGTGGTCGCTGTTTTCAAAAGAGGCAATTTTATAACAAGGCACATCCAGAGATTCTAAAAAATCCACTGCGGTTAAGTCAAAAGGGGTGCTAAAAGCCAGCATGCCATGGCTTTTGGCCCGCTCAAAAATAGCTTGATGCCAGTCCCATGGTGTGTAGGCAATCTGATACAGCTTATACAAGGTAGTGCCGTGCCAGAGGCTGTTTTTATCTTCGATATAAAACTCGCCTGTGTCTATATCCAGCGTCATGGTGTCGGCTGTGTAGGTTTGTAACTTAATGGCCTGAGCGCCGGCTGCAGCTGCTGCATCTACCATCGCCAGCGCTTTATCCAGCGACTGATCATGATTGCCGGACAGCTCCGCAATAATCAAAGGTGGATGAGAAGGACCTACAGTATGCTGGCCTAACTGAATATCCTGAAAAGCTGCTTTGCTCATCTGTGTTTTCCTGTACTACTGCGGCCTTAATTCAGGGCCTGAAATTCTGTGTTAAGTCGCTCTACAATCGCAGCGCAACCGCCGCCTTGTGGCACCAGTTGTCTGGCATTGTCTGACATTTGTTGCAACTGCTGTGGATTCTCCAGTAGCCGTTGCACAGCTCTGGTTAATTGAACTGCTGTTAAATCTTGCCCTTGTCCAAGATAACCACAGACACCGGCTTCGACCAGAGATAAAGTGCTGGCGAGCTGATTTTCTTCCAAAGTCACTACTAAAGCTGGTAATGCCAAAGCACAGCGCTCCCAATGAGTGGAACCTCCGGCTCCTATCATTAAGCTGGCCTTACTCATTAATTCCGCCATATGGGGTGTTTGAATATGCAGGCTAAAACGAGCATCTTCAGCGCAACGTTCTTCAACCTCAACCCTATGTGGATTGGCAAGTCCTATCACTATATCGGCAGCAAAGTCAGTTTTCTGAAGTTGTTGTAAGGCCTTTATCGTCAGACTGGTTAAATTCAGCTCGTCTGTGCCGCCATAAAAGACTAAAAACTGCAACGTATTTGTGTCCACTACACGCAGAAACTGAGCAAATTCCGGTCGCAGCAATACATAAGACGGGCCTAACCATTGTTGAGCCTCTTTATTGACTAGCTTGTCGTAGCGACTGTGCAGCTGTGGATAGAGGTTTTGATCCAGCAAATAATCGCACTGATGCGCTCTGTTGGCCAAATCATCAATCACCAAAAGCTTTCGATAAAAGCCCGTCATGGCCAGTTCAAATGTTTTGGACAAGCCGTAGTGATCAATTACCAGCAGATCAACAGCCGCTGGTAGTTGCTCATTAAGCTCCTCCGCATCCTGCTCTTCTGTTACGCCTAACCATGCAGCATAACCTGTTGCTTGGGTCTCTGGAGGCTGTTTTAGTGTAATAACGTCAAAACTCTGGTCCTGTAGCCACTTAATTAAATGACCCGAATGTGCCCGACAGGCAAACTGTACTTGCCAGTTCGATTGCTGCAAGGCTTTAGCTAAGGTCAGGCAACGCATCAGATGGCCTGAACCTATCTCTGCGGATGCATCGACCCGAAATAGCGCTGTTCTGCGGACTGTCATGGCTGCCTTAATAGCTGTTGCTGTAGTAATTGATGCAACAACTCTGCACGAAGCCAGTCGTCTGCTGTGTCTATATCTTGCACTAAATGCTGTGGCAGTTCATACAAATAAGAGCTTTCTGAAAACACTGGTTTTGCGTCCAACCAACTTTGAGTGCGGCCACAATAAAACTGGCCGGCATCGTGAAAGGTTTCAGGCAAATCCTGTGAGCGTTTTGGAATAGAAGCAGGGTCTACAGGCTGAACTCGGCCTTGTTCGGTGCGGTACAAAGCGCGCTGAATAGGAAAACTAAAACGACAGCCTGAGAAGACATAGTCCAAAGCGGGATCTTGTTGTAATTGGAGCATGGCCTCTTTTAGCATCTGTGGCTGAAGCAAGGGGGCTGTGGCATAAATACAGGCAACTAATTCAAGGGGAAGTTGTTGTTGAAGTGCCCAGCTGATTGCATGATGCACTACGGCTGAGGTGCCTGTGTGATCATCAGATAATTCAGCAGGGCGGATAAAAGGAACTTTGGCACCAAAACTTTGCGCCACAGCTGCAATTTCTGCATCATCGGTCGATACCCACACTTCATCAAAAACGCCGGATAACAAAGCGGCTTCAATAGACCAGCCAATCATAGCTTTGCCGTTAAAGTCTTTAATGTTTTTACGCGGAATACGTTTACTGCCGCCGCGTGCCGGAATAATGGCCAGTCGCATCCGTTACTCCTTACAGGCGTCCTGCAACGCCACAGCTACTTGTTGCTGCTGCTCAGCTGTTAAGTCAGCGTATAAAGGCAGGCTAATAATCCTGCTGTAAAAAGATTCAGCATGCGGAAAATCTCCCCACTGGAACCCCAAATTTTGATAATAAGGCTGGGTATGAATAGGAATGTAATGCACATTGACGCCAATACCAGCGCTGCGCAGTGCTTCAAATACAGCTAAACGGCGGTTTTCATCATGTAATTGAATAATATACAGATGCCAGGCGGATTGTCCTGCCGGGCATTCCTCTGGCAAATCCAGCGGTAAGTTTTGCAATAAGTTGCGGTAACGGGCAACGGCTTCAAGGCGCTTTGCCACAAAAGCATCCAGCTGTTTCAGCTGACTTAAACCCAAGGCGGCCTGAAGGTCGGTCATGCGGTAATTCAGGCCTAATTCGACTTGCTGATAGTACCAGGGTCCATGGCTGACTTCGGTCATATCGTCCGTATTGCGGGTAATACCATGGCTGCGCAATAGCTGCATGCGGGCAGCCAAAGTTAAGTCTTTAGTCAACGCCATACCGCCTTCGGCTGTAGTAATGATTTTTACCGGATGAAAGCTAAAGACAGTGATATCACTGAATTGGCAACTGCCAATCTTTTGCTGTAAATAGCGCCCGCCAATGGCATGAGAGGCATCTTCAATAATACGAATACCATAGGGTTTACATAGCGTCGAAATCTGTTGCATAGCACAGCTATGTCCCGCCAGATGCACAGAAATAAGTACTTTAGGTAAGGTATTGTTGGCCGCTGCTTGTTGTAATTTTGCGGCTAAAGCTCTGACCGAAATCAGCCCGGTGTCAGGTTCCACATCGACAAAATCAACTTTGGCCCCACAATACAAAGCACAGTTGGCGGAAGCAACAAAACTGATAGGGCTGGTCCAGACTCTGTCACCCGCTTTGACATCTAATGCCAGACAAGCGATATGTAAAGCCGAGGTGGCGCTATTGACTGCTACTGCATAAGGCACTTTACAATAACTGGCAAGCGCGTGTTCAAAGGCTGGCACAGCAGGACCTTGGGTCAGAAAGTCAGATTTGAGCGTATCGACGACGGCTTGAATATCCTCTTCACTTATCGACTGTCTGCCATAAGGGATCATAACATCGCGTCTCTGTTGAAACTTTCCAGCTCTTCGAGGGTTAAAAAGTGCGGGTTTTTATCCGATACATACTCAAATCCTGGCTGAACCAGTTTGCCCTTTTCTTTTAGGGCATTGACGGTGAAGTTATTGCTTCTGTTGGAGAATTGGATAGAGGGAGCTATCACATAATGGTCATCGTATTCATAAGTGTTATACGACATATCACCTGGGCACATCATCTCATGTAGCTTTTCACCAGGACGAATGCCTACTTCTTTGATAGGTAAATGCGGCGCTATAGATTTGGCTAAATCAACAATACGGATTGATGGTATTTTGGGTACGAAAATTTCTCCACCCAGCATACGTTCGAAATTCTTTAACACAAAATCGACGCCCTGCTGCAGACTGATCCAAAAGCGAGTCATCTCCAGATGAGTTAAGGGGATATGGTCTGCGCCTTTTTGTTTTAGCTGCTCAAAAAACGGTACTACGGATCCACGAGAGCCAACCACATTGCCATAACGCACTACGGAAAAGCGTGGTTTGCTGCCACCAGAAATATTATTAGCTGCAACAAAGAGCTTGTCTGATGCAAGTTTGGTGGCGCCGTATAGGTTGATAGGATTTGCTGCCTTATCTGTCGAAAGTGCTATGACTTTTTCAACGTTATTTTCAATGGCTGCATTAATTACATGCTCGGCGCCATTGATATTGGTTTTAATGCATTCCATTGGGTTGTATTCGGCAGCTGGGACTTGCTTCAGCGCTGCGGCATGAATGACATAATCGACACCACGCATGGCACGAATTAAGCGTTCCTGATCCCGCACATCGCCTATCAAATAACGCATACAGGGCGCATTAAACTGTTGCTGCATTTCGTATTGTTTTAATTCATCTCTGGAATAGATGATAATTTTGTTGGGTTTGTACCGCTCCAGCAGTGTTTGGGTGTATTTATGGCCAAAAGAGCCAGTGCCACCTGTAATAAAGATATTTTTGCCGTCAAACATAAGCGCCCCTGATATGTCATAAAACTGACAGTCATATTGGATCTGTACCCACTGTAACAAACCTTAGCATAATTTATTCCACTATTAAAAAATCCTTTTTATATAGAAGCTTAGCTACAGATCATTCAGCTATCTTTTTGCTGGCTAAAAAAAGCTCAGTTTAAGGCTTGGGCACTCAGGTGATTTTGAGGTAGACTAATTTTTATAGCAAATCCGTTTCGGAACAGCCTGAGGTAGTAGTATGAAAATCGGTAACTCGCTAGCCAATGAAAATCAGCTGAAATTCAACTCCAATGAATCTGAAAATCTGCTGAAAAAATTAGCCTCAGCGCGTCGTATTAATAGTGCTGCTGATGATGCTGCCGGATTACAAATTGCCAACCGTTTAACTCAAAGCGCTAATGCCTCTGCTCAAGGGACACAAAATGTCTATGATGGTATTTCTCTTGCTACTGTGGCTGACCAAGGCTTACAAGGGGTGACAGATAACCTGAATGAAATGGGGCGTTTGGCTGTGCAGGCCGGTAATGGCTTGTTAACCGCATCCGATCGTCAGGCGCTGCAGAAGCAAGTCGACGCTTATGCAGCAAATATTCAAGACCAGATTAAAAATACTGAGTTTGCTGGTATTAAGTTGTTTGACCAGGATGGCTCTATCCCTGTTGGTACAGGGAATGGCAGCATTGGTATCAAAACTCAGGATTTATCGACTCGTTTAACGGACTCAGGTGCTTTTAGCATCGACTTATCTTCTGCTGAAAGTGCAGAAGCTTCGCTGAAGTCCATTCAGAGTTCTTCGCAACTGGTGGATAACAACAGAACTGGTTTAGGCGCGACGATCAACGCTTTACAGTCGACTGCCCGCAATCTGCAAACTCAGAATGTGAATGAGCAGGAAGCTATCAGCCGTATTCAAGACCTGGATTACGCGAAAGCGGTGACAGAACAAGTGGCAGCTGGTATTCGTGAACAAGCTTCATTATCTGTGGTCAGTCAGAGCCGGGTGTCTGAACAACAAGCCCTAAAGTTACTCGCTTAATTCTTTATTCTTTTCATCCCATAAAACGCTATTTTTTTGACACCAGTGTACAAAATACGTTTTACCTTGCAACCTCAGACAAGCTTTGTAGAATGACTAAAAAGCAATAAAAGTCTGAGTCTTATGACCACCAAGCTCTATATTCTGGATCAGCAGGAACAACGAACCTCTCGCTTAGGTGCTGTACTGAGTTTTATCTCTGAGCCCCATCAATTGTTGCAGTATCACGAACTTGACCAGTATTTACATGCTGAGTCTCAGGCTGTGGTTCTGTTAGGGGCTTTGTCCAGTCAGGATCACGAACAACTGATCCGCCGGTATCCTGCTTGTGCTTTTTTATTGCTGGGCGAAACGCTGAAGCATCATTTAGGTCTGGCGAATGTGGTTGGCTTGCTGACCGAGCCTTTCTCTTACGCTTCTTTTACTCAATTGCTGCGTGATTGTCAGGAATACCAACGTTTATTGCCAGGTCAGAAAGGTCAGTGCGAACAGTCCCGTTTTATTGGCATGGTTGGTCAAACTCAGGCCATGCAGCAAGTCCGTTTCTTAATTCAACAAGTCGCTAAAACGGACGCTAATGTATTAATTCTTGGTGATTCGGGAACGGGGAAGGAAGTAGTTGCCCGCAATATTCATGTGTTATCCAATCGTCATCAGGGGCCTTTTGTGCCATTAAACTGCGGTGCTATTCCGGCAGAGCTGTTGGAAAGCGAGCTGTTTGGTCATGAAAAAGGTGCCTTTACCGGTGCAATTTCTACCCGCAAAGGCCGTTTTGAACTGGCGCAGGGCGGTACGCTGTTTTTAGATGAAATTGGTGATATGCCACTGCCTATGCAGGTGAAGTTATTAAGAGTGCTGCAGGAAAGAGTGTATGAGCGGGTGGGGGGCAGTCAGCCTATTCGCGCTGATGTGCGTATTATTGCAGCCACTCACAGGGCGCTGGAGCAAATGATCGAGGAGGGGCGCTTTCGTGAAGATTTATTTTATCGCCTGAACGTCTTTCCTATCGAAACTCCGGCTTTACGTGACAGAGCCGATGACTTACCGCTGCTGGTGCAGGAACTGATCATCCGCACTGAACAGCAAGGGCATGCCAAGGTGAAGTTTACCGAGCGTGCGCTTGAGAGCTTAAAACTGCATCCCTGGCCTGGCAACGTGCGCGAACTGGCCAATCTGGTGGAACGAATGGCTATTATGTATCCGAATCAGGTCGTGGACGTCGCAGAATTACCGCAAAAATACCGTCATCTGGACGTCGAAACTTATGTGCCCGTATATCCGGATGCATTGTTAGAGCGGGATGCCATCAATGAGTTGTTTCAAAGTGCTGACGATGAAGACGAGCAGACAGACGTGCTGAGCTTCGCAACATCAGGCAGCCTTGAAGTTTTACCGGAGCAGGGGGTGGATCTAAAAGAGTTTTTAGCCGAACTGGAAATTTCTTTGATTACTCAGGCGCTGGAGCGCCATGAATATGTAGTAGCAAGAGCCGCTGATATTCTTTGTCTGCGTCGTACCACATTGGTAGAGAAGATGCGTAAATACAATTTGATGCGGGATGAAAATCAGGCTTAACCCTCTTTCTGTCAAAAAAATGGCTGCTTAAGTGCCTGATTTATATCTGGTTTAATTGTGGCATGTCTTGTGCATTTGAAAGGCTAGTGTCAATTCATTTGCGAAGACGTTATGAGTACAGCCAAAGCTTTTGCTTATGTTGCAGCAGAAATGCAGCCAGATGCGGCCGCACCTGTTGCAACCGCCATTCATACGGCCCGCCAGGCCCGCCGTCTGCAGCATTTAGTCAACAATCTTCCAACTGCCGTCATAGTGCTGGACGAGCGGGGGTATGTGGCTGAAGCCAATCCTGTGGCTATTTCCATGCTGGGCGAACCTTTGGTCGGGCAGCGCTGGCTGGATGTGATAGCGCGTTCATTCCGTCCCCGTAGTGATGATGGTATGGAAGTGTCTTTGCTGGACGGACGCAGAGTCAAACTGGCGATCAGCTCCCTTGAACCTGAAGCCGGTCAGTTGATTGTATTAACCGATCTGACGGAAACTCGCCAGTTACAAAGCCGCTTGGCTCATCTGCAGCGTTTATCTACCCTTGGCAAAATGATGGCATCTCTGGCGCATCAAATCCGAACCCCTTTATCTTCCGCCTTGTTGTACGCCCAGAACTTAACCAGTCCTAAATTGAATCCAAACTCACGTGAGCAGTTTCAGCAGAAACTGGTGGCCCGTCTGGTGGATTTAGAGCAGCAGGTGAATGACATGCTGTTGTTTGCGCGCGCAGGGCGTGAGCAGCAGGTCGAGCCTTTATCTTTGCAGCGACTGTTAAGTGATGTCTTTGTCGGAGTTGAAGCTTTGGTCGAACAGCAACAAAGTCAGATCCACATTCAATTACCTGAACCTGATGTACAAATTTTAGGTAATCCACGCAGTCTGGCTGGCGCTATTCAGAATTTACTGCAAAACAGTATGCAAATTATTGGTCAGGGTGCAGTCATGAAGCTTGAAGCCCGTCTGGATAAAGTAAATCCTCAGCTGGTGATGATCGCGGTTGAAGATAATGGTCCTGGTGTACCAGAGCATTTACAACAACAAATTTTTGAACCCTTTTTTACCACTCGCAGTCAGGGCACAGGGCTTGGTTTAGCTGTGGTGCAGGCTGTTGCTCACTCGCACAATGGCTCTATCCGTTATTGTGCTTCAGAGTTGGGTGGTGCTCGTTTTGAATTATTGTTTCCCGTCTATGTGCCTGTCACTGCAGGTCAGGAGTTAAGTTATGCAAACAACTAGTATTTTGGTCGTTGAAGATGATGCCGGCTTACGCGAAGCATTGTGTGACACGCTGAGTCTGGCGAATTATCAGGTGGTGCCAGCCCAAAGTGCTGAGCAGGGCTTGCAGCTGTTAAAAGAGCACAAAGTGTCTTTGCTGATCAGTGACGTACAAATGGGCACCATGTCAGGTTTAGATTTACTCAAAACCGTGAAGCTCAATTACCCCTCTTTACCTGTGTTGATGATGACCGCCTACGCCAATGTGAACGACGCTGTGGTTGCTATTCGTCACGGCGCTGTGGACTATCTGGCGAAACCTTTTTCACCTGAAGTGCTGATTAATATGGTCAGTCGTTATGCTTTGGGTGCAGAAGTCGCGACTATTGAGCCTGTTGTACATTCCGAGCAGGGCAAACAGCTGGTGAAGCTGGCGGCAAAAGTGGCTCGTTCTGATGCCAATGTGCTGGTGCTGGGCCCAAGTGGCTCTGGTAAGGAAGTACTGGCGCGTTATATCCACCAACAAAGTGGTCGTCAGGATGGGCCTTTTATAGCCATTAACTGTGCTGCTATTCCGGAAAATATGCTGGAAGCCACTTTGTTTGGTTACGAAAAAGGGGCCTTTACCGGTGCTGTTCAGGCTTGTCCCGGTAAGTTTGAACAAGCTCAACAAGGTACTATTTTACTGGATGAAATCAGTGAAATGGATTTAAACCTGCAGGCGAAGTTACTGCGTGTGCTACAAGAGCGCGAAGTCGAGCGTTTAGGTGCACGCAAAACCATAAAGCTGGATGTACGGGTGATTGCTACCAGCAACAGAGATTTAAAACAAGCAGTGGCTGAAGGAAAATTCCGCGAAGATTTGTACTATCGCCTGAACGTATTTCCGCTGACCTGGACAGCTTTGGCTGAGCGTCCCGCTGACATAGTGCCACTGGCGATGCATTTGTTAGAACGGCATTGTCGTAGCACCGGAATGCCACAGCCCAGCTTAAGTTACGCAGCTCAACATAAATTGATGCAGCATTACTGGCCAGGTAATGTGCGAGAGCTGGATAACATAGTGCAGCGTGCTCTGATCATTTGTGATGGTGAGCAAATTAGTGCGGCTGATATTCTGCTCGAGTCTGCACCGAATATGATAGACAGCATGTCTGATACAGAGTTGGGTTATGCAAGCGAGTCTGATGTCAGTGCATTTAAATCTGAGATCTATGAGCAGGAACACCGCATTATTCTGGAAACTATGCGTGCCTGTGCCAATAGCCGCAAAGAAGTGGCTGAACGTTTAGGCATCAGTGCCAGAACCTTAAGATACAAACTGGCCCGGATGCGTGAGTCTGGTATTCAGTTACCCGCCTGAACCCCAGGGTCAGAGCCTTGGCTCTGACCCTCTGTTTACTGCCTTCAAGCAATAGTTCGCTCGCCTATATAGCTTTCCTTCTTGATTTTAAATCACTGTTTTATATGTAAGTTATGAATTTAAAACCTTGATTCGACAATGACAGGAGCAGAGCCAAGGCTCTGATCCTACATACTGGCACGATACCTGCTTTACCTCTATTAATCGTAGTAATAGCAATATTTTGACAGGTCACAGCAGATGAACATTCAAGGTCAAGGTCACAGTCTTTATCAGGAACTTCAATCCCTCGCTTCACAAGCCCGGAGTGTGCCTGCTGAATTGGCGATTCCGGCTATCCCTGAACAAAATTCCAGTCAGTCTGATTTTTCCGCCATGCTCAAAGGTGCTTTAGACAAAGTGAATGGTCTGCAGGGCGAAAGTCGTCAACTTAGTACTGCTGTTGAAATGGGCGATCCTAAAGTATCGCTGGCTCAAGCTATGTTGGCTGGACAGAAGGCTTCTATAGCTTTTGAAGCCACAGTGCAGGTGCGAACCAAGCTGGTGGAAGCCTACAAAGAAATTATGTCGATGCCGGTCTAAGGCGGGGGAATAAAAAGTGGCAGAGAGTACCTCAACTGAACTGACCCTATCGTCAGATGAATTTGGCAGTAATACCCCTGTGCAACAGGAGCAGAAGTCCGGCTTTCTGGGTTCTATGGGCGGTGGTATGGATATGGTGCGGCAGATCAGTCTGATTGTCGCGTTAACCATTTGTATTGCATTAGCTGTCCTTATTATTTTATGGGCGCGTGAACCTGACATGCGTCCTCTGGGGACTTTTGAAACTAAAGAGCTGATTGAGACTCTGGATTATCTGGATAGTCAGAAAATTGACTACAAGCTCGAAGGCCAGGTGGTGATGGTATCAGGTAAAGAGTACCAGACTATCAAATTGCAGCTGGCCCGCGCAGGTTTGCAGCAAGAACAAACCACAGGCGATGAAATTCTGATGCAGGACAGCGGTTTTGGTGTCAGTCAGCGTCTGGAGATGGAACGATTAAAACACAGTCGCGAGCAGCAACTTGCCCGCACTATTGAGCAATTTCAGAGCATTGCGTCTGCCCGTGTGTTGTTGGCTATCCCCAAGGAAAATATTTTCGCCCGTCGTGAAAAGCAACCTTCTGCTACCGTGATGGTGACGGTAAAAGGTGGAAAAAGTTTAAAAGAAGGTGAAGTCGATTCTATCGTTGATTTAGTGGCTTCCGCGGTGCAAGGGCTTGAACCTAGCCGTGTTACAGTGACAGATCAGAATGGTCGGTTACTCAATAGTGGTTCACAGGATGCATCTTCAGCGCGTAGTCGTAAAGAATACGAAATGGAGCGCGCCCGTGAGGAAGAGTATCGCCAGAAAATTGACTCTATTTTAATTCCTGTGCTGGGGGTTGATAACTACACAGCTCAGGTTGATTTACTGATGGATTTCACTGCTGTCGAGCAAACTCAAAAACGCTTTAATCCAGATTTGCCTGCAGTGCGCAGTGAAATGAGTATTGAAGAAAACAGCGTGGGCGGTGGTTTAGGCGGTATTCCTGGTGCTTTAACTAACCAGCCACCACTCAATAGTGCTATACCGGAACAAGCTGTAGGTGCGGATGCCAGTAAAGCTGTAGTGCCGGGTCGCAATAGCAAAGAAATGACCCGTAACTATGAGTTGGATACTACTATTAGTCATTCGACACAGCAGTCTGGTTTAATTCGTCGTATCAGTGTTTCTGTGGCTGTGGACTATTTGCCAGGTTCCACTGCGGCTGATGGTACCGTGACTGAACCGCAGATCCGTACTCAGGCGGAAATCGCTAATATCCGGCGTTTATTGCAAGGCGGCATTGGTTTTGATGTGCAACGGGGCGATACTATAGAAGTTGTCTCGGTACCTTTTGCCCGCAATATATTGCCTGAGGCCGTCGAACCACCTATTTACGAGCAAGAATGGTTTGCCCGTATGCTGAAGCTGGTCATGGGTACCTTGATCATCATAGTGTTGATTGTGGCTGTTGTTCGTCCAATGCTGAAGAAACTGATTTACCCTGAAGATACGCAGGAAGCTTATGATGAGTCTTCATTAAATAGCGGATTAGATTTGGGTGATGATACGCTTGATATGTTAACTCGTGAGTTTGATTCGAAGTCTGTTGGTTTTGCTGCTGATGGTACTTTGATGTTACCAGACTTGCATGGTGATGAAGATCTGTTAAAAGCGGTTCGGGCCCTGGTGGCAAACGAGCCAGAATTGTCCTCACTGGTCGTTAAAAATTGGTTAGCCGAAGATGAGTAATGTTGAAAACATCAAGCCGAGCTTTGACGTAGGCAAATTAGATGGCGTCGAGAAAGCCGCTATCTTGTTGCTGAGTTTGTCAGAAGAGGACGCTGCACAGATCTTAAAACACCTTGAGCCAAAACAAGTGCAGAAGGTGGGGATGGCGATGGCACAGATTGACGATCTGAATCAGGCCAAAATCTCAGCGGTGCACAAGCTCTTTATCGAGCAAATTCAGAACTTCAGCACCATAGGTTTCCAGAGCGAAGACTTTATTCGCCGCGCGTTAACCGCTGCTTTAGGCGAAGAAAAAGCTTCGAACCTCATCGACCAGATTATTTTGGGCGGTGGTGCCAAAGGTCTGGATTCACTGAAATGGATGGACTCGAAGCAGGTAGCGAATATTATCCGCAATGAACACCCGCAGATCCAGACCATTGTCTTATTTAGAACCGGAGCAGTCAGCCGAAATTCTGTCGCAGTTCCCGGAAAAAGTGCGTTTAGATTTAACTATGCGTATTGCCAATCTGGAAGAAGTACAACCGGCAGCACTGCAGGAATTAAACGAAATTATGGAGAAACAGTTTGCGGGTCAAGCTGGGGCTCAGGCGGCGAAAATGGGCGGCTTAAAAGCAGCTGCCGATATCATGAACTACCTCGATACCAATGTTGAGGGGCAGTTGATGGACGCTATTCGTGAACATGACGAAGAAATGGCACAGCAAATTCAGGATCTGATGTTTGTATTCGAAAACCTGATCGATGTTGACGACAGAGCTATTCAGACCATTTTGCGTGAAGTACAGCAGGATGCACTGATGAAAGCCTTAAAAGGGGCTGATGCCGACTTAAAAGAGAAGATCCTGAAAAATATGTCCAAACGTGCTGCTGAACTGTTGAACGACGATTTGGAAGCCATGGGACCTGTGCGTGTCAGTGAAGTGGAAGCTGCGCAAAAAGATATCTTATCGGTAGCCCGTCGTCTGGCCGATGCAGGAGAGATTATGCTTGGTGGTGGCGGTGGTGAAGACTTCCTGTAACAGGATACCGGAGTAAAGTAGTATGACCATGGATCCTTTTCGAACCAAACAACCTTTTGCACCAACGGATGAGTTACTGGAGTTACTCAAACGTTGGCCAACCCCACAGCTTGAGTCTGATAAAAAAGCTCCTGTTGGAAAAACTAATGCGCTGAACAAAACGCTGCCGTCACAACAGGCTGCAGCAGTTGAAATCGAAGAAGAGGCACAACTGGAAATTAAGCCTCTGACAGCGGATGACATTGAACAAATTCGTCAGGCTGCTTTTGATGAAGGTTTTGCGCAGGGCAAAGAAGAAGGTTTTTCCAAAGGTTATGAAGAAGGTCGTGAACAAGGCACAGCGGATGGTTTAGCCCATGGTCAGGCCGAAGGTAAAAAATTAGGTTTAGAGCAAGCCACTGAGGAGATTGAACAGAAAAAGCTGGAGCTTGCTGTTCTGCTGGATCAGCTGCAACAACCGCTCTTACAAGTTGATCAACAAGTCGAGCAACAACTGCTGCAACTGTGCCTGGCGATGGCTGAAGCTGTAATAGCAGTTGAGTGTAAAACTAATCCACAAGTGATCTTAAAAACCCTGTCCGATGCGACAGCAGTATTGCCACTACAAACCGAACATATACTGATCAAACTTCACCCTGAAGATATAGCCATAGTTGAGCAGCATTTCAGCGCGGAGCAATTAGCCGAACGCCACTGGCAACTTCGCTCTGAACCGGCTATCGATCGCGGCGGTTGTCTGCTGGAAACTCCAGTCTCTTCGATGGACAGAAGTATTAAACATAGATTGCAAAGCAGTCTGGAGCATTTCTTGCATTCTCCTGATTAATATTAAGTTCTGCGTTATTGCGGGCTTTGTTTAAGGAGTTGTATGTCGTCGTCACAATTAGCTGCCAATTTAAAGCTACAGCTGCAGCACATTCAGAAAAGCAGGCCTAATCTGGCGGGGCGTTTAGTCCGGGTCGTAGGCCTGACTCTGGAAGCGACAGGCTGCACAGCGGCTATAGGTCAGACTTGTCATGTGGAAACTGCATCGGGTCAGCTATTTGCTGAAGTGGTGGGCTTTGCCAACGATCGTATTTTTCTGATGCCTAAAGATGATGTGTCCGGTGTAGTACCTGGCGCTAAGGTCACGCCTTTGAATGATTTTAAAGGCGTACCTTTGACTATGGCATTGCTGGGGCGGGTTATTGACGGTGCAGGTAAACCACTGGATGGCAAAGGCCCTATTTTAAGTCAGGAATTTGGCGGCGCGAAAAAACCTCCTATTAATCCGTTACAACGTCAGCCTATTCATGCACCGCTGGATGTAGGGGTTCGTGCTATCAACAGTATTATTACCGTCGGCAAAGGCCAGCGAATGGGCTTGTTTGCAGGCTCTGGTGTAGGTAAGTCTGTATTACTCGGTATGATGACCCGAGGTACTGCGGCAGATGTGATAGTCGTAGGGCTGGTGGGGGAACGGGGTCGCGAGGTAAAAGAATTTATCGACGAAATTCTGGGAGAGGAAGGCCGCAAACGTTCAGTGGTCGTTGCGGCTCCTGCCGATGTGTCACCTTTAATGCGTTTAAAAGGCTGTGAAACCGCAGTACAGGTGGCTGAGTATTTCCGCGAGCAAGGCTTAGATGTTTTACTGCTGCTTGATTCTATTACCCGTTATGCTCAGGCACAGCGGGAAATAGCGTTGGCTGTCGGTGAACCTCCGGCAACAAAGGGCTATCCACCTTCAGTCTTTGCCAAATTGCCGGCATTGGTCGAAAGAGCAGGTAATGGCGCTGCAGGTCAGGGGTCTATTACGGCGTTTTATACTGTGTTATCTGAAGGCGACGATTTGCAGGATCCTATTGCTGATGCATCCCGTGCTATTTTGGATGGTCACATAGTTCTGTCGCGTCAGCTCGCAGACAGCGGTCATTTCCCGGCCATTGATATCGAAAAATCCATTAGCCGGGTGATGCCGGCTGTGACCAGCATGGAGCATCAAAAGCTGGCCCGCGCTGTAAAACAGTTGTATGCCTCTTATCAGCAAAGCAAAGATTTAATTTCCATTGGTGCTTATGTTAAAGGCGCTGACCCGCAACTGGATGCCGCAGTGACACTGATGCCAAAGATCCGTGGTTTTTTACAGCAGGAAATGAAAGAGGTGGTGCCTTATGACGAAAGTCTGACGCAGCTGGATAAACTTTTACCTGCACATTTAGGACGATAAGTTATGGCTTTGGCGCAACTTCAGCTGTTGGTAAAAGTCCAGCAGGAAAAAGAAGACAAACTTCAGGCGCAGTACAGAGCTGCACAGCAGAACTATCAGTCGATGCAGCAGAAGTATCAGGGGCTGGCAGATTACCGTATTGAATACGTCCAGCAAACTCAAAGTCGCGGTCAGGAGGGGATGGCAAGCCGTCAGTTTAATCAATACCTGAATTTTATCGGCAAGCTGGATGCGGCCTTAACTGCACAACAACAGTATGTACAGCAGGCAAAAGCCAGTGCCGAGCAGCGTTTACAGCAACTCTTGGCTATGCAGAAAAAACGCAAAGCTATGGAAATACTGATTGACCGTGAGTTGGCAGAAATACAACGCAAAGCCGATAAGCAGGAGCAAAAAATGCTGGACGAAATTGCAACTCAGCAATTTTTCCGCAGAGTAAGTTAAGTATGGCGCGTATTTTGTATGTCTTTTTGTTATGACGTGTGTAAACAGCTTTTGTCTGCTCAATGCAGGCAAAAACAACAACAGCAGCAAGTGAGTCACTTGCATCTGGACCCGGGGTGAGCGATGACTGAATTTTTATCCATGACCATGCTAAGCGCTGAGCCGGTATCTGCAGCAAAGCCACAGGCGACGCAGCCGAATGATACCGCAGCTGAGCTGGATCAAAGTTTTGCGGCAACCCTGGCCGCGGAGGTCAATGGCAAAGCTCCGGAAAAGCCTGTAAAAAGCACGACTAAAACACGGCAGAATACTGCCTCTGAAATGCAAGAAGGCAAAGAGACTTCATCAGAGCTGAATACGACTGCTGCTGAGCTGAAACAGGACAAGCCGGTGAGCAGCAAAGAGTCAGCGTCAGACGAGACTGAAGAACTTCAGTCTGAAGCCTCTGATACAGCAAAGATGAAGAGTGATGCCAGCGAGGCTGATCACTCCCATTGGTTAAACTTATTGGATAAAGCAAAAAGTTTGCAGGAGCGCCTGGACAAAGCACAAAGCAGTGAAACTAAAGCCTCCGCTTTGATGGACCACGACGACTTAGAGGCTGTGAAATTAAGCCAGAAAACCGAGAAGTTAGTACCTGCCGGGCTGTCAGAGACTGAGACGTCCTCTTTGCCCAAAGTGAAAAGCGCAGAACCAAAAGATGGGCCTGTAGTGCTTGATAAGACGCTGTTGTCAGAGCAAAGCTCAGAGCAGCAGCTGACATCAGAAGAGCTGAAGGCGTTACAGCTGACGACTCCATCTGACAAAACGACAAAACAGTTAGCCGATCCTGCCTTCACACAGTCTGGAACAGCACAAAATAAAGAAACTGAAACAACAGAAAAAGCGGATACTAAACCGAATATTGGTGTGCAAAAAGACACAGGACCTGATCAAAATAAAATTCAGGCTCATCTGGAAAAACCACTGAAAGCCTTAGCGAAAACGACTCAGACAATGCAGCTTGCTGAGACCGAGAAGCAAAGTGCAATAAACGCTGAAGTACTAGTAGCGAGCAGCCTGGTGAACAAATCTGTGGCTCAGCCAGAGCAAGCTCCAGCCTCACTAAAAGCTAGCACAGCTGTAACTCTCAGCAGTAATGAGACAGTGGACAGTAGTGATGAAAAGGGCAGTGAAATCTTGACTACGCTTGCTGTTGCTACAGATCCTAAAGCTACAGTACAGGCTCAAAGTGTGGCGGCATTGCTGGCACCTCAAGTGCAGCAGAGCAAAGCCCCTACCGCAGAAGCTAAAGTAACCACCGAAGAGCTGTTAAAACAACTTCAGACCGCAGGAGTTACAGCACAGGCAGAACAGGGGAGTTCGTCGTCTTCTGGTGAGTCGTCGCAGCATGGATCCACAGAAGCGCTATTGAGCGCGATTGAACCACAAAAAACTTCTGCGGCTGTTGTGGCAGAGACAAATTCCTTTAGCAGCCAGCTAAAATCTACTCTGGACAAAATCAGCTCAGGTATCTCAGTGTCTGGTCGTGAATTAGTGTCTGAGGCGAGCCAGAAACAAGCTGACCAGTTGGGACAAAAACTCAATCTGATCCAGCCTGAAGCTTCGAATCAATTAAAAGAAAAAATGCTGATGATGGTAAAAGATAAGGTTCATACCGCTGAAATTCGTCTGGATCCGTCTGAATTAGGTTCGATGCAGATCAAGATTAGTTTGCAGCAGGATCAGATGTCAGTGCAGTTTATGGTTCAGCAAGGCAATGCCAAAGAACTGATGGAACAACAAATGCCAAAACTCAAAGAACTACTGCAACAGCAAGGTATTGAATTGAGTCAGGGCTCAGTGCAACAACAAAACCAATCTTCTTCAGGCCAGGACGGGGGGCGCCGTACGGCCGGAGGCACTGGTTCGGGCAATGGACAAGCCTTGTCGGAAGAGCTGACAGAACCTGTTGTTTTACCAACAAAGACTAGTGATCGGGTTGTAGATTATTACGCCTAAATCAGATTCGGGTCAGAACTGTACAGCTGAGTATTTGCAGTTACAGTGCTTTGCAGAACAGAAAAGCGGCAGATGCACAGTTAGTGATTGCCTTTGATGAAAGCCAAGGTCAATAATACGACTTCATCACAGCGGATAAGGAATAAAAATGGCAGCGGGTAAAGACTTAGAAATTGGTGACGGCCAGGCAAAAAAGAAAAAGCTGATCATCATTATCGGCGCAGTAGTGTTGCTGGCTATAGTCGCTGTAGTTGCGGTATTGATGATGTCCGGTGATCCGGCAGAACCTGTTGCCGCAGAAGCTGGAGCAGCCGAAACTGCAGTAGCAGCGGATCCAAATGCCTCAGCAGACAAAGGTTCGGCTTTATATGTCAGTATGCCACGGCCTTTTATTTTTAATGTACCAGGTGCCAGTAAAGATCGTCTGGTGCAAATTAAAGTACAGCTGTTGGTGCGTGGCAGTAACAATGAAGAAACAGCCAAAGTGCATATTCCGCTGATTGAAAGTACCTTATTACGTGCTTTCAGCACCAGTAATGCCGAAGAGTTGATTACGGTAGAAGGCAAAGAGAATTTAAAGAAAAAGGCACTGAAAGAAGTGCAGGAAGCCCTAGTTGGCGTGGCCGGCAGTGAAGTAGTGGAAGAAGTACTATTCACTGGCTTTGTGATGCAATAAGAGAGCAACAGCTTGACTGATTTATTGTCCCAGGACGAAATTGACGCGCTACTGCATGGTGTTGATGACGTCGAAGAAGAAGAGGTCGAGGAAAGCGGCGACGGTCGTGGGCGATCTGCGACCGAATACGACTTCTCCTCTCAGGATCGTATCGTGCGTGGTCGTATGCCCACGCTCGAAATGGTCAACGAACGTTTTGCCCGTCATATGCGGATCAGCTTATTTAATATGATGCGCCGTACCGCCGAAGTGTCTATCAACGGCGTACAGATGATTAAATTTGGTGAATACGTACACACCCTCTTTGTTCCAACCAGTTTAAACATGGTGAGGTTCCGCCCATTAAAAGGCACAGGCCTGATTACGATGGAAGCCCGTTTAGTGTTTATTCTGGTGGATAACTTCTTTGGTGGTGATGGTCGTTATCATGCCAAAATTGAAGGTCGTGAGTTTACCCCAACGGAACGCCGTATTATCCAGATGCTGCTGAAGCTTATCTTTGAAGACTATAAAGAAGCCTGGGCTCCGGTGATGGACGTGTCCTTTGAATACCTGGATTCTGAAGTAAACCCGGCTATGGCCAACATCGTCAGCCCTACAGAAGTGGTGGTCATCAGCTCCTTTCACATTGAACTGGACGGCGGTGGCGGTGACTTCCACGTGGCTTTGCCTTATTCGATGTTAGAACCTATCCGCGAGCTGCTGGATGCAGGTGTGCAAAGTGATAAAGAAGACACCGACTTACGCTGGAGTAAAGCTCTGCGTGACGAAATCATGGATGTAAAAGTGGACTTGACCACCAAGATGCTGGATGTCGATATCACGCTGGAGCAGTTGATGAACCTGAAAGCCGGTGACATCATTCCGGTCGAAATGCCGGACCATATCACAGTGTTGATTGAAGACTTACCGACCTATAGAGCCAAAATGGGACGCTCCCGCGATAATCTCGCGTTGAAAATCATCGAAAAAATTAAACGACCTGAATCCGTGAAATCAGAGATGCATGTGTTCACCAAAGGCGGTCGTCGCCTGGACAGCGATGCAGATATCAGTGAACTGGAAGCGGATCTAAACTTATCTGAACGTGGAGAGAGATAATCATGGCGAATGAACAAGATACCATGGACGAATGGGCTGCGGCCTTAGCGGAAGCGGAAGGAGATAGCGGGGCTTCTGCTGTTGAACTGGATGAGTTAAAAGAAGAACCAGCTCAACTGACCGTTGATGAGAAACGCAAACTTGACACCATTTTAGATATTCCTGTCACCATTTCTATGGAAGTTGGGCGCGCTAAGATCAGTATCCGAAACTTACTGCAACTGAATCAGGGGTCTGTTGTTGAGCTCGAGCGTTTAGCCGGCGAACCACTGGACGTACTGGTTAATGGTACCTTAATTGCTCATGGCGAAGTCGTGGTGGTGAACGACAAATTTGGTATTCGTCTGACCGATGTGATCAGTCAGATTGAACGTATTAAGAAGCTGCGCTAATGCGGGTGTTCTTTACTGTTGTGGCACTTTGTCCTGCCTTTGCTATAGCTGAAACCGTTGCTGTGGCAACGGCTGCTGCCCCAACCGCACAAGGTAATGGTATGAATGCCATGACCATTATGAATGTATTTGGCTCCTTGATTATTGTGCTGGGGTTATTGTTTGGTTTGGCCTGGTTGTATAAAAAGCTGGCGATTAAATTACCTGGCTCCAGTCATATCAAAATTGTCAGCTCTGTGATGCTGGGGCCGCGTGAACGTATTTTAGTGATCGAAGTGCAAGGCAAACAAAGAGTGCTGGGAGTAACATCCAATCAAATTAATATGTTATTTGAATTAGACCAACCTCTGGTTGATGATGTGGCTATGCCAGACTGGCGTGCTCAGTTTCAAACACTTCTTCAAAAACAAAAGTCGAAACCTTAATATGTGGCCATTACTTGCGCTTGTTTTATTGGTGTTATCCCCAGAGTTGTTAGCCCAGCAGGGCGGTGCGTTGTCTGCTTTATCTGTCACTACTAATCCGGATGGTTCGCAGGATTACAGTGTGACGCTGCAAGTATTGGCAGTAATGACGGCGCTGAGTTTTATCCCTGCTATGGTCATTATGATGACCTGTTTCACTCGTATTATCGTGGTGCTGGCTATCTTACGACAGGCTATAGGCTTGCAATCTTCACCATCGAACCAGGTGCTGATTGGTATCACCATTTTTATGACTTTTTTTATTATGGCGCCAGTGTTTGACGAGGTAAATCAAAAAGCTCTGCAGCCTTATCTGGCGGAACAAATGACCTCCATTCAGGCTTTTGATGAAGCGATAAAGCCGATGAAAGCCTTTATGTTGCATCAAACCCGAATGAAAGATTTAGAAACCTTTGCTGAAATTGCGGGTACACCAAAAGTCGACAACGTTGCCGATTTACCTATCACAGTGGTGATCCCGGCTTTTGTCACCAGTGAACTGAAAACAGCCTTTCAAATTGGTTTTATGATATTTATTCCCTTCTTGATCATTGACTTGGTGGTTGCCAGTATTTTGATGGCCATGGGTATGATGATGTTGTCTCCTATGATTATTGCTTTGCCTTTTAAGTTGATGATGTTTGTATTGGTGGACGGCTGGTTACTGGTCATGGGGACTTTAGCCACTAGCTACGGAGTGGGGACATGAGTCCAGAGGTTTTTGTTGATATATTGAATGATGCGCTTTGGTTGGTGATCCTCATTGTCTCCGTGGCTATCATTCCTTCGCTGATTGTGGGCCTTATTGTGTCTATTTTTCAGGCTGCGACCTCTATCAACGAACAAACCTTAAGCTTCTTACCTCGTTTAATAGTGACATTACTTGCTTTGATGTACGGTGGTCATTGGTTAACTCAAACTCTGATGGATTACACCGAGAAGCTTTATCAGAGTATTCCCACGGTAGTGAGCTGATGGAATACCCACTTCAGCAGTTACTTCAGGTTATTGCTGACTTTATGCTACCTTTTGCCCGAGTTTCCGCCATGATGTTTATTATGGTGGCTTTTGGTGCCAAAAATATTCCTACCCGGGTTAAAGCTGCTTTTTGTGCGGCCTTTATCGTGATGATTATGCCAGTGGTGCCGCCAGTCAAAGATGTCAATCTGATGTCGCTGAATCTGGTTGTGCAGATGATCCAACAAATTATCATTGGACTGGCGATAGGCTTCATCTCACAAATTTTTGTCCAGGCTTTTGTCACCGCAGGTCAAATTCTGGCCACTCAAACCGGCTTAGGTTTTGCCGCTATGGCAGATCCCGCTAACGGTGTATCCGTGCCGGCTATAGGTCAGTTTTACCTTATTTTAGCCACCTTGTTATTTTTGGTGTATGACGGCCATCTGATTATGTTTCAGATGGTGGTGTTCAGTTTTGAGTCTTTGCCTATCAATGGCCAGTGGATGGATGTGAATAAATACTGGCAGGTGGCTGAATTTGGCAGCTGGATTATCGCCACAGCCCTTGCTATTACGCTCGCGCCTGTAACAGCCATGTTGGTGGTGAATATTGCTTTTGGTGTACTCACCCGTACAGCACCGCAGTTGAATATTTTCTCCATAGGTATGCCCATTAGTATGTTGGCCGGACTACTTATTATGTGGCTGACGATGGACACCTTCTTGTTTCATTTTAATTTGAACTGGCAGCATGGTATCGAGTACACCTGCAAGTTAATTGGCTGTTAGGAGTAGCAGATGGCAACCTCTGGCCAGGAAAAAACCGAAGAACCCACCAGTAAAAAGCTCGAAGACACCCGAAAGAAAGGTCAGGTCGCTCGTTCCCGCGATCTGGCTACTTTTACCGTGTTAGTGGGCAGCAGCGCAGGTATTCTAATCTTTGGCAAAGAGATAGCAGGTGCTGTGCTGGAGGTCTGTCGTCGTTTGTTATCGCTGGATGAAAAAGATATTTTTAATCCCTATTCAATGTTTTCGGTCTGGGAAGATGCCTTAATAGAATTATTTCCTGGTTTACTGAAGTTTTTCTTGTTGATATTGCTGGCAGCCTATGTTGGTAGCGTACTGATCGGTGGTTATAACTTTACCTGGCAAGCTGTGGGTTTTAAGTGGAGTAAATTAAGCCCCTTAGCCGGTATCAAACGTATGTTTGGTTTGCAGGCTATGGTGGAACTGATTAAAAGTATCGCTAAGGTGCTGGTGATTGGTGGTTTAACTTTTGCGCTATTGTCCACCTTCTTTGACGATATTATGGCTTTGTCCCTGATGACCAATCCTGAGGATATTTTTGCTTCAGCCGAAATTCTGGCCTGGACCTTTTTTGGTATTTGTTTCAGCGTGATTGTTATTGCCGCTATCGATGCGCCATACCAGATGTGGAAGCATCACAAAGAATTAAAAATGACGCTGCAGGAAGTCAAAGATGAATACAAAAATTCTGAGGGCGACCCGCGGGTGAAAGGGCGTATTCGTAGCTTGCAGTATCAGGCTGCGAGGCGTCGAATGATTGCTGCAGTGCCTACCGCCGACGTGGTGGTGACTAACCCGACGCACTTTGCGGTGGCACTGAAATACGACCAGGCCAAATTCAGAGCGCCAGTGGTTGTAGCCAAAGGCGCGGACGAAGTCGCGCTTTATATCCGGCGTTTAGCAGAAGAAAACAAAGTACCAGTGCTGGAATCTCCGGCTTTAGCCCGCTCTATTTTTTATACTACTGAGTTGGATCATCCCATTCCGGAGCAGTTATTCGCAGCTGTCGCTCAGGTTCTGGCTTATGTGTATCAGTTGAATATGTACAAAAAAGGCAAAGGAAAACGCCCGAAAAATTTGGCGAAAGACTTGCCTATCCCTGAAGATTTTCGTCACTAAAATTGGCAGCAGATCACATGGTTAAGTATTAATGTGATCTGCTCCCATTTTTATGGAACGCTTTTTGTATAACAGCCTATAGCGTCAGTAATTTGTCAGGCTTGTTATGTCGATGACCCAAATGTTTTCCCGCGTTAATCCAGAAGTTTGGTCTTATGCCAAAGGTGTTGGCACTCCGTTACTGATCCTGGCAGCTCTTGCCATGGTGGTATTACCTTTACCACCTTTGATGCTGGATATTTTGTTTACCTTCAATATCACATTAGGCCTCGTGGTATTGCTGATCACCATTTACACCAGAAAACCTTTAGATTTTGCCATTTTCCCCAGCGTCATTCTGGTGGCTACTATTTTGCGTTTAACGCTGAATATCGCCAGTACCAGGGTTATTTTACTGGAAGGTCATAATGGCCCTGATGCCGCGGGTAAGGTGGTTGAAGCTTTTGGTGAAGTGGTGATAGGCGGTAACTACGCTGTAGGTTTTGTGGTGTTTATCATCCTCGTTATTATCAATATGATGGTAGTTACCTCAGGTGCTGCACGTATTTCCGAAGTGACAGCACGTTTTACTCTTGACGCTATGCCGGGCAAACAAATGGCGATCGACGCTGATTTAAATGCTGGCTTTATTGATGCTGAAGAGGCGCGTCGTCGCCGTGAGCAAATTGGCGAAGAGGCTGATTTCTACGGTTCAATGGATGGTGCCAACAAATTTGTGAAAGGCGATGCGATGGCCGGTATCGTCATTATGGTCATTAATATCATTGGCGGTTTAGTCATTGGTGTGTTGCAGCACGACTTGGCTTTTATGGATGCCGTACAAATTTATACGCTACTGACTATAGGTGATGGTCTGGTAGCGCAAATCCCAGGTTTGTTGTTATCTGTAGGTACTGCCATTATCGTCACCCGTCAAAATAAAGAGGGCGATTTTGGTACCTTGATGGCAGGCCAGTTCAGCAACTTTAAAGTGTTGGTCATTGCCACAGCAATTTTAGTTATCATGGGCATAGTGCCAGGCATGCCGCATGTCGCCTTCTTGAGTCTGGCGGCTATAGTGGGTGGTGCAGCCTATTATTTATACCGTGTAGAAAACCCAACGGCAGAAAAAGCTGCAGCTATTAAAAAGGCTGAGCTGACGACTCCAGTTGAAATGGCACCTGTTAAAGAAATTGGTTGGGATGATGTACAGCCAGTCGACACTATAGGTCTGGAAGTTGGCTATCGCTTAATACCACTGGTCGATAAAGCGCAGGGCGGCGAATTGCTGACGCGGATTAAAGGCGTGCGGAAAAAATTATCTCAGGAGCTGGGTTTCCTTATTCCTGCTGTGCATATTCGTGACAATCTGGATTTAGAGCCTAACACTTACCGCGTCACCATGATGGGGGTTACGACTGGCGAGTCCGAACTGCGGCATGACAATGAGCTGGCGATTAACCCAGGTCAGGTGTTTGGCACAGTCAAAGGTATAGCTACAAAAGATCCAGCTTTTGGTTTAGAGGCGGTCTGGATCGCTAAAAATCAGCGTGAACATGCACAAACTCTGGGCTACACAGTAGTGGATGCTGCTACTGTGGTGGCCACTCATTTAAGCCAGATATTAACCAACAATGCAGCTCAGTTACTGGGTCATGAAGAAGTGCAGAATCTGCTGGATATGCTGGCGAAATCTTCACCTAAGCTGGTCGATGCCTTAGTGCCTGATACGCTGCCGCTTACTGTAGTGGTGAAGGTGCTACAGAATCTGCTGCATGAAGGCGTGCCTATTCGCGATATGCGGACCATAGTGCAAACCTTAGTCGACTATGGTTCCAAGAGTCAGGATGTTGATGTGCTGACCGCGTCCTGTCGTGTCGCATTAAAGCGGCTGATTATCCAGGAAGTGGTGGGCAGTGCGCCAGAAGTGCCTGTGATCACTTTTGCGCCTGATTTAGAGCAGATGTTACATCAGTCGATGCAATCGGCTGGTAACGACGGCGCAGGCATTGAACCAGGCCTTGCCGAACGCATTCAGCAATCTTTGGCGACAGCCTCTCAGAATCAGGAACTGGCTGGCGAACCTGCTGTTTTATTGACTTCCGGTATTCTGCGATCAGTTATGGCACGATTCGTGAAGTACAGTATTCCAGGATTACGGGTTTTGTCCTATCAAGAGATCCCTGACAACAAACAAATCCGAATTGTCAGTGTGGTAGGCCAGTCGAATTAGGAGTTAAGCTATGAAAATCAAACGCTTTGTTGCCAAAGATATGCGTACCGCTCTGACAGAAGTCAAAGAGTTTTTAGGCCCTGACGCCATTATTCTGTCGAATAAAAAAGTGGCTGGAGGCGTTGAAATTGTAGCGGCTATAGACCCGGAGGCCACGCCAGCTAAGGTTTCACCCGAACCAGAAGCTCCTGCTCAGCCTGCAGTCGGCAGTCGTTTGAACATCAAAGTCGATGATGAACCAGAACAAACTCCTGCTGATTCTTTACAGGCTTTGCTCGCCCGCCAAATCAGTAAACAACCTGCAGCTGCTCAGGCTATCTCTGCCAATAAAATGGCGGCTGCAAAAACCGCCGCAGCGACCAGTGCTTTGTTTTCGGTTGCAAATTCAACACCTTCTGACAACGAGCGTCAATCTTCCGCCACTGCCGCTGTAAATCTGAGCGAGCTAACTCGTTATCAGGAACAGCAAGCCAAGCTGATGCAAAAACAGTTTGATGCGATGCGTAGTGAAATGTCTTCAATGAAACAACTGTTGCAGCATCAGGTTTCAGGGTTAATGTGGCAAGATTTAGCTCGTCGTGAACCTGTGCGGGCTCTGGTGATTGAAAAATTGCTGGAATTAGGTTTATCTGAACCTGTGGCTGACCAAATCGCTTGTTTTATGCCGGAAGATATCAATGATGCAGAAGCCTGGGACAGTGCATTAGAGCTATTAACGGGCCAGTTGATCACAACAAACGACGACATTATGCGTCGCGGTGGGGTCGTTGCACTGGTTGGTCCTACAGGCGTGGGTAAAACGACTACTGTTGCCAAACTTGCAGCTCAGTTTGCTAAGCGTCACGGTGCGGATCAGGTGGCTTTAATTACTACGGATTCATTCCGGATTGGCGCTTATGAACAGTTAGCCACTTTTGGTCGTATCATCGGTTGCCCGGTAAAGCAGGTCAAAGACAGCGAAGAGTTGGCGACGCTGTTAAATCAGTTGCAACAACGTAAATTAATTTTGATTGATACTGCAGGAATGAGTCAGCGTGACGTTCGTCTTGCTGAAAAACTTGCGTCTTTAGTGCATAATTCGCGTGTTAAAATAAAAAGTTATCTGGTATTGTCTGCAACATCCCAAGCCCGAGTTATGCAGGAAACCGTTGAACATTTCAAACGTATTCCATTAGCAGGTTGTATTTTCACCAAACTTGATGAATGCTTAAGTTTGGGAGAAATTATTAACGTGGCAATCCAAAATGCGTTGCCGGTCAGTTATTTGACTCAGGGCCAAAGAGTTCCTGAGGATATCGAAATGGCTGATGCGAAAACAATGGTTGCCAAGGCAGAGCAGTTACGGATCTCTAACAGTAGTACGGGCTATCAATGGTATTCAGATACAACGGCCCGGGTGGAAGGAACCTATGCATAATCTTCCGATGAATGATGATCAAGCCAGTGGCCTGAGACGAATGAAGCAACAACAGCAACAACAGATAGTAAAAGTCATAGCCGTGACAGGCGGCAAAGGTGGCGTGGGTAAAACCAACGTTACGCTGAACCTTGCCATGTCAATGGCTCAGCTTGGAAAAAAAGTATTAGTGCTGGACGCTGACCTTGGGTTAGCGAACTGTGACGTTATGCTTGGGCTTCGGGTGCAAAAAAACTTATTTCATGTGTTGTCCGGCGAGGCTGAGCTGGATGACATTCTGATAGAAGGACCTTTTGGTATCAAAATTGTTCCTGCAACATCAGGCACTCAGTCGATGACCGAATTAAAGCCTGTGGAACATGCTGGTCTTATCCGCGCTTTTAGCGAAATGCGTACCCGTTTTGATATTTTACTGGTGGACACAGCTGCCGGTATTTCCGATATGGTATTGAGTTTTTCCCGCGCTTCACAAGACGTGTTAGTGGTGGTTTGTGATGAACCTTCTTCTATCACTGATGCTTACGCCTTAATGAAAATATTAAGCCGTGAACACGGTGTACAGCGCTTTAAAATTGTCGCCAACATGGTCCGCAGTTTAAAAGAAGGGCAAGAGCTTTTCGCCAAGCTAAGCCGGGTGACAGACAGGTTTTTAGATGTCAATCTGGAGCTGGTAGCTACCATTCCATTTGATGAAAACGTCAGAAAAGCGGCTCGTAAACAAAAAGCTTTTGTCGATGCTTTTCCAAAAACTCCGGCCTCTTTAGCTATCCGAACTTTAGCCACCCGTGCCATCCAGTGGCCAGTGCCGCCTGTGGCATCCGGGCACCTGGAATTTTTCCTGGAACAATTGGTACAGCAACCTGAAGCGAGAGGTCTGGTTTGAATAGCAAACTTGCGGCCTACGGCGCCGCTGATCATTTGACACAAATGGTGGAACGGCATGCGCCTCTGGTAAAACGTATTGCCTATCATCTGTTAGCTCGATTGCCCGCAAGTGTCTTAGTCGACGATTTAATTCAGTCTGGCATGATAGGTCTGATTGAAGCAGCTAAGAATTTTGATGGCAGCAAGGGCGCAAGTTTTGAAACCTTTGCCGGTATCCGTATCCGTGGCTCTATGCTGGATGAAATTCGCCGTGGCGACTGGACTCCACGCTCTGTCCACCGCAACTCCCGCATGATAGCTGAAGCTATTGCAGAGCTTGAATCTGAACTGGGTCGTGATGTAAAAGATAGTGAAGTTGCTGAAAAACTTGATATATCTTTAGATGAGTATCATCATATGCTTAGTGACGCCAGCAGTGGTCGCATTATTGGCATCGAAGATCTGGGCATCTCTGATGATGTGTTGGTCACAGCAAATGATAAAGATGATGATCATTTGTACGAACAACAGGCAACTGATGCATTTCAACAGGCGTTGATAAAAAATATCAGTAGCTTACCGGAGCGAGAAGCTATAGTGTTGTCGCTGTATTATAATGACGAACTAAATTTGAAAGAGATTGGCGCTGTGCTGGATGTTAGTGAGTCCAGGGTCAGTCAGATTCATAGTCAGGCGCTGGTGCGCTTGCGCTCCAGGATGCAGGATTGGTTGTAATAGTTTGAGTTAGTCCAGCTTGGGCTCTCACCGGAGGGGATTTTGGATAAGAATATGAAAATTCTTGTGGTTGATGATTTCTCAACCATGAGACGCATTATAAAAAACCTGTTAAGAGATCTTGGTTTTACCAATGTCTCCGAGGCTGATGATGGCAGCACTGCATTACCTATGCTGCAAAACGGTGATTTTGATTTTGTAGTCACTGACTGGAACATGCCTGGTATGCAAGGTATCGATTTGTTACGTGCAATTCGAGCTGACGCTAAACTGAAGCATATTCCTGTGTTGATGGTTACTGCGGAAGCTAAAAAGGAACAAATCATTGCTGCTGCACAGGCAGGCGTGAATGGATATATCGTTAAACCTTTTACTGCTGCAACCTTACAGGAAAAACTGGCTAAAGTATTCGAACGCCTGGGTTAAACCGTAACTGACAAAGGAGTACACCATGTCTGTAGCTACGGCACCCTTGATTTCTTTAGAGCAGGCCCGTGAATTAGTTCAGTTGCTGGAGTTTGGCGAAACCCAAGCCGCAAATGAACTGGTGCAACAGCTGGCTGTACCGGGCTCCTCTGAGTTGTTTGCCGAGGTTGGAAAACTAACCCGGCAACTGCACGACTCTTTGAAAAGCTTCCAAATAGACCCATCCCTAAGTTCTTTGCTGGAAGATGACATTCCGGATGCGAAGAAACGCTTGAATCATGTCATCGATATGACTGAACAAGCCGCCAATAAAACTATGGATGCAGTCGAAAACTGTCTCCCTATCGCTGATGAACTCAATACGCACCTACACTCTATCTTGCCTAAATGGCAGAAACTGATGAGTCGCGACTTAAAAGTCGGAGAGTTCAAAGCTTTATGTCACAATCTCGATGGCTTTTTGCATCAGGCGACCGGAAACTCTGCTACCTTACATGCATTGCTGACCGAAGTACTGATGGCGCAGGATTATCAGGATTTAACAGGGCAGATTTTGCGGCGGGTCATTGAATTGGTCCGGGAAGTGGAAGACAGCTTAATTGGTTTATTAACGGCTTTTGGCCAGACTAATTTAAGTATGGAAGAGCGTCCGGCTGCCGTATCGAAAAAACCAAAAGCAGGTCACGAAGCTGAAGGCCCTATTATTGACGCAGCAGAGCGTGATGACGTGGTGTCCGGTCAGGATGATGTGGACGATTTATTATCAAGTTTAGGTTTCTAAAAGGGGAGCTGTAGCATGGGCTTTGATTTAGATGAGGATATTTTACAGGATTTCCTAGTCGAAGCCGGCGAGATCCTTGAACTACTGCAAGAGCAGTTGGTTGAGTTGGAAAATAATCCGGATGACGCAAATTTATTAAATGCCATTTTCCGAGGTTTCCATACCGTCAAAGGTGGCGCTGGATTTTTATCGCTGACTGAGTTAGTGGACGCCTGCCATGGCGCCGAGAACGTGTTTGATATTCTGCGCACAGGCAAACGCCGTGTCACGCCAGAATTGATGGATGTTATTTTACAAGCCCTGGATGCGGTGAATGCGATGTTTGCCGACGTGCAAAACCGTGAACCTCTGACTCCGGCCGACCCTGCCATCATTGACGCCTTGCATCGCCTGAGCATGCCTGAATCAGAAGATGAACAGCACGCACATCATGCTGCGCCTGCAGAACCTGAACCCGAACCTGAAATTAGTATGGAAGAATTTGATGCCGTGGTCGAGTTTGCCACTGCACCTGCTGTCGAAAGCTCTTCTTCTATTGATAAAATCAGTGACGACGAATTTGAGTCTTTGCTGGATGAATTGCATGGAAGTGGTGCGCCTGGTCGTGATACGTCTGCCAATCTGCCACCTCCAGCGACCAAAGAAACCGCCAGCGAAGATATTACTGACGATGAATTTGAGGCTATTTTAGACCAGCTGCATGGCCAGGGTTCTTTTATCCCTGGTGAAGTTGCTGTCTCTGCTCCTGCCGAAAAAACACCGGCTAAAACAGAAGATAAAACAAAAGAAAAAGCAAAGGCCTCTTCAGACGACATCTCTGATGATGAGTTTGAATCTCTGCTGGATGAATTACATGGTAAAGGCAAAGCACCTGTTGCTGTTGTGCCTGCTACCACTGCGGTGGCAAAAGCTGCTGAACCAGTGAAAGCAGCTGCGCCTGCGCCTGCAGCTGCTGTAGCTAAAGCGGCTCCTGTTGCCGCTGCGCCAAAAGATCCGGATGCTGATCCTAAAGCGGCAGCTAACCAACCAGAAACTACAGTTCGGGTTGACACCAAGCGCCTGGACCAGATCATGAACATGGTCGGTGAATTAGTACTGGTACGTAATCGTCTGGTTAGCCTGTCTGGTTCTGCGCAAAATGAAGAAATGAGCAAAGCCATTGCTAACCTGGACGTAGTCACCGCCGATTTACAGGGCGCTGTGATGAAAACCCGGATGCAACCAATCAAGAAAGTGTTTGGCCGTTTCCCTCGCGTTGTTCGCGACTTAGCCCGTTCACTGCAAAAGGATATTAACCTTGAGCTGGAAGGGGAAGAGACAGATTTAGATAAAAACCTGGTGGAGGCTCTGGCCGATCCATTGGTCCACTTAGTGCGTAACTCGGTAGACCACGGTATTGAAATGCCGGATGTGCGGGTCAAAGCTGGTAAACCTCGTACGGGTTTGGTCAGATTAGCTGCTTCTCAAGCCGGTGACCATATTTTGCTAACCATTCAGGATGATGGTGCAGGTATGGACCCGGAGAAACTGAAATCTATCGCTATTAAGCGGGGAGTGCTGGATCCGGATGCCGCAGCGCGAATGTCAGATACTGAAGCCTTTAACCTGATTTTTGCCCCAGGATTCTCCACTAAAGAGCAGATTTCTGATATCTCAGGCCGTGGTGTGGGTATGGACGTGGTGAAAACCAAAATTACTCAACTCAACGGTACAGTGCATATCAACTCAAAACTGGGTCAGGGCACCTTATTAGAAATCAAGGTTCCGCTGACTTTGGCGATATTGCCAACCTTAATGGTGATTGTGGGCGAGCAGACCTTTGCTCTGCCACTGGCGACGGTCAACGAAATTTTCCATTTAGATTTAGCCAAAACCAACAATGTGGATGGTCAGTTGACTATCGTTGTACGCAACAAAGCTATTCCGCTGTTTTATCTTGAGCACTGGCTGGTAAAAGGTTCGAACAAGAAGATAAAACGCGAACAAGGCCATGTGGTCATAGTGCAACTGGGAACTCAACAAATCGGTTTTGTGGTGGATTCTTTGATTGGTCAGGAAGAGGTGGTGATCAAGCCGCTGGATGCTTTATTACAGGGCACACCAGGTATGGCAGGAGCTACCATTACATCAGACGGCGGTATAGCACTGATCCTGGATGTGCCTAACCTGCTGAAGCATTATGCCAAACGTTCCAAAATTAAATTTGATCGCTTTGACAAATTCTCAGCTTAAGAGAGTGCACTATGACCATCAGGGTATTAGTTGTTGATGACTCCAGTTTTTTCCGTCGCCGTCTGACGGAAATTCTGAGTCAGGATGCCGAGTTAGAGGTCATTGCCACCGCCAATAATGGTAAAGAGGCGGTGGAAAAAGCTTTAGCCTTACGTCCTGACGTTATTACGATGGACATCGAAATGCCGGTTATGGATGGCATTTCGGCTGTGCGCGAAATCCTTAAGGTGCAGCGCACACCTATTCTGATGTTTTCATCTTTAACTCATGAAGGTGCAAAAGCGACCTTAGATGCGCTGGAAGCAGGCGCCATCGATTTCCTGCCGAAAAAATTTGAAGATATTGCCCGTGATAAAGCCGAAGCCGCTGATGTGCTGCGTCAGCGTGTTAAGACAGTAGCCAGACGCCGGGTGATTAGCAGACCTTCCAGTACCATAAGCTCAGCTAGTTCAACTTTAGCTTCCCGAACTGCGCCACTATCGGGCTCAAATGCTACGACAGCAACGCCCAGAGCACCTTTGGCGCAAAGTCTGGCTGCCAGAGCTTTGGCTGAGCGTGCTGAATTGCAAAGCCGTGCGGCAGAACGTTCTGAGCCGCACCGCAGTGGCAGCTTTGACTCCAGTGGTAAAACGTACAAACTCGTTGCCATTGGTACTTCGACCGGCGGACCAGTGGCTTTGCAGCAGATTATCACTGCGTTACCAGCTAATTTTCCATTGCCCATAGTGCTTATTCAGCATATGCCGGCGGCTTTTACCGGTGCTTTTGCCAGCAGGTTAAATGGCTTAGCGAAAATTGAAGTGAAAGAAGCGGCAGATAATGATGTGTTGCGCCCTGGCGTGGCTTATCTAGCTCCCGGCGGTAAACAAATGCTGCTGGATGGCAATGAAAACCAAGCCAGATTGCGCGTTCGTGAAGATGATTCGCCCCGTATTACGTTCAAACCCAGTGTAGATATCACCTTTGGCACTGCAGCAAAGATCTTTAATGACAAAGTGCTGGCTATAGTGCTGACGGGCATGGGATCGGATGGCAGAGAAGGTTGCCGTTTACTAAAACAATCTGGCTCCCGTATCTGGTCTCAGGACGAAGCCAGTTGTGTAGTTTATGGCATGCCTCAGGCGGTAACAGCTGCGGGATTGACCGATGTTGAAGTGGCGTTATCCGATGTAGCAGCCCGCATAGTGGCGGAAGTAGGGCATGGATAAGCTTACCTTCGCTGGCATTATAATTGCGCTGGCGGCTATAGTTGGCGGGTTTAGCCAGGAAGGTGGTGACGTTTTTACTTTGTTGCACTGGCCTGCTTTTTGTATCGTTTTTGGCGGTACTTTAGGTGCTGTGCTTATTCAGAGTCCTGTCAGGCAATTCCGATTAAGCATGAGTTTGCTTCCCTGGGTGATCGCACCTCCTAAGCTGGACTTTGACTCTACGATTGAGCGCATGACTCAATGGGGCCACTCAGCGCGTTTGCAAGGCTTTTTGTCCTTAGAGACCGATGCGCTGAATGAAGAAGAACCTTTATTAAAAAGGGGATTGAATTTATTAGTGGATGGTACCGAAGTCAAAGTGCTGCAGGATATTCTGGATACTGAACTACATCTTGAAAAAGAGCGGCTGTTGCGTGCCGCCAGGGTGTTTGAAGCTATGGGAGGCTATAGTCCGACTATAGGTATAGTAGGCGCAGTATTGGGGTTAATTCTGGCGTTATCTAATATTTCTAATCCGGATGAGTTAGGACAAGGTATAGCCACAGCTTTTGTTGCTACTATTTACGGCGTGGGTTTAGCTAATTTTTTGTTTATCCCTGTGTTTAACAAGATCAAACTACTCGTAGAAGAACGGGCTCTGTTTCATTCGATGGTGATCGAAGGTTTATGCTCTATAGCGCTTGGAGAAAACCCTCGTAGTGTGGAAATGAAACTTCAGGCTTACAGAGCAACGTAAATGTATAGACCACGCCGTTCTGTCGCTGTAGAAGCGGACAAATCAGATACAGAGCGTTGGTTGGTGTCCTACGCCGATTATATGACCTTGTTGTTTGCACTTTTTTTGTTGTTGTATTCAATGGCTACTATGGAAAAAGAGCAGTTCAAAAAATTGCAGGACACTATTTCCAAGGTTTTTATTGAAGCAACAGATAAACAGGAGACGGGTATTCAGGGTCAATCTGTGCAGCCTGATATTCATCCTCAAAGTGATTTTGAACTGTATGGTTCAGGTTTGGAAGACGCGACAGGTCCGACGCTGCTAGCTGACAATGCTAAACTGGAACATATCGACAGAACAAGACGTGGCAGTCCTTTAGCTGCCATGCAAAAAGACATTAACAGAGCATTACGCAGCCTTGTTGAGTCAGACTTAGCCAAGGTGACGTTAGATGAAGACTGGCTGACCATTGAACTCAGTAGTGGTTTGTTGTTCAGCAGTGGTAGCGCTAATTCCACCAGTTCTGCTTCTGCCGTGATGACTGAACTGACTGCTATCTTAAAGCAAACCAATAACTACATGCGTGTGCGGGGTTATACGGACTCAGTGCCTATCCGCACTGAACAATTCCCGTCCAACTGGGAGTTATCCGTGGCAAGAGCGGCGTCTATAGTCCGGTTACTGGAAGAGCTGGGTATAGCCCCAGAGCGCATGGCCATTGAAGGCTATGGGCAATATGCTCCTTTTGCTGAGAACACGACAGCTCAGGGACGTAGCCAAAACCGCAAAGTGGTGATTGCTTTATCAAAATATGCCTATGAGCCTGTTGTGGCGCAAATACCACAACCAGCAGAAGCACAAAGTGCGCAAGAACAAGCCGCTGAAGAAGCAGCAGAACAAGAACAGAACAAAATACGGGTGATCCGCTTACCTCATGGCGGTATAAGGATCACAACCAGACCGCCTGAACCAGGCGAAGAAGAACCAGCTAGTCAATAGGAACAGTAAATTGGTTGTTTGGACTATCGCAAATCAAAAAGGTGGAGTTGGAAAAACTACCACTACAGTCACCTTAGGCGCTCTGCTTGCACAGCGCGGGCATCGTGTTTTACTGATCGATACTGACCCTCATGGCTCCTTAACCTATTACTTTGGTATTGATGCCGAAGAGCTGGAAGTCAGCGTCTACGATATTTTTATTCGTGGCAAAGATATTACCAGAGAAGAAATCCTGCAGTCGATGTGTCCAAGTGGTATGCCGAATCTGGATATTCTGCCGACTTCTATGGCCTTGGCTACTCTAGACCGTTCTCATGGTCAGCAAGGTGGTATGGGTCTTATTCTGAAAAAGGCGTTGCAAAAAATAGAAAATGATTACGACTATGTGCTGATTGACTGTCCTCCTGTGATCGGTGTGCTGATGGTCAACGCTATGGCTGCTTGTGATCGTATTTTAATACCGGTGCAAACTGAATTTTTGGCTTTAAAAGGCCTGGACCGGATGATCGCAACTATGCAACTGATGCACAGTTCATCACCACAGGATTATGCTTTTACTATAATCCCAACCATGTATGACAAGAGAACTAAAGCTTCGCTGGATGCTTACAAGGCGTTAAAAGCTCAGTATCAGGACAGGGTCTGGTCTGCTGTTATCCCTATCGACACTAAATTTCGTGATGCTAGCTTAGCGCAGACCCCTCCTCCTGTATTTGTGCCAAAATCACGGGGTGTATTTGCTTACAATACGTTGCTAACCTATTTATTGCAGTTAGCTCCGGAGAATTAAGATGAGCGATTTACAAGCCAGCCAAAAAGTGATGAAGCACTATCTAAGTGCTTTATTGACGGATGACGTGGTAGATACGCCTATTCAGGAAGCGAAAAAACAGCAACTGAATGAGTTATTGGCTCCTGTTTCTGCTCCGGTGAAAGCACCTGCAGTGACAAAACCAGCAGTTGTTGCGCCTGTTACTGCGCCAGTTGTAAAAGCACCTGTTGCTGCTCCGGTCACTCCTGTGGTTGAACAAACGAAAGTGGCCGCAGTTGCGCCGGCAGTACAAGTGGCTGCACCAGTGGTAAAAGATTACAGAAAAGGCCGTTTTCAGGCGCTGTTTTTTACCGTTGCGGGTTTAAAAGTTGCTCTGCCTTTGAAGGCATTAGGCGGTATTCATAAAATGATGCCTGTGAAGTCTTTGCCAGGACAGCCAGAGTGGCTCCAGGGGGTCATGTTATATCGCGAGCAAAAAATTAATGTGGTTGATACGGCGCGTTGGGTGATGCCAGAAAAATATGATCAGGGACTGGCAGAAAAGCTAAACTATCAATATGTTATTATGCTTGGTAATAGTCATTGGGGTTTAGCCTGTGATACGTTGGTTAACACTATCGCGTTGGAGCAAGACGACGTAAAGTGGCGTGAGACAGAAGGTAAAAGGCCATGGCTTGCCGGTTTAATTAAAGAACATATGTGTGCTTTGCTGGACGTTGATGCTCTGATTGCATTACTGGCGAAGGGAATGAATAGTCAAAATTGATTGATAATACAAGAATTTAACTTCTGGGTAGGAGCTCGGCATGAGTAATTTAACAGCGCAATCCGCTAAAACTAAAGAAGTCACAGATTTAGTGCTGCAATGGGTGACCTTTAAACTGCAAGAAGAAACCTACGGCATTAATGTGATGCAGGTGCAGGAAGTACTACGTTATACCGACATAGCTCCAGTCCCTGGTGCACCGGATTACGTGATGGGTATTATCAATTTACGTGGCAACGTAGTCACTGTGATTGACACTCGTGCTCGTTTTGGTTTACCTCCTTCAGAAGTGACGGACAACAGCCGTATTGTGATTATCGAGTCAGAGCGTCAGGTCATTGGTATTATGGTCGACAGCGTGGCTGAAGTGGTTTATCTGAAACAATCTGAAATTGATACAGCACCAAACGTAGGAACAGACGAAAGTGCTAAGTTTATTCAGGGCGTGTCGAATCGTGATGGCGAGTTACTGATCCTGGTGGATCTGAATAAGTTACTGTCCGATGACGAGTGGGAAGAGATCCGTAGTATTTAATGGCTAATTTTCTGACTGACTTTTCATGGCTATGGCTGCTGGGTATTGCAGCCATTTTGTTGCTGTCTGTTGTGATGGCTATTGTTGCGTCACGCCAAACAAAAAAGCTGTTGGTCATTATCAATGAAAATGCTGCAGCCAGTTGGCAGCAACAACAAAACCTTGAGCAATTACAACAACAACTCGAACAACAAAGGCAACAGTTGAAACGTTCCTATCAGGATATCGAGGAGCTACGCTCCACAGTGATTGGAGTAGGGCAACGGGTATTGAGCTTAGAAAGTCATTTAGGGCAGGGTATGCAACAGGTGGCTGAGCTTGCCGAGCAACAAAAATCATTGCATTTGTTCGATCCGGAATCAAAAATTTACAGCAGAGCTATGAAAATGGTTCAGATGGGGGCAACTCTGGATGAAATCATGCTCGAATGTGAACTCCCTCAGGCGGAAGCCGAACTACTTTTCAATCTGCATAAACAATCTCAATAAGTGAATTGTTATAGCCATTGGCGACTTGTGAATAGCCTTATTTATTTTTGATTACATTTGATTACACTTTTGTTGCGCAGTGCTGTGGTAAGAGCAAATGCGCTGACTTTTCTGGCGAAATAGCCATTGTTGTCTAGACTCTCGTGGGAATTACCCGCAAGGAGTCACCATGAAAAACAAGATCTTATATAACTTATCGCTCAGCATTATTGCCTGTGCGGTTTTAGCAGGATGTGGATCAGACGATAAAGACGAAGTACCAACAGTATCGGTTGCTTCTGCCGTTTCATTAAAAGAAAGCCGAACTACCACCATAGCTGCGACAGCAGACGATGATGACGATACCATTACATACAGTTGGACCCAGGTGTCTGGTCCAACCCTGACTCTCACCAATACAACGACTGCGACTGTAGGTGTCACTGCTCCGGCTGTCAGTACTGACGCTGCTGCCGTATTGCGTATTACAGTGACGGATAAAGGCAACCAAACTGCAAGCGCAGACGTTACTGTTAATATAGCCAATAATCAGTTCCCCACAGTTACCGCTGCCTTTGGTTCTGCAGCCGAAAAATCAAGCGTTAGCCTAGCCGCGACGGCCGCAGATGCGGATGGCTTAGTTACAACTTACAATTGGGTACAAACCTCAGGTGATCCTGTTACTTTAGCCGGTGCAGAGACAGCGACTCTGAGTTTTACTGCACCGAGCGTCACTGAAGATACGCCATTGGGTTTTAGTCTTACCGTCACTGATGATGACGAGGAAGCTACCTTGGTTGAAGGTGTGGTCACTATTACACCTGTAAAGACAAGCTTTACTGTAACTGGAACTGTATCTGAAGCCGCTTTTGCAAATGCGACAATAAGAGGTACCTTAGCCGGTCAGACATTTACTGCGACCGCTGATGCTACAGGTACTTTTAGTTTGCCTATGCAAGCGGATGATGACGAAACCAATCTTTTTGCCGATATCAGAGCAAGCTCTGTCACCACGACAGGACTGCAGTATTATAAGTTTGTGCCAAGCCTGACTGCTGACGCCACCCAGCTGTCGCTGGTTCTCTAACAACAAGACTCTCTTCTGCAGTCGCCGCGCTGTTTGATGTGAGACCCATGGCCGAAGGAGATAGTCCCAATACAGTCTCCATTAACGCCGTGTCCACTGCTTTGTATTCGTTAATTGTTGCAGCCAATGGCGGAACGGCTCCGACCAATCTGGATAGTTTCACCTTAGTGGAGAAGTCTGTCAGTCCGGATGAGCTGATTGAAGCGGCTGCTGTGGTCAAACTGATCACTCAAGGTGGTGTTTTTGCATTGCCTGAAGGCGTCACTAATGTTCTTGAATTACTGACAAATACTCAGGCCTATAACGACTATGTTGCAGCTGCCGAGGCACAAAATCCAAATATCATTACGGATACCATTGATGAGATCATCGCTGACCCCGAACTGACACCACCTGTAGATGCGACTAGCCTGGCCAGTGCGTACTTTGAGATTTATCCTGCGGCTACAGGTTTCTTATCTCGTGGTGGCAATAAGTTTAACTTTAACAGTGATGGTACAGGCTCAGAAGTATTCAATTCAGGTATTCATCAGTTCGAATGGACTCTGACCGAAGGTAAAGTTGATATCACCTATTCTGGCGAAACCAGCACTACCTATTTCCCGAGTGTTGCAGTGGGATTATTTGGTTTAACTCAGGAGCAGGTTAATCAACTTTACGACGCGCGTTATTTCCAGGTAGAAGCAAAACAAACACCATTAAGTGCCAGTTTAACCCGAATTATTCAGGGCGAAAAAACTGATACCTATCGCGTGGTCGAAACAGGAACTAGAGCTATGGTTCCTGTTACTCTGCCCGGTGGTGTGGTGATAGCCCCAGACCCCGTCAGCTATGAATCTACCGAGGATCAATTGCTGCGTAATGCCGACAAACTGGGTGATGTGAAATTTGTTGCTGAAGATTTGGATGGCGAATGGTTATTTGAACATTATTACTACGCAGGTGAAGAAGGCTTTGGCTACTCCGATATGTTCGCTGATATTTTTGATATTAATCCTGATGGAACAGGTGTCGCGCTTGAAAATGACAAGCCCTTCACCTGGGAGTTAGATGACAAAGGTTTATTTGTAGTGACCTTCGAAGACGGCTCTTATTCAGAAATTATGAAGTTAGATCAATTGGGAACTGATGTTCAGGTCTTTAGTGCGTCCTACGATGCCGAAGGAACCTTAATAGCCGCTGACGCTGATTATGCTCTGAAATTGGATGGCAGCGATTTCAGTACCTACGATCAAAGTAACCCCGAAGATATGTATTGGCAAACCACTATTAATCAGTGGATTAAAAGTGCATGGGATGAGGATACTTTGCTTTGGGATGACGGCTTTGCGTACTTTGGCTGGCAGTTCCTGGAAGACGGTTCGGGCTATCAAATGGGATCTTCTATGACATCGCCACCAGATTTTGAACCTGTGTTTAATACATCTTTAAGCTGGGACGAAGAGGTTATTTCTGAGGATGAATCTATCATGTCCATCAATCGCAGAATGTGTCCTGATGACCAAACGCAAGTTTGTACTCAGCGTCAATGGCGTTTACTTAAATCAACTGATGGTATCTTAGGCTCTCGCATTTATGTGTTTGAAGTGCAGGATCAAAGATTCGACAGTACGTCGCCCTGGTATATCACCACTGGTATTGGTCCTCGTCTGAACATCTATGAAGAGATTACCTTTGATTATTGGAACGATACTGCCATTGCTGAAGAGGTTGCAGTAAGCGGCCTTGCTAAAGGTATTAGTTTTACTTCCAGCAAAAAGTCGATTGCACGTACTGTGCTTGAACCTAATCAAAAGCCCCAATTGGGTTTATAAATAACCTGGTAGTATCTAAAATGGGGGGCGTATCACATTATAAAGTGTTAACAATGTGATATGCCTCCATTTTTGTTATGGACAAGCAGATAAGGATAATTTTGTGCAGTATCCAAGGCTAATCCACCATGGCGCCGTAGACGGAGTAACAGGCTCTTGCCATCAGTATTTTGTCAATGAGCAGCAAAGTGTTCTGATTGACTGCGGTTTGTTTCAGGGGGTAGAGCAGGGTAGGGGCAAAGCCGGTGCTGATTCAGCCCATATCGATTTCGCGCTGGATGGTATTCAGGCGCTTTTATTAACTCATGTCCATATCGATCACGCCGGCCGTATTCCTTATTTAATAGCTGCAGGTTTTAAAGGGCCAATCTATTGCAGCAAGGCGTCTGCCTTGTTATTGCCTCTGGTGTTAGAAGATGCTTTGAAAATGGGGATCACGCGCGATGAAAAACTGATCGCTGGTTTTATTCAAGCGGTATCACGTCAACTACAGCCATGCGACTACGGACAGTGGTATCCACTAGAAGGATGTGCAGACACTAGCTATATTCGCTTTCAAAATGCAGGCCATATTCTGGGGTCTGCTTATATCGAAATTCGCCATCACTACCCGATGAACAAAGAGCTTTATTACAAAGCCGTATTTTCTGGTGATCTAGGTGCTCGTGACACTCCATTGTTACCCGATCCAACCCCATTAGAAGAGGCTAACTTGCTGGTACTTGAAAGTACCTATGGCGATAAAAACCATGAAGATCGAAAAAGCCGACAACAGCGTTTACAGCACGTACTGGAAAAAGCGCTGAAAGATAATGGGACTGTACTGATCCCGGCTTTTAGCATAGGCCGCACTCAGGAGCTGTTGTATGAATTGGAGGATATTGTTCATCGAATGCAGGGGCAGGCTATCCACAAAGGTTTGAGATGGGAGCAATTAGATATTATTGTCGACTCGCCGCTTGCAGCTAATTTCACAGCAGTTTATCAGGAGTTAAAACAGTACTGGGATGATGAGGCGAAACAGAAGTTAAAAAGTGGCCGCCATCCTCTGCAATTTGAGCAACTATTGACGGTTAAAAGTCATGCCGATCACCAAAAAGTAGTACAGCACCTGGCTGAGACCGGCAGGCCAGCGATAGTCATAGCCGCGAGTGGTATGTGTGCAGGAGGGCGGGTGGTGAACTATCTGAAAGCTTTGTTAAGTTCCGCCCGTCATCAAATCTTATTTATTGGCTATCAGGCCCGGGGCACTCCGGGCGCAGCTATACTGCAGCAGGGAAGCACAGGTGGCTATGTAGAGCTGGATGGGCAAGACTATTCGATTAACGCAGAAGTGATACAACTAAGTGGTTATTCTGCTCATGCCGATCAGCAGGACTTATTGCATTTTGTCGAACAGATGCGAAGCCCTCCAGAGCAAATCCGTTTGGTGCACGGAGATATGGACGCCAAACTGGAGCTGAAAAGAAAACTTGAATCTAAGGGCCATAAGGTCGTCATCGGATAAAAGTGGATTTTTAAGTTCCGGTTCAGCTAGCGCACTTTACTCTGCCGCCATTACGGAAATTCTGATACCATTTCATTAGTTTCATTTCAATGGAAGTCCCTATGATCAAAGTATTAAGTGTGTTTGGCACCAGACCTGAAGCCATTAAAATGGCTCCTCTTGTGAATTTGTTAAAAGAAACAACAGGCATTGAAAGCAAAGTCTGCGTGACAGGCCAACACAGAGAAATGCTGGATCAGGTGCTGAAGCTGTTTAACATAGTTCCGGACTATGACCTGGCCATTATGAAAGCGGGGCAGGATTTATATGATGTCACCACCAGCATACTACTGAATATCAAGCCAGTTTTGCGCGATTTTAAACCTGACATAGTGTTAGTGCATGGCGACACCAGTACCACTTTTGCTGCAGCTTTAGCTTGTTATTATGAAAAAACTGCAGTGGGTCATGTGGAAGCTGGGCTTCGTACCGGTAATATTTACAGCCCATGGCCGGAAGAAGCAAACCGTAAGCTCACAGGAGCTTTAACCAAGCTGCACTTTGCACCCACTGAGACTTCACAACAGAATTTACTCAAAGAAAATGTCGACCCTGCTGGCATTGTAGTGACAGGTAATACAGTGATTGATGCTTTGCATCAGGTAGTCGCAAAAATTGATGCGGATACCAATTTAACCAAAAACTTTGAGCAACAATTCCCTTATGGTCTAAACGGCCGTCGTCTAGTGTTGGTTACAGGCCATAGACGCGAAAGTTTTGGCGGTGGTTTTGAACAAATTTGTGCAGGCTTAAAGCAAATTGCCCAGCAGTTCCCGGATACAGACGTTGTGTACCCAGTGCACTTAAACCCGAACGTACGTGAGCCCGTATTTCGTTTATTAAGTGACACCTCCAACGTGCACCTGATAGAACCTCAGGATTATCTGCCTTTTGTTTACCTGATGAGCCGAAGCACTCTAGTGCTCACTGACTCAGGTGGTATTCAGGAAGAAGCGCCATCGTTAGGCAAACCCGTATTGGTGATGCGCGACACCACTGAGCGTCCGGAAGCTGTAGCCGCAGGTACGGTCAAACTAGTGGGAACGGATGCGCAAGTGATAGTGCGGGAAGTCAGCCGTCTATTAACAGACAAAGCGTATTATGAACAAATGAGTTATGCCCATAACCCTTATGGGGACGGCAAAGCGTGCGCCCGAATTATTGAGGCAATTAAGGCCAGTTTTTAAACCTTTGCTTTTGCGCTGACCGGCAGCGAAATGTGATTAAATGTTTCGCTGCTGTTACTGTAAAGACACAAATTTCTATTAGACAAAAACGGTGTAATTCGCTAAAGTCGCCGCCGGTTTGGTTTAGGTAAAGAACCGTAAAGGACCTTTAGCATCAGGATGTGCAGAAATCCTCTCTGAGTTACTTCTGACATACAGCTGGTTTAACACAAAAAATCGTTTAAAAAGAAGAACATCCGACTTCACTTTTTAGCTGGGCCATAAAAACAGCGAAAACTGATAATCAGCCTCTGCTGATTCTCCGTGTGGTCGGCTTTGTCTGAACCGACTTTCTGCTTGGAAAAACGAGTAAAGCAGGTAAACTACGTAGGTTCTTTTTTGTTGGATCTAACAAATACACTATCTGGAGTTGTAGCGTGCTAAAACTGTTTAAAACTTGTGTGCTGGTGGCTTTATTTGCTGCATTGCCCGTGTCAGCTGTGACACCTTCTCCTGCAATGTTGGCACAGTTTCAAAACTTATCCCCTGCAGAGCAGCAGCGTTTAGCTAAACAGTATGGTATCGATTTACCAGCGGGTAGCATGGGGGCATCAGCACAACAAGCTCAGCCTCAGGTGCTAGTACCTCAACAGCAAAGTCCAATTATCGAAACTATTGATCCTCAATTTGGACAATATCCAAAAGAGTTAACTGAAGAAGAAAAAGCCAATCAGCGCTTCGGCATGACTATGTTTAACTCGCAAATCAGCACTTTTGCGCCGGTAGACAATGCGCCAGTACCGGAAAATTACCGTTTAGGCCCTGACGATATTCTGCTCCTGCAATTATTTGGCAAGCAAAATAGCAGCGAAGAACTTATCGTTGGCCGTGACGGCTCTGTTAATCTGCCAGAAATAGGCCCCGTCAATGTTAGCGGCTTGTCAGTGTCTCAGGCATCAGATGTGATTGCCAATAAAGTGCGCGAAGCCATGATTGGGGTTGATGCTGCTATCACTATGGGTAAATTGCGCACCATCAATATTTTTGTAGCGGGCGAAGCAAAAACGCCAGGCATGTTTGCCGTGTCAGCTTTAACTACAGTAACCCAGTCTTTGTATTTAGCTGGTGGCGTTTCTGACATTGGTAGCTTACGCGATATACAGGTAAAACGTGGGGGAGCCACAGTAGGGCGTTTTGACTTATATGACTTATTGCTACGTGGCGACAGTTCAGGCGATATCCAGCTGCAACATGGTGACGTTGTATTTGTAGCACCGATGAAAGCCACTGTTCAGGTGACGGGCGAAATTAAACGCGCTGCTATATACGAAGTAAAATCTGGCGAAACTATTGATGCTTTGCTCAGTATGGCTGGTGGTACCAAAGCGGGCGCTTACCCGCAATCGGTAGTTTTGGAACGCTATAACAGCAATAACTTACGTGATTTATTGAACTTAGATTTAACCAACGCAGTAAACCGTCAAATGGCACTACGTGATGGTGACTTATTGCGTATCGCTGAAACCTCCCCCCGTATAGAAAATGTTGTGACTGTCGCGGGTGCCGTAGTTCGCCCTGGTTTTTATGCCTGGCAACAAGGTATCCGCATTAGCGATCTAATCAAGTCGTTCTGGTCTGATTTACATATGACGGCCGACTTAGATTACGCCTTAGTAGTGCGCGAAATTAACAACGCCGGTGATGTAAAAGTTTTGCAGTTTAGCTTGGCAGATGCCATTAATCAGCCCTCAGGCGAGGCTAACCTTAGTTTAAAACCTCGTGATTTAGTGATGGTGTTCCACCACGCTGATCAGCATATACAGCGTGACAAACTGAACGAGTATTTGCGTAAGCAAATCACGGACAGATACAAGTTAATGCCAGATATGCGTTGGACTGCATCTGAAGATTTAACAGCTAAAGCTTTCAAAGACATGTTAGATGCAGACAAAAAGCGTCAGGATGAACTTACAGGCCAGCGTCAGGCAACCAGCATAGGCGATCAGCAATTAGTACAGCCTGCCAAAGATTTGTCCTCCACTACTTTAACTGCTAGTGGAAGAGAGGGGGGGAACCAAACCCAGGCAGGAAATGTAGCTTTGCAAGCTACCGGCCAGACAATGAACGCCGTTGAAGATCTGGGTAAAGATGCTTTGCCTGCCATCATGCAAGACATTATGGCCCGTGTATTTCGTGATAAAGAAATATTGGCTTTATCTGCCAGCTTTAGCCGTACAGAGTTACTGCATCCTCTGTTGAAAAAATTAAAAGCCCAAGTGCGCCGTGGTGCAGACCCTATGATTGCGTCTGTATCAGGTGAAGTAAAAGTACCTGGAGATTACCCTCGTGCGGAAAATGCAGATGTGGCGTCTTTAATAGCTGCGGCAGGTGGTTTAACCCAATCAGCTTATTTAAACCGTGCAGAACTGACCAGAGCAGTGTTAGCTTCAGATAAAAATGGTATTGAAGCGCAAAACATTGCTGTGAATTTGTCACAAGTGTTTGCGGGAGAAACCAGCCTTGCCTTACAAGACCGTGACCGCTTAAACGTATTTCCTGTGCCTGATTGGAACATTGAGCGCACTATCGAGCTGCGCGGCGAAGTGCGTTTCCCTGGTCGCTACACTATCCAACGTGGAGAAATGTTATCCAGTGTCATTCAGCGTGCCGGTGGCTTAAATCGTAATGCCTTTATGCAAGGTGCCATCTACACCCGCGAAGACATTAAAGAACGCGAACGTATCCAAATTAAGAAACTGGCAGACCAGTTAAGAGCAGATATTGCGACCAAAAGCTTATCTCAGGTTGAAGGTGCAACACCTGCTCAGGACGCTTTGTTGATGATTGACCAGTTGGAAAAGCAACAACCAGTAGGCCGCTTAGTTTTAGATTTGCCCTCTATCCTTGCCGGTATGCCTGACTACGATGTGCAGGTACAGGACGGTGATTTATTTTATGTGCCACGCAATGACAATACTATTTCCATAGTAGGCGAAGTTCAGCACGCCAGTAGCCACAGATATCAAAAAGACTTGTCTTTTGAAGAGTATCTGAAACTAGCCGGAGGCACTCGTAAGCGTGCTGACGAAGAACGTATTTATGTTATTAAAGCAGATGGCTCAGTGATGTTGCCAGAAAGTAACGGCTGGTTCGCTGTAGCGCAAACTGGTTTAGAGCCGGGCGATACTATTGTTGTTCCTGTGGATACAGAGTACAGAGATAGCTTGTCCTTGTGGACACAGATCACGCAGATTTTCTATCAGTCTGGTGTTGCTTTGGCAGCTTTAAATAGTTTCTGATGATAGGCAAACGGAATAAAATAATGACAAATGAAGTACTACATACATCAGACGAAGTTAATCTACGTGAACTTTTCGCAGCTATTTGGCAAGGAAAATGGTTAGTCATCATCATCACCACGTTGTTTGTTGCTCTATCTGTGATATACGCTTTAAGTATGCCAAATATTTATAAAAGTGAGGTTTTGCTGGCTCCCGTCTCTGAAGAGTCGGGCTTAAAAGTTCCCGGTCAATTAGGCGGTTTAGCTGCATTAGCTGGTGTTAACATCGGTAGTAAAAGCGGAGATAAAACAAGTCTCGCCTTGGAGATCATTAAGTCACGAGATTTTTTAGGACGTTTTATAGAACAGAATAACTTATTAGTCCCTGTAATGGCTGCTAAAGGGTGGAGCCAGTCAGATGATAGTTTAATTATTGATCCTGAAATTTATGATGTTGTTGGTGAGCAATGGGTGCGTGTAGCGCAACCGCCATATAAAGCGAAGCCAAGCTTGCTAGAAGCACACGAGAAATTTTTAGAGTTACTGACAATAGCAAAAGATAAAGAAAGTGGGATGGTAAAAATATCTATTGAGTATGTCTCTCCTTACTCTGCACAGCAATGGGTAAGTTCACTGGTTAAAGCAATTAATAATGAAATGCGACAGCGTGAACTTACTGAAGCACAAAATAGTATTTCATACTTGAGCAAGCAGCTAGAAGTAACCAATATTGCAGATGTTCGTGCCATGCTGTTCTCATTGATCGAAGAACAAACTAAAACAGTTATGTTGGCTAATGTGCGTCAGGAATATGTATTTAAAACAGTTGATCCAGCTGTGGTAGCAGAGAAAAAATCAAAACCTGCCAGAGCATTAATGGTCATATTGTCGGCAATGTTAGGAGCAATATTGTCTGTCTTAATCGTATTAGTACGCTATTTCAGCAATAAAATTTAGGTAGTGAATATGAAGATATTAGTAACAGGTGGTGCAGGCTTTATTGGTTCTGCTGTTGTACGTCACATCATAAATAGTACAACTGATACTGTTGTCAATGTTGATAAACTTACCTACGCGGGTAACCTTGCTTCTATTAGTTCAATAGCAGATAGCGACCGCTATACCTTTGAGCAAGTAGACATCTGTAATGCAGTAGCAATACAAGCTCTATTTAAAAAACATCAACCCGACATGGTTATGCATCTAGCTGCAGAGAGTCATGTTGACAGATCAATCGATGGCCCAGCAGCATTTATTGAAACCAATATTGTAGGAACATACAGCTTGTTAGAGGCTGCGCGTAACTATTGGAGAGACTTACCTGAAGAACGTAAAGCTGGTTTTCGTTTTCATCATATTTCTACTGACGAAGTCTATGGTGATTTGCACGGCACAGATGATTTATTCACTGAAACCACGCCTTACGCACCGAGCAGCCCTTACTCTGCAAGCAAGGCTAGTTCTGATCATCTAGTACGTGCATGGCACCGTACCTACGGTTTGCCAGTGATTGTTACAAACTGTTCTAATAACTATGGGCCTTATCACTTTCCTGAGAAGCTTATCCCTTTGATGATTTTAAATGCTTTATCTGGTAAACCCCTGCCTGTTTATGGCAAAGGCAATCAGATAAGAGACTGGCTATTCGTAGAAGATCATGCTCGCGCGCTATATAAAGTGGTTACTGAAGGTATGGTGGGTGAAACATACAATATCGGTGGTCATAACGAAAAGCAGAATATAGAGGTAGTGCACACTTTGTGTAATCTATTAGAAGAGTTGGCGCCAAATAAACCTGCGGGTGTTCAGCGTTATGAAGATTTGGTCACTTATGTAAAAGATCGCCCTGGCCATGATTTACGTTATGCTATTGATGCAAGTAAAATTGAGCGTGAACTCGGTTGGAAGCCTGAAGAAACTTTTGAAAGCGGTTTACGTAAAACAGTAATTTGGTATTTAAATAATAAACAATGGTGGCAAGCGGTGCTTGACGGCAGCTATAAAATGGAACGTTTAGGGCAAGGAGCATAAAATTGGCAGCTTACAAAGGTATCGTTTTAGCGGGCGGCTCAGGTACACGTTTATATCCTATTACCCGTGGGGTTTCCAAGCAATTATTGCCTATTTATGACAAGCCCATGGTTTATTATCCAATAGCGACTTTAATGCTGGCTGGTATTAAAGATATCTTGATCATTTCAACTCCAGACGACATTGAAGGTTTCAAGCGACTCTTGGGTGACGGAAGTGGATTTGGTGTAAATTTCAGTTATGCGGAGCAACCAAGTCCTGATGGCTTAGCTCAGGCCTTTATTATCGGCGAAGAATTTATTGGTAGCGATAACGTTTGTCTGGTTTTAGGTGACAATATTTACTACGGTCAGTCTTTCTCAAAGACACTTAAGAATGCAGTTTCGCGAGAATCCGGTGCTACCGTTTTTGGTTATATGGTCAAAGATCCTGAACGCTTTGGGGTGGTTGAGTTTGATAAAGAAATGAAAGCAGTTTCTATCGAAGAGAAGCCTACTAAACCAAAATCGAACTATGCAGTAACTGGGCTATATTTTTATGACAACGCTGTTGTCGAACTTGCGAAGCAGGTCAAACCTTCGGCCAGGGGAGAGTTGGAAATAACAACTCTTAATCAAATGTATTTGGATGCAGGCAAGCTGAATGTAGAAATTCTAGGTCGCGGTTTTGCATGGCTTGATACAGGAACACATGAAAGCCTTCATGAGGCATCGTCTTTTGTACAGACTATAGAACATGTGCAAGGACTAAAAATTGCTTGTTTGGAGGAGATAGCCTGGCGAAACGGCTGGTTAACCACAGAACAAGTGCTTGAGCTTGCAAAGCCTATGCTGAAAAATGAATATGGCCAATACTTAAAGCGCTTAGTGTCATGAAATTAGATGCTCATTTAAAAATAGCTATAACAGGCGCCAACGGTCAGCTTGGATACCAGCTGGTAAAAAACTGACTGACAAGGTTACGTTAAAAGCTTTTGACAGAACGTCTTTAGATATAGCTAATCATGCTGACGTGGAAAATAATTTGTTAGCTTTCGCGCCAGACATCATTATCAATGCTGCTGCCTATACCGCCGTTGATAAAGCTGAGCAAGATCAGGAGAGTGCTAACGCTATTAACCACTTGGGAGCTGAGTATTTGGCTCGCATTGCGCAAAAGCTCAATGCTGTATTTATTCATGTATCTACAGATTATGTCTTTGATGGTAATAGTGCCGTTCCTTATGTCGAGACCGATAAGCCTAATCCACAAAGTGTTTACGGTAAAACCAAACTCGATGGAGAGAGTGCCATAGCACAACATTGCACTAAACATATTATTTTGCGTACTGCCTGGGTGTTTGCTGAACATGGTAATAACTTTGTAAAAACTATGTTGCGTCTGGCGTTGAGCCGACCTGAGTTAGGTGTCGTAGCGGATCAAATTGGTGGACCAACTTATGCTGGGGATATAGCTGATGCGATTCTTAATATAATTTCGCAGTTAAATTCACAGAATGAAGACCGTTGGGGTGTTTATCATTTTAGCGGTGAGCCCTATGTGAGTTGGCACAGCTTTGCCGAATGTATATTTGAAGAAGCCTTTAATCAAAGTCTTTTAATGACGCAACCGATTCTTAATGCCATAACTACTGAGCAATATCCAACGCCCGCTAAGCGGCCAGCATACTCAATGTTAGATTGCCAAAAAATTCATGTAGCGTTTAATATAGAACCTTCAAACTGGCGTGCAGCTTTGAATAATTTAACTTTATACAAGTGATTAAAATGAAAGTAATTGACACTGAAATTCCTGACGTAAAAATTATCGAGCCTGCAGTTTTTGGTGACGAAAGAGGTTTCTTTATGGAAACCTGGAATCAAAAAATTTTTGAAGAAAAAGTAACAGGAAAGCCTACACAGTTTGTTCAGGACAATCATTCGAAATCAAACAAAGGTATTTTAAGAGGCTTACATTATCAAGCCGAAAATACGCAGGGTAAATTAGTTCGTGTAGTTTCAGGTGAGGTATTTGATGTAGCAGTAGATATTAGAAAAAATTCACCTACTTTTGGAAAGTGGGTTGGCGTATATCTTTCTGCTGAAAATAAACGCCAATTATGGATACCTGAAGGGTTCGCCCACGGATTCTACGTCACAAGTGAAACTGCAGAGTTCGTCTATAAGTGCACAAATTACTACCATCCCGCTTCTGAGATATCAATTATATGGGATGATGAAAACATTGGAATTAGATGGCCGTTGACATTTGCACCTGTACTTTCAGATAAAGATTTAAGGGCTATTACTTTATCCCAATTTTTGAAAGGATAGTCAAAGTCGTCCTTTAAAATCTATTTATTGTATATCAATATTAGCTAGCGAGATCATAATCGTCTTGCAGATCAAAAATATTAAATACAGTAAATTTAGATTAATCAATAGGCTATTTGAATATAATACACATTACTTAAATATGTTATAGATAGAGCTTTAAGATATATTTTACAATTAGTTCGTGTCCACCCTTTTACGCATTTTGTTGGTATTTGGCATAATGCGTAAAATTTTCAGTTATAAACCACGAGACATAAAAATGTCTTAAACAGATACTCCAATGATACTAGATATTTCATTTTTAAAGTATTACTGGATAATATTACTCTAGAACTAGCGAAGAAGTTTATTGATGGTTAGTAAGGTTATATCAAGCGCTGTCATATATATAATAAGCTCAGGTTTTACACAACTAGTCTCACTTTTATTTACGCTTGTGTTGATGGGTGAATTAACAATAGAAGAGTATGGTACTTATAGCTTAATCGCAGCGTTTACCGCTATATTTTCGTTCGTTATAGATGGTGGGTTGACTGGATATATAATAAAGGAGTTTAACAATAATAAATTTGATCTCCGTATAGGAAATAAAGAAAGAAATTATTTTATTTCTAATGTTTTTCTGTATCAATTCGCCGCGACATTTGTACTACTGGTTTGTTATTTTCTTGTTGTATTATTCATAGCCGATTCCGGTATACAATCCAATTATTTAGCATTTGGTGTAACTACATTAATTCTAGGGCTCTCATCCCCTGCATTTGCTTTGCTTGTTGCAAATGAAAAAAGGCAAGTTGTAATTGTAAAAGACGTTTGTACTGCATTACTTCGACTCGTAATCGTTTTTACTGGATTTAAAATAGGCCTTGATTATAATTTTGTATATTATATTCCATTGATAGCGTTCATAGTGTCGTTAATCGCTATGATATATTCTTATAAGAGAATAATAGTTGGATTTGAATTCATATATTTTAATTTTAGTTCAAGCATGAAAAGTATTTTTAGTTTGGTTTTTCCTTTTTTAATGCTGGCATTACTTAACGTTTTATATACTAAGATAGATTTTATAATGCTTAGTGAGTTATCAACTCATATTGAAGTGGCATATTATTCCGGCGCGACTATTTTTGTATATCCTTTTCTTTTTGTTATTGCCGCTGCAAATTCTGCTATTTTACCTTTTCTATCTAGGCAAAATGAAATTCAGCCGAATCGCGCTAAAGATGAAATTTCAATTTTTAAATTTATGTTCATCATAGGCTTAGTAATATCAACAATTTTGTTTATTCTTTCAGATGCGTTTTATTCAAATTTATTTGATGGTAAATATGAACTCTCAAAGAGTATTTATCAAATACTTGTTTGGTACTTGTTAATTGTTTTTTGTTACACTGCGATGACCAACCTGCTTGTTGCGAGAGGTAGAATCAAGCTACTTATATATATGAATGGTGTAATGCTTATGTTTAATATAGGCTTAAACTATTTAATGATCCCAAGCTTAGGTGCGAAAGGTGCAGCTATTGCCACAATCATTTCTGAGCTTGTAATTCTGTTTTTCTTATGGTTCATGATTTATGGAAAAAGGGTAAGGGATGCATAGCTATTTAATTGTTATTTATAATCAGAGTATCTTTGAAAGCCCAACTTATCAAACACTTTTAGCAATGATCGAGGCTTATCCACATTCGGCAGAGTTGTTCATATGGGACAACAGCCTGAGCCTCAGCATAATGCGCAGTTAAAGTCGTTACTGCCAAATTTAGAGATCAATTATTTTTATGCAGGTAATAATGAAAAATTATCAGTGATCTATAATACAAGAATGGAGCATTGTTTCAACAGAGGCAGTTCGTATCTCACCATTTTTGACCAAGATAGTCGAATTGGTCTAAATTTTAAGAAAATAATTGAGAGTGCACCACCAGAATATTTATTGGTTCCAAAAGTATATTCAGATGTGAGTGGTAAGCTCATTTCTCCTAGGTATCAAAAGTATAATTACTTGATAAACAAATGTAATATCGAATATTTAGATAAGTCAATTTCCGCAGGTTTGTTTAAAAGTAAGTTCATGTTTGCAGTTGGCAGTGGGATGACTATAACTAGACAGCTCTGGAGTACAGGCCTGCGGTTCCGAGAAGAGTTGAGCTTTTATGGGGTTGATACTGAATTTTGTCATGATTACTCTTTAGAAAATGAGTTTTTTCATTTACTGGATATTGAAGTAAATCACAGCGCATCTAATGAAAGTGAAGAAAATTATGTAAAGTTCAAATGGCGGCTATCTAAATACTTCGAACATTGGAGGTTTCAACTCGTTAATCATTTGGGCATATCTCAAAAAATTGCTTCGATCTATCTTTCTGCTATCTATTTAATTTTTAGATTTAAGAACAAGCTAAAACGTTTTTTAGCTAAATAAATAGTTCAATCTATGGCATTAGTCACTTTGTAGGTAAAAAATTATAGTGAACACTCCGACTCTAAGCGTTATCGTACCTACCTGTAATAGACTCGACTCTTTGCAGAGAGCGTTAAATTCGATTCTTTCCCAAGATATTGAAAATTTGGAAATCGTGATTGTTGATGATAGTAAAGAAGATCTTACAGAGAAAATTAGCTCTATTATTTCTTCATTGCTAAAAAGTAGTTGCAGCTTTAAAGTTTTTCGTAATGATGGACCGCATAGCGCTGCTAGAGCAAGAAATCTTGGCGTTAATAAAGCTAGTGGTCGTTATATTACGTTTCTAGATGATGATGATATTTATTTGCCGGGTCGGCTAAAAAGAATGTTAAAGATAGCTTTAGATGGAAAGTTTTCAATGGTATCCTCTGGTAGATTTTACGAGTCTGGTGATTTGGAGTCTATATTTCCGTATAAAAATCAAAAGTTTGGTGTAATATCCATTGACGATATTAAATATCATAATGATATTGATATCGGTTTTATGATTACAAAATCTCGCTTTGAAGAACTCGGAGGCTTTAATGTAGAATTAAAGTCTTTAGAAGATTGGGATTTTATAATAAGACACTTATTATCAGGGAGTTGTTATAAGATAAAGCGATTCGATTATGCTGTTAATATTGAACTTGGCAAGACGAGAGTATCAAATAACGATAGTATAAGCTATACAGAATTAGCTCACTTACACAAAAACTCCTTTGGCGATGCTTGGTTTGACTATATGAAAGCGTATAGTCAAAGTCTTTCTAAAAAGTTTAATTTTTTTGATTTTATATTACTTTTTTCTAGAACATTCAGATATGAATACTTATATTTGTTTTTACGTCAGTTCAAGTAAAGCATCATTAAGAGTGAAAAGGTCAGCTTGATGAATTTTTTTACAATTAGGAAAAGTAATTTACTATTACTTTTTTTTACATTTTTTCTCTTTGAGTTGTTTTTATTCGGAAGTGGTCGCCCTTTGGTTATTGGCGGCGTAACTATGAGAATGGTTTTTTACATAATTTCTATATGTATTGCCTTTTTATTTGTTGTCAGACGTTCTTTAATTTTCAAAAATGAATTTCTTCTTCTTTTTTCTTTTTATTTTCTACTAGCATTCTCATCACTTGTTGGTATTGTTAATGGTGCAAGCCTGAAGAATGTCATGAGTGATGTGCTACCACTGCTTTATTTTTTCGTTATTGTATTTTTTGGGTATCTAGCAAAATATGACCAGCGATTCATTCCAACTTGGGTTGACATATTAAAAAAATCATCACTGATTCTTGCCATACTGTATTTTATATTCTTGGCAACAATTTTTTTCGGACTAGTGAGTTTTAGTACTGCATACCAATACCTCTCGTCAGATTCTAATGAAGTGATGTTTCGAGGTGTTAACTCGTCTTCTCCAGGTGTATTTTATAAGAGTTTCATTTTTTTGGTGATTGGTTTCTTCTTTTTTTATTTTTCAAAATCAACTCTTAGTAAGTTTATCGCGTTAGTCATTTTTACGGCAGTTTTACTCACGCTGACTCGTGGGTTTATACTTTGTATTTTCGTTGTTGTGTACTTTTTTTTTGCTGTTAGAAGCGAAATTGATTAAAAGATTATTGATGTTAGTTATTCCTTTGCTCTTTGTTTGTTATGTGATTTTTTTTTACAGATATATTGTCTCTAGTTTTACGACCTGATTCTGACGCTGCGCGGTATCTGCAATTTAAAGAAGTTATTGAAATGATTTCTATTGAATCCATGTTTATTGGGCATGGTTTTGGAATAGGAACGGAATCAAGGCCTAATAATTTTGAAATAACTTATTTAGAGATACTACATAAGCAAGGTTTGCTAGGCTTAATTTTTTGGATTGGTATACTGATCCATATGGCAATGAAATTTTGGTATTTAAAAGATAAAGTTTTTGTATCGAAGCCTATTTTTGCAGGTGTTTTAGTTGTTTACACACAAACCCTTACAAATCCTTATTTAATTAACTCAATGGGCATTGGTTATTTAGCATTGGCATTTGTTTCGCTAAATATGATGAGTAGGACAGTGAAAATGGAAAATTATGAAACAATCGAATAAATTTACTTTGGATAGTTTACTCATCGTACTAGTTGTATATGAAAAAAGCCTTTTAGATGTAAAATTTTTAAGCAGTGTGAAGAGTTCTGGTTTAAAAGTCGATATTTTCGTCTATGACAACTCTCAGCACGAGCAAGAAAAAGACATTTTTGATCTAAATCTAAAGTACGTACACAACTCTAATAATCCAGGAGTAAGTACTGCCTATAACATTGCTTTTGATTATGCTAAAAGTTCTGGCAAATCAGCTGTTCTTTTGTTGGATCAAGATACTAATTTTGACTCAGAAATACTTAACTATTATATTGATAAACTAAACGAATATGGAGAGGGTTATATTTACGCACCAATTATTACTAATTCCTATCGAAATAAGATATATTCTCCATCTCACATGAAATTTTTTGTCGGTAAGGCATTAGGTTCTGAGAGTTTTGAATATAAAGAGGTCTATGATTTATCTAATAAATCCGTTATCAATAGCGGATTACTTGTACCAATATTTATTCATGATAAAGTTGGCGGTTATAATAACCGCATTAAACTCGATTTTAGCGACACATATTTCATAGAAAAATACAAAGAAGTAAATGTAAATGTAATTTTGATGAATTGTTATATTGAACACAGCTTATCAGGAGATGATGGTTTCAATTTTTCTGCTGAGATGAAACGATTTCCATTCTATTGCGTTGGTGCGTTGCAGTTATCGAAATCAATGGGTAAGTCAACATGTTACACAGTGTTGCGTCGAGCTTTTCGCCTGGTCCTTAAGTATCGTTCATTTGTTCCGTTTTTTTTGTTTTATAGATATTTTATAAAGAAAGAGAAAATATGAATATTTCTGTTTGTATCGCAACTTATAACGGTGAACGTTATATCGTAGAGCAGTTGGTTTCAATATTGTCTCAACTCGCTTTTGATGATCAGGTCATCGTTTCTGATGATTGTTCGAACGATAGAACAATAGAAATGATTAAAAGCCTAAATGATGCAAGAGTTACTGTTTTTTCGAATTCTGAACGACTTGGTTACACAAAAAATTTTGAGAATGCATTAAAGAAATGTTCTGGTGATGTTATTTTTTTAGCTGACCAGGATGACGTTTGGTTAGATTGTAAGGTACAAAAGGTAATGTCTGCACTTGTTAATAGCGATTTTGTTGTAACCGATTGCTCTTTGACAGATGAAAATCTTAACGTAACTCAGACTTCACATTTCAAAATACATAACATCAGGAGTGGTTTTCTGAGAAATCTTTTGCTGCCGCGTTATGTCGGCGCTTGTATGGCTTTTAAAAGGTCTGTACTAGAATTTTCGCTACCCTTTCCAAAATACAGCCAATACACCCCTCATGACTACTGGATTTCGCTGATAGCAGAGTCAAAATTTAATGTGAGTTTGCTACCAGAACCTCTTATGTTGTATCGGCGGCATGGAAAAAATGCCTCCAATGGTGGTCAACGGAGTAGGGTTCCTCTTGTAAGAAGGCTTGCAATTAGACTAATAACTTTATATTACATTGCTCATCGTTTAATTTTAAGGTGATGATATGCTGAAAATTATTTGGATGATTCGAGCATTGTGTTATAAATTTTTTTTTGGTAAATTTGGAAACTTATGTTATATGGGTAAACCTATTTATCTTTCCAATATTAAAAATGTTTTTGTTGGAGATCGTGTAAGAATATATCCTGGAGCTCGAATAGAGGTCCTTTCAGATGGAAGTATTAAGATTGGTAATAATGTCTCAATAGGCCAATGTTTGCATTTAATTTCAGGTAAACAGATCGAAATTGGTAGTAATGTAACAGTCTCTGCTAATGTATTTATCTCAGATGTTGAACACCAGTACGAAAATATAGGTGTTCATGTCATGGAGCAGCCTCTAAATAGGGATCGGGTTGTGGTTGGAGAGAATTGCTTTCTAGGCTATGGCAGCGTATTGCGAGCTGGGACTGTTTTGGGGGCTCAATGTGTCGTTGGGGCAAATTCTGTTGTAAAAGGTATTTTTCCTGATTATTGTGTTATAGCTGGTAACCCCGCAAAAATAATTAAGAAATATAATACAGTCACAAATACTTGGGATAGATTCAAAGGTTAATTTATATGGATACTATAAATAATATATTAATTACAGGTGGTGCTGGTTTTATTGGCAGTAATTTGGCATTAAAACTGATTGAACGGGGTTGTAACGTCACTGTTCTTGATAATTTATCACCTCAGATTCATGGTGAAAATCCAGAACAATCGCCACTATTTTTATCGATCAAAGATAAAGTTAAATTTATCAAAGGCTCAGTCGAAAATTATAATGATTGGGTAGACGCACTAGATGGTAATGAAGTTGTTGTTCATTTGGCCGCTGAGACTGGTACAGGACAGTCTATGTATCAAATTAAAAAATACTCAGATGTCAATGTAGGTGGCTCTGCCGTTTTTCTGGATTATTTAGCCAACGAAAAGCATAGCGTTAACAAAATGATTATTGCGTCTTCACGCTCGATATATGGTGAAGGTAAATATAAGTGTGCGTCTCATGGCATTGTTTATCCATTAGCTAGAAGCGGCGAGAATATGCAAGCTGGGGATTTCAACGTCAAGTGCCCAATCTGTGTCAGTAACGTGGAACTTATGCCTACGGATGAAAACAGTAAGATTCATCCATCATCCATTTACGGTGTAACTAAACAAGTGCAAGAACAGATGTTCATGATTACAGGCAAGAGTTTGTCTATTCCGACTGTAGCGCTTCGTTTTCAGAATGTCTACGGGGCAGGACAATCTTTGTCAAATCCATATACTGGTATTTTATCTATATTCTCTACACGAATAAAAAATGGTAATGACATAAATATTTTTGAAGATGGTCTAGAAAGCCGCGATTTTGTCTATATCGACGATGTTGTTGATTCAATCGTTTTAGCCATTTTCAACCAAGATGCCGATTACAAAGTTTTTAACGTAGGGTCGGGTTACTGCACCGATGTAATGACTGTAGCGCAATCTTTGAAGTCTATTTACAACTCAGAATCATTAATAACAGTAAGCGGTAACTACCGTATTGGCGATATTAGACACAATTATGCTGACTTGACTTATATAAAGTCAGAAATTGGGTTTGAACCAAAAATTAACTTTGAAGAGGGACTAGCAAGGTTTACTACATGGGTTAATCAACAAAGTGTACAGGCCGATCTTTATGAAACATCTATTGAAGAAATGAAGGCCAAAGGTCTTTATAAGTGAAACTTATACTATTTTTGACGTGGTAACTTATGAAATATCTGGCCGGTAAACGTATACTGTTTATGTCTCCCTCCTTCTTTGGTTACGAGAGTGAAATAGTATCTCAATTGCAAGACTCGGGAGCTGTTGTAGAATATTATGACGAGAGGCCTTTTTCATCCTCTTTTGCCAAAGTTCTTAATAGACTAAACCTAAAGTTTTTTATTAGAAAAACAATCCGTGAGCATCACAAAAAAATAGTTGAGACTGCAGTTAACGAGCCTTTTGATTACTTTTTTGTTATTTCACCAGAGACAATGAGTACGAGCTTTGTCAAAGAATTGAGAGCGACAAATCCTGCAATGAAGACAGTTCTTTATATGTGGGATTCTATTCAGAATAAGAATGCGCAGGGCGTGTTGGATTTTTTTGATCAAGTATTTACATTCGACCGCACCGACAAAGAGTTTTTCCCACAGACAAATTTTTTGCCACTCTTCTATTCCAAGGTTTTTGCCAGAGTGTCAGGTGTACCACAAGTTAATACATCATTTAAGTATGCCGCGTGTTTTATTGGCTCAGCACATAGCGACAGGGCTAAAGTCGTTAAAAGAATAGTAAAGGAATTTGAACGGCGCGGATTGGAAACATTTGTTTTTTTGTATTGCCCAGGAAAACTGTTTTTTTGGTTACGTAAACTGTTTACTTCTGAATTCAGTGGAATGTCTATGAAAGATTTTTCTTTCTCTTCTTTGTCAAAGAAAGAAGTTCAAGATGTATTAAATTCGTCCGGTATAGTTATTGATATAGAGCATCCAAACCAAACTGGTTTGACTATGCGAACCATTGAAATGCTCGGGTTTGGCAAAAAGCTAATTACAACCAACGCTGATGTTGTTAATTATGACTTTTATAATCCTAATAATATCGCCATAGTAGATCGCAATGCTCCTGTTTTAACTGATGCCTACATACAATCGCTTTACGAGGCCCCAAGTGACTCTTTAGTGGTTAATTATTCGCTGGAAGTTTGGTTGAGCAAGATTTTCGAAAAATTAGATGTTTCTAAATGAGTATGGGTATTTTTTTGGAACAGGGTAAAGTGTTACTGACAGGTGCTACTGGATACATAGGAAAAGCATTGTTAGCCAGTCTCGCATCAAAAGCGTATTTAGTTGTTGCACCTGTCAGGACCCCTTTGTTTTCACTACCGGAAAATGTAGAGATGCCGCTGTTGAAAGATATAAGCATGTGGCCTGACGACTGTAATTGGTTTACTGGTTGCGACGTGGTGATACATTTAGCCGCAAAAGCACATCTACAAGGCGAGTCTGTTGCAGAATATAATAGAGTTAACAGAGACGCTACGTTGAATTTAGCCCGATTAGCAAATGCAACCGGCGTAAAACGCTTTATATTTTTAAGTTCTATCAGTGTAAATGGCCAAACTAGTATAAAACCATTTGATATCTTGGATAGACCTCTTCCTGTTGAGGATGCAGCCGTATCAAAGTTTGAAGCAGAAATAGGCTTGCAGCAGATAGCTCTAGAAACTGGAATGGAGGTCGTTATAATACGAGCTCCGTTGGTATATGGTCCAAATGCTCCGGGGAATTTTGGTAAATTGCTAGCGCTGACTCAGAAGAATCTTCCGTTACCGTTAGGTGCTGTTCACAATAAACGTAGTCTGGTGGCTTTGGATAATCTTGTCGATTTTATTATCACATGTATGACTCATCCTAACGCAGCAAACCAAACATTTTTAGTTAGCGATGATAATGACATATCAACGACTGAACTACTTCAGATGATGAGCTACGCAGCAGGCAAAATACCAATGCTTTTGTCGGTGCCAGTCAGTTGGCTCAGGTTAGCGGCAAAATTCATCGGTAAGCAGGTAGTAATAGATCGTTTATGTGGTGATTTACAAGTCGATATAAGTCATACCAAGCAAACTCTGGGTTGGAAGCCTCCAATTACTGTGCTGGATGGTATCCGTCGTTGCTTTGAAAAATAGGCTCTAAATTACATTAAATATAGGATATAAGACATTTAGTTTATAGTATTTTTAGTGAGCCGTTTTCTCCATATTGACTCTTATTCCGCTCTTCTAGAGTTGATTTGATGTTTTCGCCTGATTAAAGTTGGCTTTGTGATCATAATTCCTCAACTTCATAACTCAATCCCGATCCCAAAATCCTCCCTTACCTTTGTCAGGTGAGGGCTGTAATATGGATCTTGTTTGGTTTGTTCCGGCCACTTTCTCCGCATGAATTCGATTTCGTTTTTTTCCCTGAGCTTTTTCTCTGGGGTGTCCTCTTTACCACGACTTTTGGATTCATAATGATAGAGTTCAGCGTAAGGCGTCCACAAGTTTCTGAAGCCAGCCTGTAGAACTTTGAGGCAGAGATCAACGTCGTTAAATGCTACAACTAAATTCTCTTCATCTAGCCCTTGCACCTGGAAAAAAAGCTCCTTTCTCAATACCAAACACGCTGCTGTGACCGCCGAAAGATTGTGTACAGCGACAAGGCGATTCATGTAACCTTTTGCATTTTTAAGATAATTTTTGTGTGAATGACCAGCTAAACCCCATAAGCCCATGATCACGCCAGCATGTTGTATCGTGTTGTCAAAATAATAGAGCTTGGCGCCAACACAGCCAATTTCTGGTCGGACGGCATGCTGAACCATTTCTGACAACCAGCTAGCGTTAATGACTTCGGTATCGTTGTTTACCAAGCCAACAAGCTCACCTCTGGCTTCTCTTACGCCAAAATTATTTATTGCTGAGTAATTAAAAGGATGGTTATAACGAAGCACCCTTACTCTCTTATCGCTTGCAATAAACTCGAACCATTCAAGAGTTTCAGGTTCGCAGCTTTGATTATCCAGAATAATAATTTCGTAGTTTGGATAATCAGTTTTCTTCAGAATACTTTCTACGCAATTACGGGTAATTTGCAACGCATCTCTGGTTGGTATCAGTAAGCTGACAAGAGGGCAGGGCTTTGAAACCGAATATTGAAGCTTAAATACATTATTATCCCTGTCAGAATATACATTCAACACGCTGTTATTTTCAGTCTCAGCTAATCGTTTAATCAGAGACTGGATGACTTTTGTTGCTTCATTGTCATAAGCTCTCTCTGACTTAATGAGCTGGTGCAAAAGTACAAAAGGTAGATGAGTCACGGCCAGACTAGGCAATGGCTTTTTCTGTTCAAGCATGGCCTCTAATAGCAATATATAACCAGGTTGTTGCCACCAATTCGGTTTTGAATACTGTTGTTGCCAGAATTTTGCCGGTACCGTATAAGCTGGGCCTATATAATCATGGCTTAACAAAAAGTCAGGGTTCCAACCCGGTTTAAACTGAGGCCTTACTCTGTACCCTTTGCTATCAATAAAATCATGATCTGAATATAAAAGGTACTCTGCTCCTTTATCGTCAATAGATGCATAAAAGACACTTAACGCATCAGGAGCAAGCAAGTCTCCGGCCTGAAGTAGCATAACATGAGAATTTAAATCCGGTCGTAACTGGCTTGTAGTCTGATAAAAAAGCCGCTCATCTGGCGGAACAAGTCGTTGTAGCTCTTTAGATAATACTGTCGAAACGCATATATAAAGTCGCCAGTGATTAAAACTTTGTGACCGGACACTTTCTATAGAATGTATGATCTGCTTCTTATCCCCAGAGCCTTTTAAGACCAGGTTAAAGTAGGGGACGCTTAATCGTGTGTGTGTTGGTGATGGTAAGCTTAGGCTTGGTTCTTTAACACTTTGCCAATACTGATAAGGTTCGCAGCTTATTAATTGATGGCTTAGCAAAGGCTGGTAATCTCTGACTAACTTTGCTAAAGCCTGCGACCAACCGGCTCTCTTTTGTCTTGCTCTTGTAATTCTATAAATATGGCTTGCTCTTTTTCCTTCAGATTTTTGTCTGTAGGAAACAGATCTAAGCATGTGACCCCATGCTTTTATCGATAAACCCTTTTTACTTGTATGCTTAACACAGCTGTTTCGTCTGCTCCATCGACCTGATAACCCAACCTAAGGTTGATTAGCTCGTTATGGCGATAAAACACTAACGATTGTTGTCCTGCTTTTTCGGTTATTAACGGAACCCCGTTCGGGTTTTCGTTTGGTAAACCAATATGCTTGGGTTGTTAAGCATCCACTCCTTAGCCGTCAAATTTTTAGCCTCAAGCACCAGCTTATACCAGCCTGATTGCATAGGTTTTAATGCGGTCAGAGCTATATTTTGCTTCTGAATTGGTTTCAAAGACCAACCTGGTGCATTCAAATTCACCTGAAAGTTTTGGTCTGAGTGGTTTTTTACCATTTTAATGCAGTCCTTCCATGTCCGACCAGCGCTGTAAATACTGATATTCGGCATTCCAGTTGTGACGTGATACAGCTTTGTGTCCTGATAGCGCTAAATGGTAGTCTTGTTCAGTGGCAGGATTATAGCCAAATCCCGCTATTTTAAGAGCACGTCTCTCAGCCAATACAGCAGTAAAATACTCTAGAACAAGCAATCCAGCGCTTGGTGGCGCAGAGATCTGTCTGACAAGATGTCGCCATTGTTCTATGGGAATACTGAGTAATTTCTTCTCTGCTAGTGTTTTTAAATGTCCCCATTGCTGCTGCTGCCAAAGCATATCAGGGCCACTAAGCAGCACCCATTCACAATTGGGCACAAAAGGGCCACGAAAACCCGGCGCTATAACCCATACATCGCATTTGTATCCAGTGTCTTCTGCTTTGGTCTGTTCACTGCTGTAATGATTAAAGCGCACCACCCAATCAGCTTGATCTATAAAAGGCCCTAAACCACTGTCACGTAGTTTAGGACTATTTCCTACCAGTTGTATGCTGGGCGCTATTTTCAAATGACGTATCAATTGCTGTTGCCAGAGGTTCTGAGAGCTTCGCCAATACTGCACCAGCTCCCGATCAGCTCTTCGGATTCCTGCTGTAGTAAGGTTCTGATTCGTGTAAAACTGGTATTCAGCGATTAGCATTTGCACCTGACGCCAGCGATGTCCATAAATACCATCCAGCCATCGTTTGGGAGCTGCAGTTATTGCTTTCAGGGTTTTAGCTTTTGTTGATGTTAAACGATAACCAAGAGCTCTTCTGAAAGCCAGATAAGCAACATAATCTGCTGTGCTTTTGCTACGTTGCCATACTTTTCTGAATGCCCAAAGCGTAGCAATGCAATAACTACCCTGCTTATTGAGAGTTGTAGCTTGAGTGCGCAGTTTTTTAATATCAATCGACTGACAGGCTGAGTAGTCAGGGCGCTGTAAAAACTTATTTGTAATTGCCATCATGCTAAGCCAGTAAACTCAAGAAAAGCTTGCGCCTGTTGCATGACATTAGCCTTTTGTTGGGATTTTTCCCGCAGCAGCCAGCTTTGCTGATGATAGTAGTCATCATTACAGAGCAAACTTAGTTGTTCAAACCAGTCATTAGGTGAGTTCGCTAATAAAGCTCCGGCATCAGCTAAACGCTGCATATCTGGTATAGGTGTAGCTACTGTTGGTGCGTTAAAAAAGGCGGCTTCAATTGCTTTGATACCAGACTTATGTTGATTGAATTCATTAGGTTCAAGCGGTGCCAGGTTTACCCAACTTTTAGCAACATGCCGTGCATAGTCGGCAAAAGGTATTTTCTCCGCTTGAGTCAGTTGCTCAGGTCGACATCTTAACTGGCAGCTAAGTACTCCGGTTATATGTAATTTTACTTCCGGATATTGATATAAAAACTCTGCCAACACATCGTTAATACTGGCGAAGTCTTTATCGTGACTTCGTGTACCAGGAAAGTAGGTCAGGATCTTCTCTTTTGGTAATGCAACATCAGTATGACTCAGCATATTCCAACTCAAATGGGCAGTGTTTGGTAACAGCAGAACCTTGCGGTCTGGCTGCAATCGCAATAACTGGTCCATCAAGGGACGGGTCGATGTGGTCAATTTATCAAAGTAGGACAAAGCTTTCGCGTTCGAACGGAAGTTTTTTTCAGTTTGCTTCAATGTTACTAATTTGTTTATTACGCCTGGGCTGACATGTGCAAACTGAGGATCAAAAATAAGATCATCGACATCTGCTATTAACAAACAACCTTTGCGTTTTAGCTTATTGATAAACCAACTAAAAAAAAGCCTGGTAGACGGTCGATGGAAAACTACGACGTCATACTGCCCGTAATCGCGTAATTGTGTATAGTGCACCAATTCTGTGCTGTGGCCTGCAGCTTGCAATGCCAAAGCCAGATTTTCACATCTATAGATAAACGATGGGTCTGACATAAAACGCTGAGGGTTTTTATTACAGGCAACGAATGCAAAACGTAAAAGATTCAAATCGGGTCCGCTTTTGATTAAAGACTTTAAATTTGTTATTCGGCCGCACTATAACAACCGAAAGTTGCGCTTGTCAGCAATATTTATTGAAAACCAGAGAGAGATTATGACATTTCAGGGGATAAAACTGAATTACGGTGCACAGAGTGTCCTGTTGTGCAATTCACCGGCATTGGCTAAGACACCATATCTCTCTGTGCTTTTAAATGCTCAAATTCAACGTCACCACTTATACAAACCCGTATCTGGTGTTTCTGCTGTACTTGCATGGGGCCGCAAAGCTTCTGCTGAAAAAGCTGAACAGCTGGCACAAAAACTTAATTTACCTGTATTACGTCTTGAAGATGGTTTTTTACGCTCGGTGTTATTGGGTAGTGAATCACCGCCATTTTCTGTTGTACTGGATGACGTGGGAATTTATTACGATGCATCAGCTGCTTCTCGTCTTGAAACCCTGATTAAACAACCTCTTACTGAAGAACAGAGACAAAGATCACAGCAGTTAATGCTGCATTGGCAAGAACTTAGGTTGTCTAAGTACAATCACAGCCCTGACGCTGTTATTCCAACTGACAAACCTTATATCCTGGTTGTTGATCAGACTTTTGGTGATGCATCCATTCGGTATGGCTTAGCAAATGAAACTTCTTTTCATACTATGCTCCGTCAAGCTGTGGAACTTTATCCCCATCACAAAATTGTGTTAAAAATTCATCCAGACGTATTTGCAGGCAAGAAAAAAGGTCATTTTGATCAGTTAACTGTGCAAGAAAAACAGCACATTCATGTCCTGGCTGACGATGTGCATCCGGTTAATCTGCTAAAACATGCCGAGGCTGTATTTTGTGTGACATCACAGATGGGATTTGAAGCTTTGCTCTGGCAAAAACCTGTGTACTGTTTTGGTATGCCTTTTTACGCAGGGTGGGGATTAACTACAGATCATCTGACAGCGCCAAATCGCAGGAGTCAGATCAGTATCGAACAATTAGTTTATGCAGCGCTGATCAGTTATCCGAGATATATCGACCCCGAAACAAAAGAGCCCTGCGAACCCGAGCGATTAATGGCTTGGATAGGCTTACAAAGGCAGCAGCGTAATAGGTTTAGTACGCCCTTATATATGGATAAACCGCCACGCTGGAAAAAAAATATTTTTCAGCATTTTTTGCAGGGCGCTCAGCTAACAACACTTAAAAAAGGACAATCAGAACCGCAAGGTGCTCGCAAAATTGTCTGGGGAGAAAGTCCAGATATCAGTCATATCCGGGTTGAAGATGGTTTTATTCGTTCAGTAGGTCTAGGGGTCGATATGACCCGTCCTCTATCATGGGTGTTTGATCCTGTTGGTATTTATTATAATGCCACTAAGCCGTCCAGATTAGAGCAGTTGCTGCAAACACATCCTTTTACCGCAGATGAATGTGCAAGAGCAGAACAGCTGATATCAAGATTGATTGCACTAAAGTTAACTAAATACAACGTCGGCCAATCTAACTGGCAAAGACCTGCAGTAAAACGTGTGATTTTAGTACCAGGTCAAGTTGAAACCGATGCCTCGATCCGCCTTGGTTCTCCGGTATTAAAAACCAACCTTGAGTTGTTGCAGGCTGTGCGTTCTTCTAATCCCGAAGCTTACATCCTCTATAAACCACACCCCGATGTTCAGGCTGGTATGCGAATTGCTGGGCAGGCGGACCGTGACGCGTCAGCTTATTGTAACGAAACTCTGGGTGATGAAGACATGGCTCATCTACTGACTCAGGTCGACGAAGTTCACACTCTTACCTCTCTGACTGGATTTGAAGCATTGATCCGTGGAGTACCGGTTGTGTGTTATGGTCAGCCATTTTATTCAGGTTGGGGGTTAACTAACGACATGTATCCGGTAGCGAGGCGAAGCAGACTTTTAACTGTTAATCAGTTAGTTGCCGCTACTTTGCTGCTTTATCCCACCTATATAAATTGGCGGACAGGTTGTTATACCAGTGCCGAAGTTGCTCTGACTGAACTTGAACGCAACAAAGCGCACTATAAAGGTCTATCTTTCTGGCAAAAGATTTTACGTAAACTATTGGTTATTAAGCGTTTTTAAGTAAAAATAATAATATTCTGCCAACTGATATGGCTATTATCTATTGTCAATTCCTGATGGGTATACTATGTTCGCCTTCAGGTTTTTGTCTGGTGTTGTCCAGCTAAGCTGTGTTAGATTAGCGCGCTTTTTCAATTGGGATGAAGATTCAATGACCCTTATTAAGACTACAAGAGCCAATGCCCTTACTGTGTTGTTGAGCTGCATGTTAGTTACCTCTTGTGCTACCACTCCTTTTTCTTCCGTATCTTCAAACGATGACTATCTTCATAAAGTCAGTTATTTACCGGAAAATATTTCGAACTTTTTACAAGACGCCACTGTTGGACAGTCTTTTTTTATGGAACGGGGCCCTCAAGGAGGGGACGCTCAAGTGCAAGTTCTTGAACGCTATTTTTCTGCATCTGGCCGTACTTGCCTTTCAGTTTTGGTTGAGACAAATCAATCAGTGCAACCTATGTTATTTTGTCAATATGACTCGGAACGTTGGGGTGCCACCAGGGCATTAATTAAGAATTCAGTACAATAACATTGCCAGCTGAATGTTCTGGCTTTTGCATCCATATTTAAACAGCGGACAATGTTTATGAAACAATTCTCTTCCTCCGTCTTATCGGCTATTGCGTTGTTAAGTAGTTTTTTTCATGTCGAAGCGCAAAGCTTCGGTGATTTACCTCAAGCCCAACAGGCGCAGGTTTTACAAGCTCAGCAGTCCCAAAACCTGCGCGCTCAGGACATGGCTCAAGTGCAGCAAACCCCACAAGTCCAGGAACCTATTAGCAGAACTAGTTGGCAGCAGGGTACTTATGGCCCAGTGCCTGAGCTGACCGAAGATGCTATGGCGACCATAAAACCTTTTGGTGCAGATTTATTCACAGGTGGTTTTCGTGGCGTTCGGGCAGATGGTTTAAATCCCTCTTATAAAATATTACCCGGTGATCAAGTCACATTAAGATTATGGGGCGCGGTAGAGGTTGATCGCATACTGCCTGTAGATGCTCAGGGGAATATCTTTATTCCAACCATAGGTCCGGTGCAGGTAATGGGAGTAAGTCACGGTCAGTTGGATACTATTGTTCGTGCAGCTGTACGTCAGGTTTACTCTGATAAAGTCAGTGTTTATACCAACCTGCAAGGAGTTCAGCCTGTTGCAGTGTTTGTTACTGGTTATGTAACAAAGCCAGGACGTTACGCTGGTGTACCAAGCGATTCTATTTTGTATTTTTTGGATCAGGCTTCAGGCATAGATGAACGTTTAGGCAGCTATCGCCATATCAGTATTTTACGTTCTGGTAATGTGATTGCTCAGCTTGATTTATATGATTTTTTACTAACAGGTAAAATGCCACATGGCCAACTACAGGATGGTGATACCATTTTTGTTGAAGCCCGCGGACCAGTAGTGACTGTGCATGGTGATGTTGGCAGAGCTTATCACTACGAGTTAAATCAGCAGAAATTATTTGGTCAGACACTTACTGAACTGGCGAAGCTCAACCCGGGCGTCTCTCATGTTTTGTTAAGAGGTAGCCGCAGCACAGGCCCCTATAGCAGCTATAAAGCATTAGATGAGTTTGCCTCTTTAGAAGTAGCAGATGGCGACGAGGTGATGTTCTTTGCTGACCAACGTGACAATCATATAGTGGTTCAGTTGGAAGGCAGTTACTTAGGTCAATCCCATTTTGTTTTACCAAAAGATGCCACTCTGCATGAGTTGTTAAACGGCATAGCGATAGATCCACAGGATACCGCTTATCAAAGTGTTTCTATCCGTCGTTTAAGTGTGGCTGAGCGTCAGCGTCAGTCGCTACTAGAAAGCCTACGTCGCCTTGAAACAACCTATTTAGGTGCACCTTCTGCCACTGTGGAAGAATCGGCTATACGGGTTCGGGAAGCAGAGCTCATTACGACCTTTGTTGAAAAAGCCAGACAAGTAAAACCAAATGGCAGGTTAGTGGTTGCTCATAATGACAAAATCATGGATCTGCGCTTACAAGATGGCGACATCATTACTTTGCCGCCGCGTAGCGATGCTATTTTAGTGACAGGTGAAGTTTATGTTCCTCAGTCTGTCGTGTATGTGAAAGGTAAGTCGGTCAGTGACTACATCACTGGAGCAGGCGGTTTTAGTCAGCATGCAGACAAAGACAGAGTGTTAATAGTCCGACAAAATGGTGAAGTGCGCGACTCTGGAGAAGTTGAGTTGTTACCAGGCGATGAAATATTGATCCTGCCAGCCGTCAGCAGTAAAAACGTTCAGCTGGCAACTTCTATCACCCAAATTCTTTATCAGATTGCGGTCGCAACCAAAGTGGCACTGGATCTGTAATGTTTCAGCAACGTAGCCCGTTACAGGTTACTCTGCATGTATGGCACGCGCTTTTTATGCGCGAAGCCATGGCTCGTATTACCGGAGATCGGTTAGGTTGGGCATGGGTATTTTTAGAGCCTATTGCCCATCTGCTGATTTTTGTCGGGTTACGCTATTTAATGGGAAGCGTCAAATACATTAATGGTGCTGAGTTTATGCCCTGGTTTATTGTGGGTATGGTCACGTTTTTATTGTTTAGCGTTGTAATGAACCGCAGTATCAACGCTATAACCTCTAACAGAGCCCTATTTGCCTACCGGCAAGTACATCCGGTCGACACCATATTAATTCGTGCTGTGCTGGAGGGGTTGTTAAAGACTTTGGTATTTGGCTTGGTAATACTTGGCGCCATGATATTTGGTATATCTATAGTTCCGGTAGATGCTATTTTTGCAGTGTTTATCTGGTTTGTTATGTGGTGTTTTGGTTTTGGTATCGGCTTGGTGCTTTCAGTGCCAGTCACCTCAACACAGGAATTTGGCAAGTTTGTTAATATATTAAATATGCCGCTTTATATGTTGTCTGGCGTGATGTTCCCGATACAGTTTTTACCAAGGGAAGTACGTGATTTTATCTTGTACAACCCGCTGTTCCACGCGGTTGAATTAATGCGTTCAGCATTCTTCCCTGGTTATCAATTGATGCAAGGCATCAGTTTGCAGTATTTAGTGTTTTGGACATTATCATTGGTTCTGCTTGGCTTAATGCTGCAAATCCGCTTTAAAGCGAGGTTACTGGCGCAATGATTGAAGTCAAAAACCTGTACAAAAGGTATCACGGACCTTTTGGCGGAGATTGGGTACTCAAAGACGTTAATTTTAGTATTCCCCGTGGGGTCAGTGTAGGCTTAGTCGGTCGCAATGGTGCCGGTAAGTCAACCTTATTACGTTTACTGGGCGGTATGGATACTCCGGATAAAGGTCAAATACTGCAAGATTGTAAAGTGTCCTGGCCTATAGGTTTAGGCGGTGGCTTTCAGGGATCAATGACTGGCCGGCAGAATGTAAAATTTGTCGCCAGAATTCATGGTGGTGAGCAGCGCATTGAACAGATTATCAATTTTGTTCAGGACTTTGCCGAAATAGGCAAAGCCTTCGACCAACCGGTAAAAACCTACTCCAGTGGTATGCGCAGCCGATTAGCTTTTGGTTTATCTTTGGCATTCGACTTTGACGTCTACCTGTCAGATGAAGCCACCTCAGTGGGGGATGCAAGCTTTAAAGCCAAAGCCACTCAGGCTTTTCGCGATCGTATTGGCAGTGCCAGTTTAATTATGGTGTCGCACAGCACGGGAATTTTAAAAGACTTATGCCAGTCAGGGCTTTGGCTGCATGAGGGCAAAGCCATCTGGTACGACAAATTAGATGATGCTATTAACGACTATCACAAAAGCATAGGTAAAGAATGAACAGGTTTAAATCACAACCGCATTGGGTTTTATGTTTTGTCGCCATCTTTTTGGCTGTGGTGTACTGGAGTTTAATGGCGACAGACAGGTATGTGTCAAGTGCTCATATAGTGTTACAAAGCCCGGAAATTAGCCCGGCTGGTATGAATCTTTCGTCATTATTATCCGGTACTCAGGGCTCAGGAGATCTTCTGCTGTTAAAAGACCACCTTGAATCTGTCGATATGCTTAAAAAGCTACAGGATAAATTAAATATCCGGGCTCACTATGCCAACACAGATATTGATTGGTTATCGCGCTTAGATGACGAAAATACCGAACTTGAAAACCTGCATCGTTACATGCAAAACCGTATCGATATTGTGTTTGATGACTACGCCGCTGTGCTGCGTGTAAAAGTGCAGGCATACAGCCCGGAAATGGCGCAGCAAATAGCCCAAACCTTATTGGATGAGGGCGAAAAACATATGAACTTTATGGGACAACGATTGGCAGAAGAGCAGGTTGCTTTTATCGAAAAACAGGTGAGCACACTCGAAAAACGGTTGTTTGCGGCAAGAGACGAACTGCTCACTTTTCAAAACAAAGAGGGGCTGGTGTCACCTACTGGCACTGTTCATGCTATTTTCGCCATAGTGTCCCAGCTTGAAGGTCAGCTTGCTTTGTTAGAGGCCCGTAAAAAGTCGGCCAGCAGTTATCAAAAAGCCAGTTCACCTGAAATAGTGCGGATTAATAGTGAAATTCTGGCATTGCAGCAGCAAATCTCACAGGAAAAGAAAAAGATGGCGACTGAAGGTGGCACTGCATTAAACCAGGTGTCTTCTGTGTTCCAAACTCTGGAGTTAAAGGCCCGTTTTGCGTTGGATTTATATTCAAACGCTTTGTTAACTTTGGAATCCACCCGGGTTGAAGCTGCGCGTAAGTTAAAACAAGTGTCGGTATTGCAGTACCCGACGAAACCTGAATATTCAACAGAGCCTAATCGTGGCTACAACATTGTTGTGTTTATATTGCTGGCTATTTTTCTGGCTGCAATAGCTCACTTGGCCAGAGCCATAATTCGTGATCACAGAGATTAGCCGATGCTTGTGAATAAAGCCTTGGTTTATGCACCTCCGAATAATGGCAAGGAACCTGTATTAATTTATAGTTCACAAGAGCTGATGGACTGCTCATCTGTGCAACTGACAGAACAACAGTATGTGAAAGCGCATGAGTTTGTGCAGTTGTGGCAACAAACTCATGTTTCACGATACAACCGTTGGCATCAAATGCCAGAGCTGCCTGTGCACTACATTCTGGTTGTGTTGCAAGAGGCTTTATCTGAGCAACTGCAGCACACTATGCTGTTGGCCGCCCTGACGCAGGCGGAGCAGTTGAGTGTATCCACCATTGTGCTCTGTCATGATCAACATCATGTTTTATCTCTCAGCCCTGCAATTTGTCAGCTTATTGATGCTTCTCAGCATCTGCAATGGGTAATCGATACCGAACGTTGGCACCATGCTCATGTTATTGCAAACTCAGATGCAGTGTTATGCGCTGACAGCTGGCTGGGATTTGAAGCACTGCTGTGGCAAAAAAAGGTCTATAGCTTTTTACCCTCTTTTTATAGTGCTTTAACGCACGCATTTGATGTAGTGCAACAGAAAAATCTTGATCCCAAAACTGCTAAGCCTTATCTGGAACAATGGGTCTGGCAAATCTTTTGTCAGTCAGCACTTAGACATAATTTCAGCCTGAGTTCGCCGCAAACTGATCAGGATATTCATGCCGCGTTAACCTGGCTACAGCTACAACGTTGTAGCCGCCAACGTTTTGCAGAGAGAATTTATGCCATCGCTTTTAATTACCACTGGCGGAGTATTCTCAAAACTTTTTTACAAGGAAGTTCATTGCTGTTTGTCAATACACCACAACAGGTTCCGCCAAACAGCCATGCTGTGATTTGGGGCCGAAGAGATATCAGTAAAGAGCTGGACCCATCCGTACGTTTATTAAGGCTGGAGGATGGGTTTTTGCGTTCTGTTGGTTTGGGGATCCAGTTCAGCCGTCCTTTATCCTGGGTGGCAGATCAGCAAGGGTTGTATTTTGACGCAACGACGCCATCGGATCTGGAAACATTACTTAATGAGCATCCGTTGGGGATTGAGTTACAGCAACAGGCCGAAATTTTAATAGAACAATTAGTCAGTCAAGGTATCAGTAAATACAACACTGGCCAGTTACAGTGGCAAAGGCCAGAAACTCCGAAAAAAGTCATATTGGTCACAGGACAAGTCGAGTCTGATGCCTCAATACGTTATGGTGCTCAGCATATAAAAACTAATATTGGCTTGCTTCAGGCGGTAAGAGCATTAAATCCTGACGCCTATCTAATTTATAAACCTCATCCTGACGTGGTGGCTGGCGCTCGTGCATCTGGAGCTGGTGAGCTGGATGCAATAAATTTTTGCGACTCAGTGTTAAAAGATGAAAATATTACTTCTGTTATTCCTCATGTAGATGAGGTACATGTGCTCACATCTTTGAGCGGCTTTGAAGCCTTACTGCGCGGCAAAACTGTGCATTGCCATGGTCTGCCTTTTTACGCAGGGTGGGGGTTAACCACAGACCATTGTAAAAGTGAGCGCAGACAACGTCAGTTGGTGTTGCCGCAATTAGTAGCGGCAACTCTGATGCTTTATCCGCTTTACATCTGTCGCTACAGTGGCTATTACTGCACTGCAGAACAAACTTTGACTCAGCTGATGGAATGGCGCAAACACGGAATAAACTGGCAACAAAAAACCGGAGTTCTTTTAAGATCTATGATCAATCGTGTTATTGGGGCGAAGTAGATGCAAAAAGCTCAACGTATTGCTGTGGTGGGAACCATGGCTGCTGTCATACTTGGGTTCCGTGGTGAGCTAATTAAGGCTATGGTTGCAGCTGGTCATAAGGTGTATGCCTTTGCCAGCGATTATAGTGAAGAAACAGAAAACGAAGTGTTGTCCCTTGGTGCCGAGCCAGTTCGATATAATCTTGGGCGATTCTCGTTAAATCCCTTTGCTGATTTATATAGTTGCTGGTTGCTATATCGGCAGTTTCGTAAATTACGCATCGATTTGAGTTTTTGCTATTTTGCTAAACCCGTCATCTACGGTACATTAGCCGCCTGGTTGGCTAAGGTGCCTGTACGAGTTGCAAAAATAGAAGGTTTGGGGCGTACTTTTACCATCCCTCCTGATGGAGATACCCTTAAAAGTAAGTTAGTACGATTGGTTCAGGTGTTTCTTTACCGGGTTAGTTTGTCAAAAACCCAGCATGTGTTTTTGCTAAACCCTGACGACAAAATCGACTTAATCGATCACTACAAGCTAAAGTGCGGCACTATCACTCAACTTGGTGGCATAGGTGTTAATTTAGCTTTATACCCCCGAACTAAGGTTCTTGAGCAACCTGTACGTTTTATTTTTGTCGGGCGCTTGTTAACAGAAAAAGGTATTCGTTACTTTTTGAAAGCGGCTGAATATATCAAGGCCAGGCACCACGATGTGGAGTTTATCGTGTTAGGAGAACCTGACGGCCGTCATGGCGTTTCCCGTCGTGAATTAATGAATTATGTGACACCAGGCGTGGTGATTTATCCTGGTAAAGTGAAAAATGTACTGCCTTATCTGCAAGACAGCAGCGTATTTGTTTTACCGTCTTATTATAGAGAGGGCGTGCCGCGCAGCACGCAAGAAGCTATGGCGGTAGGCAGGGCTGTGATAACGACTGACATGCCAGGTTGCCGTGAAACTGTAAAACATGGCGTGAATGGATTTTTAGTGCCAGCTCATGATTTAGATGCACTGCAGCAGGCGATGTTAAAGTTTATTCGGCAGCCGGAACTAGTAAGCAGTATGGGGCAGCAAAGCTATGTCATAGCGCAAGATAAATTTGATTCAATAAAAATTAACGAAAAAATTATGCAAGTACTGAATTTAAATGAAGTTTTTAGCAATTAATGTCGCAAGTAATAAAGGGCTTTTGTTAATGTGTCTGTATAGGGCATCTGCAGACAACAGAGCTGAAAATGATAATTAAACTTGTTGGAGTGAAGATGAAAGTATTGGTAAGTGTGGCCTCTGGCAGATCATGGCAAAGTGCGGTGCCACAATTTACGCTACCTTCAGTTGCTGATTGTGCTGCGTTATCGAATGCTCAATCAACGCCTGTGCTGGTGAGTAATACAGTGACCACAGATGAACTTGCTTTGCTATTGCAACAGTACCCTGATATTGACTTGATTGCAGCTTATGAAAGCGCCGAAATATTACTTGCTGGTTTGTTAGACGACGGCATACCGTTTGAACAGGCTCTTAGCTTTTGGCAAAAAAATACCGAAGCTTTACTCAAGTTGCAGCAACAGCATAGACGACACTTAAAACTCTTTAACCTCAATGCCCTGAGCCATCACGCAGCAGCTTTGCCCGACTGGCTATCCGCCGTGTATAAAAAAAGTAGCAATACAACAGATCACAGCATACTGAGCGTTATTGCGGCTCAGGCTTTGCGACAAAATAGTCAGCTTAAAGCTTTATCTCAACGCTTGTTTGCCAGCAGTTTACCTTTAACGGACCAGATGGAGCCCGTATTCGATCTGCAACTGATACAACAAAACCTGGTTCAGAACGATGAGCTGGAGAATACTCGTTCAGAGCGTGATCTGGTGTTAATGCAGTTACAACATGTGCAGGAAGAGCTGGAACAGCTTTTCCATAAAAAAACGGAAGTAAAGCAGCGCTATGAAAGCCTTAAAGATGACTACCAGCGTGATGCGCAATTACTGCAAAGCAAGCTGAAAGACGGTGAAAATAAAGTAAATTCAGCCAGTAAGCAACTCGCTTTATTGCAGGCTGAACTTGAACGTATTACAGCTGCTCATAACAATGCCCACAGTGAGTTAAAACAGACTTCAGATGAGCGTGATCTTCTTATGCATCAGCTTCAGCACGTACAGGAAGAATTGGAAAAGCAACATAGTAGTTACACTGAATTACAGCATAAACACCAGAAGTTACAAAACGACCACACAAACAAGCTTCAGCACGAAATACCGCAGCTGACTAAGGCTGTAGAGCAAACAAAAATACAGCTAAAGCAGACAGAAGAAGAAAATCATCTGTTGTTACTACAACTCCAGCAGGTACAAGAAGAGTTAGAACATTATTATTTAAAATTGCATAGTGAACAGCAGAAAAATAACCACGCCAGCACTGCAAAAGACAAACAGCAACAACGTGAACTAAGCAAACTGGAAAGCCAGTTGCGAAGAACCAAAGCAAAAGCGGCTTCAGCCGAACACAATGTGTATTTGCTGCAACAAGAGCTAAAAGCTTTAAAAGGCTCTGTCTTATGGAAAAGCGGTGCGCCTGTGCGTGTGCTCAGTCGTATGGTGACTAAAACAGACAAGGCAAAACAAAAACTGCAACAAGAAACTGCACTTATTTTGACCTCTGAGTATTTTGATTTGGAGTGGTACCTGGAAACCTACCCGGACGTAGCGCAAGGTAAAATAAACCCTGCTGAGCACTACCTGCGGTTTGGTGCTGCAGAGGGCAGAATGCCAGGGCCATTGTTTGATGGTAACTGGTATTTACAAAGATACCCTGATGTAGCGCAGGTTCATACCAATCCTCTTTTGCATTTTATTAAATTTGGCCAACAGGAAGGTCGAAGTGCTTCTCCGAAACTGTTAACCGACAACAGCCAGCCAAAAGAGGAATAAATTATGACCAAAAAATTTAAGCAGTTGGTATGGTTAGGGGCTGGCAATGCAACAGAGCCAAAAGGTTTAATTGAGCAGGCAGAATCCAGCGTGCTGGTTGAAGCGCGTGAAGAAGCTTATCAAAACTTAATCGGCATTTTTTCGAACACGAACAACGTAGTTGTTAAACAAGGTGTGATTAGCCCGGAAGGGGGCGACGTTACTTTTTATCGATACAACCTGCCAGAATTTTCTGCTTTACATAAAACTACTGGTTTGACTCAGTTATTTCCTGGTTTAAAGCTAGAGCAGCAAGACACTGTTGCCAGCCAAAATATTGCCGAACTCTTATCTGAAGTGGAGGTTACAGGCGAAGATAACGTTTTAGTAATTGATATTGTAGATATCAGTCTGAACCTGTTACAGCTGTTGCATACAGAACATTTACTGCATTGTTTTGGCCGCATCTTGCTGGTAAGCAGCCATGAGGCACTTTACGAGGATGCATCAAGAGGCGATGAATTAACCAAATTTATGCAGAATCATGGATTCTATTTAGCCTTAGAGGACAAAACAGACCCTGATTTGCCTTGGCATACTTTTGTTTCTAATCCTTTATGGAAAGAGCTAAAACAAGCAGAACAGCACAACGCAGAACTGAATAAACAACTGGATGCACAGCGTCAGCAGTTAGCTGAGCAGCTAAAACAAGCAGAGCAGCGCGAAGCCGAGCTAAAAAAACAATTAGACGTGCTAAACCAGCAGTTGGGCGCGCTTAATCAGCAATTGATCGAAACAGCACAACAAACAGGGCTATTGCAGCAAGAAATTGCTGTAGTTACGCAAAGTAACAAAGACTTGCATGAGCAACTTTCGGCTGTTAAAGTCGCGGCCGAAAAGAAACAGGTCGAGTTAGAGGCTTGTTTAAGTGGCAAGGATGCTGAGCTAAGTGCACTATCTGAACAACTGAATACAGAACGTACTGCGTTTACTATCCTCACTGAACAACACAATAGTTTAAAGACCAGTCTTGCGAATATGCAGGCGGCGTTACAGCTAAAAGAGCAGGAATTAACCCGGTTACAAACTGAGTACAACGGCCAACTGGCCACGTTAAAAACCGAACTTGAGCAGGTAAGCAAACATGCTGCACAACGTTTGGAAAAAGTAACTCAGTTAGAAAAAACCAACCGGCAGTTAAACGAAACCAATGAACAGCTCTCTAAAAAACAGCGCTTGCTTGAGCAGGAAATGCTTAAAGCAGAAGCACAAATAAACATCATTAAAGAACTGGTTCTGAGACAGTAATTCCGGAGTATTTTGTGACAGTTAAAACTTTTTTAGTAACAGGTGGCGCGGGCTTTATTGGTTCTGCCGTGGTAAGACATTTAATTAACGATAGCAAGCACAGGGTAGTGAATGTCGATAAACTGACTTATGCTGGCAACTTAAATTCGCTATCGCCTGTTGCTAATTCCGAGCGCTATCAGTTTGAACAGGCTGATATTTGCGATGCTGTTGCTATGGTTGCACTGTTTAACAAATACCAGCCTGATGTCGTGATGCATTTGGCGGCAGAAAGCCACGTTGACCGTTCTATTAATGGCCCAGGCGATTTTATTCAAACCAACATAGTGGGTACTTATACTTTACTGGAAGCTGCACGGGCTTATTGGTCTGGGCTGCCAACAGATAAAAAAGCTGCATTTCGTTTTCATCATATCTCTACCGACGAAGTGTATGGTGATTTACACGGCACTGACGACTTATTCACTGAAACTACGCCTTACGCGCCAAGCAGCCCATACTCTGCCAGCAAAGCGGGGTCTGATCATTTGGTGCGGGCCTGGTTGCGTACCTTTGGTTTACCTACAGTAGTCACCAACTGCTCAAATAACTACGGCCCTTATCATTTTCCGGAAAAGCTAATTCCGTTAATGATTTTAAATGCGCTGTCAGGTAAACCTTTGCCGGTGTATGGCGATGGTAAACAAATTCGTGATTGGCTTTATGTAGAAGACCACGCCCGGGCTTTAGTTAAAGTAGCCACTGAAGGTGTTGTAGGGGAAACCTACAATATTGGTGGTCATAACGAAAAGCAGAATATTGAAGTGGTGCATACTTTATGTGCGTTATTGGAAGAACTTGCACCGAATAAGCCCGCAGGCTTGGCAAATTACAAAGACTTAATAACTTATGTCACTGACAGGCCTGGCCACGATGTGCGTTATGCTATTGATGCCGGAAAGATTGAACGTGAACTGGGCTGGGTGCCAGAAGAAAGCTTCGAAACTGGTCTTAGAAAGACCGTGCAGTGGTACCTGACTAACCAGAATTGGTGGCAGGCTGTCCTGGATGGTAGTTATCAGAACGCGAAGAGTTAATTTATGACCGTTATTGTATTACTTGCGCCAACAGGGCAGGTGGGGTTTGAACTAGCCCGCTCGCTGTCTGTCCTTGGTCAGTTGCACTGTATTAGCCGTGCTGATGTTGATTTTGCTGATACTGCGGCAGTTCAACAAAAAGTAGCTGCGTTACAGCCCAGTGTGATTGTAAACGCTGCAGCCTGGACTGCGGTTGATAAAGCTGAAACTGAAACTGAAAGCGCATTTTTATTAAACGCAGCTTTACCTGAAGCTTTGGCGCACGTTGCTCAGCAACAAGATGCCTGGCTGGTGCATTATTCCAGTGACTATGTTTATCCGGGTCATGGCACCACTCCGTGGCAGGAAAGTGACCAAACCGCTCCTTTGTCGGTGTATGGTGCCAGCAAGCTGGCTGGGGATCTTGCAGTACAGCAAGGTTGTCCTAAACATCTTATTTTCCGGACCAGTTGGGTATACGCAGCGCGCGGTAACAACTTTATGCGCACCATGTTAAAACTGGCACAAAGCCGTGAGGCGTTAAATGTAGTAGCCGATCAGGTAGCGCGCCAACACCAGCACGGTTAATTGCCCAAGTTACCATATTGGCGCTGCGGCACGTTCTGTTACAACAAGCAATATTAACATCGGCCGACAAGGCAATAGCTTACGCCGGTGTATACCATTTAGCGCCAAAAGGTTATTGCAGCTGGTATGACTTCGCTGGCGAAATTTTTAGCCTGGCACGCGCACGGGGTATGACTTTGGCGCTTAAGCCTGAGCAGTTTAAAGCAATCACCACAGCAGATTACCCAACGCCAGCTAAACGACCGGCTAACTCAAGATTAAATGTAACCAAGCTTGAGCAGAGGTTTAACTTACAACTACCAGATTGGCAGCAGCAATTAGCATTAACTTTTGCTGAGTTAACAGCAGAATAAACTTAAAGGACTAACCCAATTATGCGTAAAGGTATAATTTTAGCCGGTGGCTCTGGCACCCGATTGCATCCTATTACTTTAGGTGTCTCTAAACAGCAGTTACCTATTTACGATAAGCCTATGATTTATTACCCAATTTCTGTGCTGATGCTGGCGGGTATTAAAGAAATTCTAATCATTTCCACGCCAGAAGACCTGCCAGGCTTTAAAAAGCTGTTGGGCAGTGGCAGCCAGTTTGGTGTGCGCTTTGAGTATGCCGAACAACCATCACCTGATGGCCTGGCACAAGCTTTTATTATAGGCGAGCACTTTATTGGCAAAGATCCTGTATGTATGGTGCTGGGCGATAATATTTTCCATGGCCAGCATTTTTCTGAGCAATTAAAACAAGCCGCAAAGCAGGAGAAAGGCGCCACGGTATTTGGCTATCTGGTAAACGACCCAGAGCGTTTTGGTGTGGTAGAGTTTGACCAAACTGGCAAAGCCATTTCTATTGAAGAAAAGCCAAAACAGCCAAAATCGAACTATGCAGTAACCGGCCTTTACTTTTATGACAACGACGTGGTTGAAATTGCCAAAGCAGTACAACCTTCAGAGCGCGGTGAGCTGGAAATAACCAGTGTAAACAACGCCTACCTGGAGCGCGGCGACTTAAATGTACAAAAGCTGGGCCGCGGTTTTGCATGGTTAGACACTGGCACCCACGACAGCCTGCTTGAAGCCAGCAGTTATGTGCAAACCATCGAGCACCGCCAGGGCTTAAAAGTAGCCTGTTTAGAAGAAATAGCCTGGCGCAACGGCTGGATTAGTGACGAGCAGCTTAAAAAGCAGGGTAAAGTATTTAGCAAAACCCAGTATGGTCAGTATTTACTAAGCATTTTAAAGCAGGGTAAGTAATGTTACTGGAGCAAGATGTAGACAAGCGATTACTGGAAGTGATTCAGCAGCGCATTTTAGGAAAAACATCCTGGATGGGCGTGAAAACGCTGAAAAACCCAATGGATTTTTGGGTTTATCAGGAATTAATTTATGAAAGCCGGCCAGACTATATTGTTGAAATAGGCAACAGGTTTGGCGGCTCTACGCTTGCTCTGGCGCATTTGTGCGATTTACTGGGCCATGGCCAGGTTATTGGTGTGGATATTTCACACAAAGATATGCACGAAAAAGCTAAGCAGCATCCCAGAGTAACCTTAATTGAGGGGGATGCTTGTGCGAAGTTTGCCAAGGTTCGATCGTTAATTCCGATAAACGCTAATGTGCTTGTGATTGAAGACAGCTCCCATACTTTTGAAAACACCTTAAATGTTGTCAGGCTGTACAGTAGCCTGATACCTGAACATGGTTACTTAATAGTAGAAGACAGTATTTGTCATCATGGACTCGACGTAGGCCCTTCGCCTGGCCCTTATGAAGCAATTGAAGCCTTTGTTACAGAAAATACTGATTTTGTAATTGATCGCGATAAAGAAAGCTTTGTAATCACGTGGAACCCGAAAGGGTTTCTTAAGCGCTTGTCACTGTAGTTTGCCTGAATAGAGAGGGTAGGGTTAATGCATCCATCAGCAATGAAAAATGGTGAATATTTTTTTCAGCGGTATATGCGCTACGTAAAGTCAGACACCGCGCTAAAGGTGGTTGATATTGGTGCGCAAAACGTGAACGGCAGCCTGCGCGAAGTGTGCCCGCCGGGCTGCGAATACATTGGTGTAGACTTTGTTGCCGCCAATGGTGTTGATGTAATACTGGATGACCCCTACACATTGCCCTTTGCCGACAACTCTATCGACGTGGTTGTGTCTAGCTCTTGTTTTGAGCACTCAGAAATGTTTTGGGTACTTTTTTTAGAAGTATTGCGGGTATTAAAACCTCATGGCCTTTTTTACCTGAATGCACCTTCTAACGGCGCTTTCCATCGTTACCCCGTCGACTGCTGGCGGTTTTATCCAGATAGTGGTAAAGCTCTGATTAGCTGGGCAAAACGTAATAACTATAACAGCTTATTGCTGGAATCCTTCGTTAGCTACCAAAAGGTAGAATGTTGGAGTGATTTTGTTGCCGTATTTGTTAAAGATGCGGCAGCGCAACTTCATTATCCAGAGCGGATGTTCAGTGGTAGAACCGACATAGAAAATGTGCATGTTGCAAACCATGACAAAATAATCAATTTTTCCGAAAAAACTGAAGACTTGCGCAATATTTCAGCCATGCAAAAGCAGCTGGCGCAAGTAAGAAATGTACTGGATAAAAGAGAGCAATGATGGAATACAAAAAACTGGCCATTCCCGATGTAGTGCTGTTAGCGCCAAAAGTGTTTGGCGATGAACGCGGTTTTTTTATGGAAACCTTTCGCCAGGATGAGTTTGTAAAATACTGTGGCAATTACAACTTTGTGCAGGACAATCATTCCAGCTCAGGCAAAGGCATTTTGCGTGGCCTGCATTATCAGCATAAGCAGCCACAGGGCAAGCTAGTGCGCGTAACTAAAGGCGAAGTGTTTGACGTTGCGGTCGATATGCGCCGCAATTCACCTACCTTTGGTCAGTGGGTAGGCGAGTTTTTAAGTGAAAGCAACAAGCGTATGCTCTGGGTGCCACCTGGTTTTGCTCATGGTTTTTACGTTACCAGCGAGATTGCAGAGTTTCAGTACAAGTGCACCGACTATTATGCACCGGGCGATGAATACTCGTTAGTGTGGAATGATCCAACAGTGGCTATTGAATGGCCAGTAGGCCAGGATGTGCCCAGATTGTCAGCAAAAGACGCTGAAGGCAGGCTGTTTGCCGATTGTCCTTATTTTTGAAAGTTTAAATAAAGTCATAATGTTAACGTTTTAGATTAGGTAAAATTTATATGGCAGTGGATGAATTGGTAGGACTGACGGATTTACAAAAAGCAAATAAAGCTTTTAGGGAAGGTAACTATCAAGAAGCCCTAAGTTTATATTTAGGAGTAGCACGCAGAAGTTCTGTTTTTGAAAAAATGCTCGAAGTGAATGTAAAGTTATGTCTTAACCGTCTCGAACATCCCAATAAAGCACTATCGGTCACGGAATTATTAAGTGGCCAAGCACACAGCGTAGAGAATGAAGAAAAATCAAGAAATGAAAAAGCTGTTTCTGGAGAAGCTAAACAAATAATAAATTACGTTGATGCTTTCGATGCAGATTTTTATTTCAAGCGTTATCCCGACATAAAACAGGCTGGTATTGATCCCCTTGAGCACTATTCATCTTGGGGTTGGAGAGAAGGCCGCTTGCCAAACTCTTGGTTTGACCCTGCATTTTATATAGACAAGTACGAAGATGCCAGACTTTTGGGCGTAGAGCCATTATCGCACTACATAGAAGTAGGACAATTTGAAAATAGAAAAACAAAGTCTTTTTCTATTTCTTCCGTGCCTGATGCAGTTAAAAGCTTAATCCCAAAGATTAATTTTGATGATGTCTCAGAAAATTTTGTAGATTACATAGAAAATGAGCCTTTGAAGCCATCCGTGAAGTTATTGGCTTTTTATCTACCACAGTTTCATCCTTTTCCCGAGAACGATGCTTGGTGGGGAAAAGGTTTTACTGAGTGGACAAACGTAACAAAAGCTCAGCAAAATTTTAAAGGGCATTATCAGCCCCATTTCCCGATACATAACGGCTATTATGACTTACGTGTTCCAGAGGTAATGATGGAACAAGCTAGGCTTGCTAAAAATTATGGCATCCACGGATTTAATTTTTATTACTATTGGTTTGACGGTAAAGTGTTAATGCACAAGCCATTTGAAATTTTGCTTAAGCACAAAGAAATTGATATCAACTTTTGTATTACGTGGGCAAATGAGAATTGGACTCGGCGTTGGGATGGAGCCGAACACGATGTATTAATTGGGCAAAATCATTGTGAAGAAGACTCAACCAAATTTATTGAACATATGTTTCAGTATTTTAATGATAAACGCTACATAAGAATTGATAATAAGCCGGTATTGATTATTTATCATTCTAAAATCATTCCTAATATGGCTGAGACTATTGAGCTTTGGAGGCGGAAAGTCAAAGAGGCCGGTTTCGATGGTATTTATCTGATAGCTGCGCAAACTTTTGGTTTTAAGGACCCTAATGTATACGGTTTCGATGCTGCTATGGAGTTTCCGCCTCATACAGTTAAAAGTAATAAAGTGAATGATCAGTTTGAGTTAATAAATGAAAATTACGAGGGGAGTATTTATTCCTATGACGAAGTAGTCCGTAATAGTTGTTTAGAACCTGAACCAGATTACAAAAGGTTTAGAACCGCCATGTTATCTTGGGATAATACAGCTAGGAAACAGGACAATAGCCATATATTTGCCAGTTTTTCAATGCTGAAGTATAAGCAGTGGTTATCTCATATCGCAAACCAGTCATATAATAATTCAAAATATTCTGATGAGGAAAAATTTGTATTTATTAATGCTTGGAACGAATGGGCCGAGGGTACTCATTTAGAGCCAGATCGCAAGCGTGGATATGCATATCTGCAAACCACTTTTGACGTATTGAAAGACTATAAACCTGAGTATAAAAAGGTACTCTCTAGTAATTGCTCAGAAAGAAAGAATAAAAATGCAGTGATACTGCATATCCACTATACAGAGGTATGGTCTGATATCGCTAAATATCTGTCCAATCTGGATAGCTTCGGTTTCGACCTTTTTGTGACTATTACTAACACAAATAACAATATTATCGAGAACATAAGAAGTACTTATCCAAATGCTGATATTACTTTAGTTGAAAATCGTGGTAGGGATATCAGGCCATTTATTGGTACGTATAAAAAAATTAAAGATCTTGGCTATGCTGCAGTCTGTAAAGTACATTCTAAGAAGAGTATGTACCGGGAGGATGGTGACAAGATCCGCGATGAAATATTTGATGGTCTATTAGGCAGTAAAGAAAAAGTCAAAGGTATATTGGAATTATTTAATGAAAAGAACAATGTTGGTCTGGTAACTCTGAGTAAGTATTTGGTACCACACACTGACAAAAATATGACTTACGACAGAGAAATGGTCCATGCTTTAGCTGAGCTACTTGATATAGATTTTGAATATTCTGTTTTCCCTGCTGGCTCGATGTTTTGGTTTAAGCCCCATGCCTTGTCTGGTTTAGAGAAAATTGAAGAGCACTATTTTGAACCAGAAGAAGGTCTAGCTGATGGCACTCTAGCTCACGCTATTGAAAGAACATTAGTAAGTTTATGTTGTAAAAATTTTTGTGTGAGCTCAGTGTTATGATGTACCAATTAGATTTTGATTTTTCTAAGTTAGATCTATTGAAATCTTTAATTAAAGGTCATTTTGATAATCCAGAACGAGGTCTAAAGATTTTTAGGGACTCAATTTTTATTTCTGGTTGGTTTTTATCTGAAGATTATGAAGTATATTTAAAGGTCAAATACAGAACTGGCCAAGTATTTAAAAAGCTGCTTGATGTAGAGCGTCCCGATGTTATTAAACATTTTGGTTTATCTGAGAGATCAGCAATGTGTGGCTTTCAGTTGCAGATTGAACCTAAAGGTCAAGAGTTTATTTTAGCTGTTTCAGTTGGCTCCGTTGATTATGATATTTTAAATATTAGCTCCTTTTCTTATAGTGAGGATGAAATAAGTAAAGTTAAATCTGCTTGGCTTGCTCTTCATGTCCATGATGTTTCTGATATTGCCTTAGATGATGAGCCAGGGTTTGAGTATAACGTTATTAAACCAATTTTCTGCTTTTCAAGTATTCAATCAGTATATGCTAAACATGTTGATGCTTTGAAAGCTCGCTTCGAACACTCATCAGATTTTTTGTCTTTTTTCGAGGGATTTTATAAAAGAGATTGGGCTGTTGATTACATCGAGAACCTTGCAAGTGATAGCTTGGGGACTGGTTTTGAATGTCATTGTGTTGCTAGTTATGTTATAGACGACTTTAACTTTCTTCTATTTGATAGTGTGGGGTTTAGGTTTTACATTGTTCAGCATTGCACTAATGTTTTGATCGTTTTCCCAACACTTTTTGAGTGTGTGTCTCTGTATATCGAAGAATGGGCTAATGCTGCTCTTGATAAACTTGGCAAACTTTTTTCACTTTTAGTCAAGCTATCAAATACTGGCATCAAATTTCCGGCTATTGGGCCTGCTAAATTCCATGGGTTGAATGTTAGTCAGTCTAGGCCTTACCACTATGTCTATGACTATTTGCATGGCATCGACTATTTGTCACAAAAAGGTGTTTTAAATTTAAATGCTTACTCCGTCAAGGGGTTTGATTTTTTAGATGTGTCAATTTTTTTCGATAATATAGCTTTTTCAAAGTCAGATGATGCTTATGAATTAAATAAATATTTAAGCTTGAATCAATTTTTCGTAATCATGCCATGTCTTCAATATGTTAATGGGTCGTATGACCGTGATTTGATCTCTTTATCCGCTAAGTTGAGAGCTGCGCACTCACATTCCTTGGATTTAGAACCATATGACTTTGTTTTGTGGGTTGGTATTTCAGTTGAAAAGCGTAAGTGGGTTGAACAAGTTGAAGGTATTTCATCAATCTTGAAAATGCTTAAAATAAGATTCAGCAAGCTCTGCGTTATCCTTGATGGAAGAACTTCTACGATTACAGATTCATTTAGGTCAAATAAAGTTGTGTTAGAAGAAAATTTGATTTTTAACGAGATAATTTCTCTGGTTCCCGACGTCAATTTTGTTAATCTTATTGGTAAGGGTATGCAAGAAAAGTTAGCTTTTGCCGAAAAAGTAGACTTTTTCTTGACATCTTTTGCTACCGACTCGCTCTATGTGTCTTGCATTAATAAAAAGAGAGGTGTTGTGTATGTTGCTCCATCAATTAATGTTGATCAGAGAAAATTACATGTACATCACACAATTGTCGAAGTGCCCGGCGATAAAATTACAGAGATTAAAGTAGATGGAAAATCCTGGCATGAGACTAGCGTCAGTATGGATTGGCGTGACGTATACGCATGTATAGAGCAAGTTTTAGATAGAGGTAATTAATATGTTGGTATTAGACTGCACACTCCGCGACGGCGGTTACTACAATAGTTGGAACTTTCCGCTGGATGTAACCAACAAATACCTTGATGCTATGGCTGCTGCAGGTGTTGATATTGTCGAGCTGGGTTTACGCTCGCTCATTAACAAAGGTTTTAAAGGCGCCAGCGCCTATACCACCGACAGTTATATCCGCACGCTTAGCATACCTGCCAGCTTAAAAGTGGCAGTAATGATTAATGCCACTGAAATCGTTGGTGAAATGCTACAAGAAGAAGCGCTGCAGAAATTGTTTCCCAATGATGCCGCCAGCTCACCGGTAGACGTGGTGCGTATTGCCTGTCACGTGCATGAATTTGTAAAAGCCTTACCTGCTTGTAACTGGTTAAAACAACGCGGTTATATTGTTGGTTTTAACCTGATGCAGGTTGCTGATCGCACTCAGGAAGAAGTTGAAGCGCTGTCGCTGGAAGCCAGTAAATACCCTATAGACGCACTGTATTTTGCCGACAGCATGGGCAGTATGGACCCAGCGCAAACTACGCAAATTATTAGCTGGCTACGTAAACACTGGCGGGGCGCTATGGGTATTCATACCCACGATAATATGGGGCTGGCATTATCTAATACGCTGCAAGCAGTAAAAGACGGCGTAACCTGGTTAGACGCAACGGTAACAGGTATGGGCCGTGGGCCTGGTAATGCCCGCACTGAAGAGCTAGTGATAGAAGTAGCCGATATGCGCAAGCAAGCCATTAATATGGTGCCGCTGATGTCGGTTATTCGTAGCTATTTTCAGCCTCTTAAAAACCAATGTGGCTGGGGTTCAAACCCGTATTACTATTTATCTGGTAAATACGGTATTCACCCTACTTACATTCAGGAAATGTTAGGTGATTCGCGCTATAGCGAAGAAGATATTCTGGCTGCGATTAATCACTTGAAAGTAGAAGGCGGCAAGAAGTTTAGCCTGAATACCCTGGATGCAACGCGCCAGTTTTATAACGGCGAACCTCGTGGTAATTGGTCGCCAGCAGAGATGTTTGCCGCGAAAATCGTACTTTTATTAGGTACAGGTCCTGGTGTTGCGGAACACCGTGTTGCACTTGAAGATTATATTAAAACGCACAAACCGGTAGTAGTTGCGCTAAATACGCAGTCTGGCGTAGCGCAGGAACTTATTGATGTGCGTGTTGCCTGCCATCCAATTCGCTTGCTAGCGGATTGCGAGGCGCATACCCAGTTACCACAGCCACTAATAACGCCTGCTTCAATGTTGCCTGCTGATGTTCTATTAGCTCTTAAAGGTAAAAGATTGTTCGATTACGGTTTGTCAGTTAAAACTAACACATTTGAGTTTGGTGAAAAGGCCAGTGCACTGCCCACCTCATTAGTTATTTGTTATGCACTAGCTGTGATTACCGCTGGGGGGGCAAGCAAAATTATGATGGCTGGCTTTGACGGTTATGGCGCTGACGATCCTAGAAACTCAGAGATGAATAAGTTGCTGCAGTTTTATGCGGCTAATAGTGCTTCGTTAGAGCTGCTGTCAGTAACACCAACTCGTTACGAAATTAAATCTCAAAGTATCTACGGCTTAGCAGGCTAAGGAAGTTAGATGACCGTAAGCGTTTTTTTACCTTGTCGTAAGGGTAGTGAGCGAGTACCCCAAAAAAATATTAAGCCTTTTGCTGGTATCGAGCATGGCCTGGTTCAACTGAAACTTAAGCAGTTGCTAAGTTGTAATGCAATTGATGAGGTTGTGCTATCAACTAATGATGAAGAAATACTAAGCTTTGCTTCTGGTATTGTTCATAGCAGGCTTCGTGTACACAAACGTGTTGATTCGTTGTGTACAAGCACAACCAGTACTGATGAACTGGTCGCGCATGCTTTAGATTTGATACCAACAGGCCATATACTTTGGACACATGTCACATCGCCTTTTATTAATGCACAGGTGTATCAGGAGATAATAGCGCAGTACTTTAAGTCATTGGAGCAGGGTTATGACTCATTAATGACCACGACTCTAATACATGGTTTTTTGTGGAATGAGAAAGCACCAATTAACTATGACCGCAGCAAAGAGAAGTGGCCAAGAACGCAGTCCATTGCCCCAGTACACGAGATAAATAGTGGGGTATTTTTAAATAGTGCGGAAAATTATCGAAAACTCGATGATCGTATAGGCAACAAGCCTTTTCTCTATCCTATGAATAAGATTACCGCACACGATATTGACTGGCATGAAGACTTTGTTATTGCAGAGACTATTGCTAAAAACGGATTAGCGGGCTTATGAATTTAGCGAAATACCAAACTCTGGTGTTCGACTGCGACGGTGTAGTGCTGAACTCTAACAAAGTCAAAACCGAGGCTTTTTTTAAGGCTGCTTTGCCTTATGGCGAAACAGCTGCCCAGCAGTTGGTTAATTACCATGTGGAGCGTGGTGGTATTTCGCGCTACAAAAAGTTTGAATGGTTTTTGCAAAATGTAGTGTCAGGGCAGCACGGGCCGAACCTTGAGCAACTACTTACAGCTTATGCTACAGAAGTACGCCATGGTTTGCTTACGTGTGACATCGCCGAGAAGTTAGTGCTGTTACGCGAAAAAACCAGCCATGCAAATTGGTTAATTGTTTCAGGGGGCGATCAGCAAGAATTGCGTGAGGTATTTGCTGAGCGTGGTATTGCTGAGCTGTTTGACGGTGGCATTTTTGGTAGCCCTGATAGCAAAGATGCTATTTTAGCCAGAGAATTATCAGTGGGTACTATAAAGCCGTCGGCTCTGTTTCTGGGTGATAGCCGCTACGATCATGTGGCCGCTAGTGCGGCAAAATTAGACTTTGTATTTTTACACAACTGGTCTGAGTTTAAGCAGTGGCCGGATTATTGTTCAAGCCATGCCATCACTGTGATGAGATCTATTAGTCAATTTTTATAGTGTGCTCAGTATTTTATTCAGTAAAAACTTTTATTTGTATTGTGATGAGTAAGACATTTGCTCATTTTTCTATATAGTCAATAACATCTAAGGTTTTTACGAGTATGTTTTTATTTGCTCACCGGCTATTTATTTTTAGGGCACATTAAGATATGAAAAACACCGATTTAAAAATTCTTTTCATTGATATAACTAAAACGGCAGGCACTGCTATTGCTGAGTCTTTTCAAGCTTACTTTCCTAATTATATTTTTGAAGGTAAGCATCATTCTATTCAAAACTTTATTTCATATGGTTCAAACATCGTTGATGACAATGGCTTTCCGCACAAGGGGACTTGTAGTGTGGTAACAAAACAAGACATTCAGGATTACACTACCTTTAGCGTGATAAGAAACCCTTACGATCGTATGGTTTCATTATGGTTATGGGGATGTGATACTGTATATGGCCATGATTTCGATAAATTCGTCGATGATGTTGCTACTAACAAGTTTCAGGACTTCAATCGGGTAAGGTATCGTTCACAAGTGGAATGGATCAGTGATGTCGAAGGTAATAATCAAGTTTCTCACTTACTTAGATATGAAACGTTGGCGCAAGATTTTGCTGTATTCCAGGAGGTCATCGGAGTAGAAAAGTTTCCATTACTTGTTCGGAACACTGCTTTGGATAGATCTAAAAAACAAAGATCAGCATTTCAGAACTATTACTCCAGTGAAGTAACTCGACAAACTGTAGAAGATATATGGGCAGCCGATTTTAAAATGTTTAACTATGAAAAAATATAGCTTGTAATGTCCTGTAATGTGTTAATGGTAAAGTTAAAAAGGGCTGCATAGGTTGTAAACTATTAAATTAGTAACAACTTCGATCAATAGCGCTAGGTTGGTATAAATAAGGCTATATCGGCGCTGGAATATGCTAACTTGTTGCAACAGCGTATAAGTTATTCTATCGAGTGACGTATTCTTCTTGGGTGACTATGAAAAAATTATCCTCTAAATTTTCTACCGGTTATAAAGAAATGTGGCAGGCTCAACAGTATTCTTTTTTTGAGCCGCTAACTAGCTACCCATTAGAACGTCATCCGGATAAGCATAATATCGCCTATATGATGGCGGGTTCTGCGCTATTTTGTAGCGATATAAACGTTGCCAGTGCGTTATACGAAAAAGCCTGTTCACTTACAAAAGAACCGCCACAAATTCAAAAATTTATGCTAGCGGCTTTAAATATACAGTTTGGCAGAGCGTTGTTATTAGCAGACCAGCAAGCCAAGGCGCTAGAAAAGTTTATTGAAGCTTGGCAAATGGGTAATGCACTTTTAAAACCGTTATTTTATGGTTTTATGTGTGAAGCCGCAGAGCAACTTTTAAACGCGGGTGACTCGCGCGCGGCAATACAGGCCTGGCAGGATATTGCCACTGTTTTACAGCAGGAGACACCCGAGTACGTATATCATCGCATGAGCCATTGTTATGCTGTAAATAGTATGGGGTTTGGCGGTACGCCCGAGCAAAACCAATTATGGGGTGATTGCTACAAGCACGATGTTTTAGCGTATTTCCATGCTCATTTGCAGCCGGATTTTTATTTTGAAATTGGCGTTGATGAAGGGCAAAGCCTGGTAAGGGCCAGAGGTAAAGCTCTCGGGGTAGATGCTCGGCCAACATTAAACCTCAAAGTAGATTTACCAGATACCGCTAAAATACTGGGTATGAGCAGCGACGCGTTCTTTAAAAAGTGTGCCGTGGCCGAGTTTAGCCAGTCACCTGATTTGGCCTTTATTGACGGTATGCATTTGTTTGAGTTTGCACTGCGTGATTTTATCAATTTTGAACGTTTTGCCGCGCCCAACACGTTAGTGGTTATTGATGACATATTTCCTTGTCACCCTATTCAGGCTGAAAGACGCAGAGTTACTGGTACCTGGGCGGGTGATGTATGGAAGCTTTTACCTATCTTACGAAAATACCGCCCCGACTTGCTGTTAATGCCGCTTAAGTCTTATACAACAGGGCTGCTGCTGATTGCAGGTTTAGATCCTAACAATACCGCGCTTAGCGATAACTATGCAGACATTATGGCTGACTATCGGACCGATATGTCGCCGCCAGATACTATTTTAGCGCGCGCCCACAGTGTAGCTTCTGACCATGCAGCTGTAGATATATTACTTTTTTCATTAAAAAAGTCTAAAACTGAGCAATTAGACTATATAAAAACGAAGCAGTTATTGACGCTTGTTGAACCGTTTTTAACCGAAGCACTAGCAAACAGTCTTGATGACTACAAGCCTGAGAAAATATCGAATCTGAGCGTTAGGCAACAGCTAAAACAGTTGAGTGAAGTGCATTGCCAGTTGTTTTTGCCACAAGCGCAAGATCCTGTTTATTCCGAAGCTTGCAGTTTGCGTAGAACTTTTGCAGTGCATGGTGTGCAGCATCTTGCTTTTAACTTCGAACAAGCATTGTCGAAGCAACCGTTGAGGTTTGATCCTGCTACAGCACCGGGCTTATTTGAAATTCTTTCTATTAAGCTCACTGATATGGATAACAATACCCTACTGGCTCTGACAGATAGCGCAGAACTGAATAGACTCGCCTTAGTTGGTGACGCAATTAAACTTGTTGGTACAGAGCGTTATGTTTTTTACGTTTATGGTGGCGATCCAATAATAATGCTTCCGGTTATTGAGGTGAGTAAACGTAAACTAAGTTTAGTTGTAGAACTTAAAGCTATAAGTGAACAGCCTGAGCAGCAGTTGGTTTGGCTGCAACATAGTAAGAGCAGGCCTGTGTAACTTGGATAAGCCGCAGTTAAAGTAGGTTTTAATGCTAAATGTGTAGATAGTTCACCCACTGCAAACCGCAGTTGGTTTGTGATTACACATTGTGGTTCTACCATATACAGGATTAATTTTTGACTGATTACAATATTAAATTAACTAAACAAACCCAGCAGCAAGGGCCTGTGAATCGCTGGGTGCTTGATTTTCCAATTACAGACAGCACTGCAACGCTGGCTGAATTAACTGAAACTGGGTTCGTGTTTCAGGGCTGGGTTTTGCTTCATAAAGCTGCGGCAATACAAATTTATTTAAAGCAGGGGGCTGTGGTAAGTTACTTTGCGCTAGATAAGCCGCGCCCTGATGTGGTGCAGGTGATTTTAAAGCAGGATGCCGAACAGCATCCTCAGCTTCATTGTGGTTTTCGTTTTTCAGTTGCCCTTAGTGCGGCAGATTTTATTTTGGGTGTTGTGCAGGATGGTCAATATTTTCCGTTATGTGATGGGCATATTTCAGGCCCTTTTAAAGTTTTAGAAGGTAAAGATAACTGGTTGTTTTTAGACAATGACACCAATAAAAGTGTCGAGCAGTTTACCGGTAAGCAATTGTTAGAAACATCAGCCAAACAAGGCTGGCAGCTTTATATGCAGAAATTACAAAGCTATGCTGCCGAACATCAATGCAGGCATGCGCTACTGATGGCTCCGGCTAAAGAGGCTGTTTATACTGAGTTTTATCCTTATAAAAAAGGTGTGCTTACTCCGGTTGAACAAGTGATGCACTCTGTGCCTGATGGCTTGAATTTATGTTACCCGGTCGCGGCACTACGGCAATCAACTCAGCGCAGCTTCAGAATAACAGACACACACTGGTCTCCTTTTGGTGCCATGCTTGCCAGTGTTGAACTAGCTGTTAGTCTTGGCTTGAATCGGTTAGAAGTTGAAGCTTTATTTGTCAATGATCAGTATAGAGGTGCCTTACTAATCGGTGATTTGGGTAATAAATTGTTTCCACCTAAAGCCTCTGAAGAATGGTTGTTAAAGGGTTTTAGTTATCGTAAATCAGTGGTGTCTGATAATGGGTTGGCTAATTTTGGTCGTACTTTATGCTTAGCGAATGAGCAGGCTTTAGTGCAGCAGCATTTGGTTATCTTTGGTGCTTCGTCCAGCTATTCAATGCTGGATTATTTATGCCGTATTTTTGGCCGCATTACTCTGATGCATACGGCGGGTAATATTGACCCGAATGTGTTAGCAGAGCTAAAACCTGATTATCTGGTATGTCAGACCAATGCTCGTTATGTAGTCAGGGCGCCAGACGCAGACTATTCACTTGCTACTGTGATCGCAGAGAAAACCAAAGAAAATCAATAATTTAAACCGATTTTATGACTGTAAAGCAGAGTGCTGTAGTTTATGGTTTGTTTTCGCTGTAAAGTGGCGCCAAGTGGTTTTAGCGTTAAACAAGGAGTGTTGGCATGGGACTTAAGCTTAGGGCTTTTATCAATTCATCAGTAGTACTGGCGCTGTTTTTTTTATTGTGTTCTTGTTCGGGTGGGGATTCAGCAACTGACACTGATGTTAAGCCCACACCCCAACCAGCACCTGTAATTAAAAATCCCTTGGTTGATTGTGGCGACTATCGTATTGAACCACCTTCAAGCTTGCCGTGGAAATTAAGCCGCCCTACAGATTGGGTTGTGATGGGGTCATCTTCTGCTTTTGGTGCAGGCGCATCAGTGCCCGGGAATAGCTGGGTGAGTTTAGTTACATCCACCTATTCTGAACAGGGTGTGGCAGTGCACAATATAGCCAAGGGCGGCTATACCTCTTATCATGCTCTAGCGAGCAATTGTATTGTCTCTGGTAGCCGGCCGGCTGCGGATCCACAACACAACATAGGTAAGGCACTTGAGTTCAAGCCTGACTTGGTGTTTTTGTCTTACCCCTCCAACGATGCTGTCAGCATGTTTGCTGCCACTGAAACAGCCAGTAATTTGCTACTATTGCGCTGGCAATTGATGCAACAAGGTGCTGCAGTAATGATTTTATCTGCGCAACCACGCAACACGAATTCCCCTGCACAAGCCGCTTTACTTGAACTCGATAGACTATTGCGGCCTTTAGTTGGTTCGTGTTTTGTCGAGTTGCATAGCTTATTAGTTGCTGGTTCCGGTGGCTTAGCTACCCAGTTTGATGCAGGCGATGGGGTTCATTTAAATGATGCAGGCCATCAAGTTGTTGCTCAGGCAATCAATCAGGCATTAAACAGCAGGCGTTGTGTTGAGTTATTATGACAGCTCTGGCAAACTCGCGCGCATTAACTAGTTAATGGCTTGTTGCGTTAAACAAATTCTGAGGGATAAATGTTGATCCGGCTACTGGATATCGTATTTTCGTTAACAGGTTTACTGCTTGGTTTTCCTGTGTTGGTGCTGCTGACTATTATTGGTTTGTTTGACACTGGTTCGCCCGTGTTTCGGCAGGTGCGGGTAGGGCGATATAAAAAGCCTTTCACATTAGTGAAGTTTCGGACTATGAAACCTGACACTGCATCTGTTGCCAGTCATTTAGCCAGTGCTTCTGCTATCACTCCTTTTGGCGGCTTTTTGCGCAGAACTAAGCTGGATGAATTGCCTCAGTTGTGGAATGTACTGAAAGGTGAGATGAGCCTGGTAGGGCCGCGACCTTGTTTATTTAATCAGCAAGAGTTGATTAGCGAGCGCGAACAACGTGGAGTATTTAATTATCGCCCTGGCATTACGGGGTTGGCTCAGGTAAACGATATTGATATGTCAACGCCAGAGTTGTTGGCTGAAACTGATCAGCGTATGTTGCAACAGCTTAGTTTAAGCAATTATTTTAAATTTATTCTGATGACTGTGGCTGGTAAAGGCGCGGGTGACAGAGTCAAGCCTTAGCTTTATCCCAGTTCACTATGTGTTAAGGCATCTACAGTTAATTTCCAGGCATCATTTATCAAAGGATTAGGCTAAACCTATGAAAGTTACAGTATTTGGCATTGGTTATGTAGGTTTGGTTCAGGCTGCTGTTTTAGCTGAAGTTGGGCATGACGTAGTGTGTGTTGACGTCAATGCCGAGCGCGTAGAAAAGCTCAACCAAGGCATCATTCCTATTTACGAGCCAGGATTAACTCCTTTAGTAGTCAGTAATTTTCAGGCCGGGCGTTTACGCTTTACTACAGATGCCGCTTTTGGTGTGGGCCATGGTTTAATCCAGTTTATTGCAGTAGGCACTCCACCAGATGAAGACGGTTCGGCCGACCTAAAATATGTGCTTGCTGTCGCGAATACGATAGCTACACATATGGAAAGTCATAAAGTGGTGATCGACAAGTCAACAGTACCTGTTGGAACAGCAGATAAAGTGAAGAATCACATAGAGCAAGTTCTAGCTCAGCGTGGAATGTTCTTAAGCTTTGATGTGGTATCTAACCCTGAATTTTTAAAAGAAGGTGCTGCAGTTGCTGATTGTATGAGACCAGAGCGAATTATTGTCGGGACTTACAATGATGCGCCTGAATCTTTGATGCGTGAGCTTTATGAGCCTTTTAATCGCAATCACGACAAGATGATTTTCATGGATGTGCGAAGTGCTGAACTAACTAAATATGCTGCCAATTGTATGTTGGCAACCAAAATTTCCTTTATGAACGAAATGGCAAATTTAGCTGAGTTACTGGGCGCTGATATTGAGGCTGTTCGCAAAGGTATAGGTTCAGACTCACGTATTGGCTACCACTTTATTTACCCCGGTTGCGGTTATGGTGGTTCTTGTTTTCCTAAAGATGTGCAGGCTCTTATTCGTACTTCAGAGCAAAATGGTTACGCACCGAAAATTTTGCAAGCGGTAGAAGCTGTAAATAATAAACAGAAATACAAACTGCCAACCCTGGTTAAACAGCATTTTGGTGAGGATTTATCAGGTAAAACCTTCGCAGTATGGGGCTTGAGCTTTAAGCCGAATACAGATGATATGCGCGAAGCTTCAAGCCGGGTTTAATTGAAGAGCTTTGGGCTGCCGGCGCTTCTGTACAGGCTTTTGATCCAGAGGCGATGGAGGAGACGCAGCGTATTTATGGTGTACGTTCTGATTTTGTGTTTTCTGGCACCAAAGAAGCTGCGTTGTTAGGAGCTGATGGCTTAATTATTTGTACAGAGTGGCAACAGTTTAAGGCGCCGAATTTTGAACTGATCAAACAACAGTTGAAACAGGCTGTTATTTTTGATGGACGCAACTTGTTTGATCCACAACGTTTAAAACAACGTGGTTTTCATTACTATGCCATCGGACGTGGTGAAAGTGTTTGTAAATAAGGATAGAGCAGTGAAAGTTAGAAAAGCGGTAATACCGGTAGCAGGCTTGGGGACTCGTATGTTGCCTGCAACTAAGGCAATCCCAAAGGAAATGTTACCTTTAGTGGATAAACCGCTGATTCAGTATGTCGTCAATGAATGTATAGCTGCTGGTATTAAGCAAATTGTATTGGTGACACACTCGTCGAAAAACTCGATAGAGAATCACTTTGATAAAAGCTTTGAGCTGGAGTCCATTCTTGAGCGACGGGTAAAACGTCAGTTGCTTGAGGATGTTCAGAAAATCTGCCCTAAAGATGTCACCATTATGCATGTGAGGCAAAGTGAGGCCAAAGGTTTGGGCCATGCCGTTTTGTGTGCTTTACCTGTGGTTGGAGATGAGCCTTTTGTTGTGGTATTGCCCGATGTGCTGATTGATGAATACGACAGTAATCTGAAGACGGATAATCTGGCACAGATGATTAGTCTCTTCTGCGATTCAGGCCACAGCCAGGTGATGGTGGAGCCTGTTCCTTTAAGTACTGTCAGTTCTTATGGTGTTGCTGATGTTGCGGGTTATCAGTTGCTGACTGGACAGTCAGCTCCGATGACGGCTATCGTAGAAAAGCCATCGGTTGATGAGGCTCCGTCAAATTTGGCAGTGGTAGGACGCTACGTCTTTTCATCCGATATATGGCCGCTGTTAAAGAAAACTCCTGTTGGAGCTGGTGATGAAGTTCAGCTGACAGATGCAATTGCGATGTTGATGCAGCAACAGCAGGTGAACGCGTATCATATAAAAGGTCGAAGCCATGACTGCGGTAATAAACTTGGTTATGTCACCGCATTTCTGGAATATGCTTTACGTGATCCAGCTTTGGCCGATGATCTGAAAAAGAAATTTAAAGAATTGCTTTAGATACAAAAAGAACTGGTTTTTCTCTGTTTTAGTGGATGGAAATGCAGAATAAAAATTAAAGAATCTGAGTTATAGGTTCTATAAAAAAATTGGAGCGTCTGTTGGGTAAGTTTTCTTACAGAGTATTATTTCGCTGTTTACAGCCATTAATGGATTTACCACGTTTTATCAAACGTTTTGTCTCATTATGGGTAGATGCCTGCATACTTTTTGCTGCATGGGTTTTGGCTTATTACTTAAGATTTGACACTTTTGAACTACTGAACGATGAGCCCATGGTACTTAGTTTTGTAGCTGTTGTGCTGGTCACCTTAATTGTATTTAGCCTGTTAGGTTTGTACAGAGCGGTTGTTCGGTATATAGGTCTCAGGTCGATGTTAGCCATGGGCTCCGGAGCTATTGTCTCTGGTTTTTTACTCAAAGTTGTTAGCGACTCCAATGCTGTTTTATACAGTGTTTCTGTAATTTTGAATTATGTCTTTTTTGCCTTTGCAGGTATTGCCGGCTCAAGAATCTTGTTGAGGGAATTAGTAACTGCTACAAGTCGCAATGCACAGCACAGAGTGTTGATTTATGGCGCAGGCGCCAGCGGACGGCAGCTGTTATTGGCTCTTGCAAATAGTGTTGAGTTTCGCGCTGTTGCCTTTGTTGATGACGACCCGTCTTTTCATGGTGTGATGATCCGTGACGTCAAAGTATATTCTCCTGACTGCATTGAAGCTGTCATTCACAAATATGGTATCAGCCGTATTTTACTCGCTGTTCCTTCAGCAAGCCGTGGTACCAGAGCTAAGTTAATCGAGCGTCTGGAACCTTTGGGTTTACCAGTATTAACTATTCCGGGAATGACAGATTTAGTCGACGGTAAGATGAAAATCGACGAGCTTCAGGATGTAAAAATTGAAGACTTGTTAGGCCGCGACGCAGTTACACCTATTCCATCATTATTAACTGCCAATATTACCGGCAAAGTAGTGATGGTAACAGGCGCTGGCGGTTCAATTGGCTCTGAGTTATGCCGACAGATAATTCTGCAGTCGCCTTTAAAGCTGGTTTTATTTGAAGCGTCTGAATTTTCTCTTTACGAAATTGATAAAGAGCTCAGTAGTACTTTGACTAGTAAACAACTCGATGTGCAGTTGATTCCAACTCTGGGCACGGTGCTAGACCAGCAGCGATTGCAGAGTATTATGCAAAGTTACCAGGTGCAAACTGTGTATCATGCAGCGGCCTACAAGCATGTGCCATTGGTCGAATTTAATGTGATTGAGGGTTTAAGAAACAATGTGTTCGGAACCTGGCACACAGCTGAAGCCGCTATTGCCTCAGAGGTTGAGACTTTTGTGTTGATTTCAACGGACAAAGCAGTACGACCAACCAACGTGATGGGCACCACAAAACGTTTGGCAGAACTAACCCTGCAAGCGCTGGCAAAGCGCCAGCAGAACACCAGATTTTGTATGGTACGTTTTGGCAATGTACTAGGTTCTTCCGGTTCTGTTGTGCCTTTGTTTCGTAAGCAGATTAAAAAAGGTGGGCCAATCACCCTGACTCACGAAGATATTACCCGCTATTTTATGACCATACCCGAGGCAGCTCAGTTGGTTATTCAGGCCGGAGCTATGGGAGAGGGCGGTGATGTATTTGTATTGGATATGGGCGAACCGGTAAAAATTTACGACCTGGCGAGAAAGATGGTCCATCTGACCGGGTTAGAAATTAAAAATAAACAGAACCCGCAGGGTGACATCGAAATTAAAATTACTGGTTTAAGGCCTGGCGAAAAATTGTACGAAGAGTTACTAATAGGTGAGGATGAAAAACCAACCCGTCACCCTCGCATTAAAGCAGCGAATGAAGTTTATTTAGGCTGGCCAGAAATGCAGGCTTTATTAAGTGAACTCAGCGAATCAGCTATAAACTACGATTTGGAAAAAGTACGAACTTTAATGCTGAATGCTCCAACAGGTTTTGCCCCTACAGATGGTATTTGTGATCTGGTTTGGCAGAGCAATAAAATTAGTCATTAGTTAAGCGATACAGAATTACTTTTAGTTACTAATTCGCTATTGTGTGAAATTAGCGAAAAATGTAATGTTGTTGTAAATAACGGACTCAAAGGACATTTTTATTCATATAAAGTTCATTTTTAGTAGGCTAAAACTGGTAGATATTCAAAGGCTGTCCTAAGCTGATGGTCTTTAAACCAGTCATATCGCTGATAAAAGTAAATAACTCTATGAGTAAAGAGGGAGTGAAAGCGTGACTTGGATGATGTCGCTTCCCCGCAATATAAAGCGGGTTATATCTGTAGTATCAGATTCAGTTTTTTTATGTAGTGCTTTGTTTGCAGCCAGCTGGTTGTCAGGTGTTGCACAGCCTTCTGTATTTATTTTATCGCACAGTGTGAGCCTGTTGGTTTGGCTTGCGTTTAGCCTTGTCGTTTTTTCGGTGCTTGGGTTGTATCGTGCAATCTTACGTTATATGGCTCCTCAAGCCATTGCTACAGTGGTAAATGGTGTTGCTGCAAGCTCCTTAGGTTTGATGGCTTTGTGCTGGTTTTTGCCTTTAGATGAGATTATTCGTTTAGTCTTATGTTTTTCAGTGATCGCTGTATTGTTCGTAGGCGGCAGCAGATGGGGATTTCGCAGCGCTTTACAAATGCAGCGTCACAAAACAAAGAGCAGAGTGCTTATTTATGGAGCAGGTTGTTCTGGTCGTCAATTGTTATACGCGCTGCAAAGTGGTGACGAATACAAGCCTGTGGTTTTTGTTGATGATAATACCGAGCTACAAAAAACTACGGTCTGTGGTTTAACTGTGCTGCCTTCTGAGCTATTAGAAAAAGCTATTCAGCGTTATCGTGTTGATCGTGTATTGTTAGCCATGCCATCAGCCGGGCGTGGCCGTAAACGTGAATTGCTTGAATATTTGTCCAAGCTTCCTGTACCAGTGCAAAGTATTCCGGGCATGGCTGATTTAGTCGCTGGCCATATGAAAATTGACGATTTGCAGGATATTCGTATTGAAGACTTGTTAGGCCGCGAAGTCATTGAACCTGATCAACAGCTTTTACAAGCTAATATCCGACATAAAGTAGTTATGGTCACGGGAGCTGGTGGTTCTATTGGCTCCGAGTTATGCCGGCAGATAATTCGTTGTAAACCTGATGTTTTGGTGTTATTCGATGTATCTGAGTTTGCTTTGTATTCGATTGAACGCGAGTTAAATGCCGTGAAACGGCGCTTTGGTTATCATTGTGCTATCAAGCCTGTGTTGGGGTCGGTGCAACAGCAGAAATTGCTGGAGCAGGTGATGACTAATTTTCAGGTGCAAACTGTTTACCACGCTGCTGCTTATAAGCATGTACCTTTGGTTGAATACAATATGGTTGAAGGGGTTCGCAATAATGTCTTTGGTACCTGGGCTTGCGCTGAAGCAGCTATAGCGGCAAAAGTTGAGAATTTTGTATTAATTTCTACGGACAAAGCAGTACGACCTACTAATGTGATGGGGGCAAGCAAACGCATGGCAGAGCTTGTATTGCAAGGCTTGGCGAATAGGCAGACCTGCACTCGGATGTGTATGGTACGTTTTGGTAATGTGTTGGGTTCTTCTGGCTCGGTGGTGCCTTTGTTTGCACAGCAAATTAAAGCAGGTGGGCCTGTCACTTTAACCCATAAAGAAATTACCCGTTTTTTTATGACGATTCCTGAAGCCTCACAGTTGGTGATACAAGCTGGCGCTATGGCTAAAGGCGGTGAAGTTTTTGTGTTGGATATGGGCGAGCCTGTGCGCATTTACGATTTGGCTAAACGCATGATCCAGCTGGCAGGATTAAAGCTGAAAGATAAAACTAACCCAAATGGCGATATTGAGATTCAGATTACAGGTTTACGCCCTGGCGAAAAACTTTATGAAGAATTATTAATCGGCAGCAATGAAAGCCGAACTCAACATGTCAGAATACGAGCGGCAAAAGAACAATTTCTGTCATGGTCAGCTACTATGCTGTTGCTAAATAGTCTGGATGTTGCATGCCAGAGCTTTGATCAACAAATGCTCAGACAAATTTTACTGGATGCACCAACGGGCTTTGCGCCTAGCAGTGAAATTTGTGATTTATTATTTGTCAGTGGCCATACCAGTGAAACAGTTAAAAAAGAGCTGGTTCATTAGGTAAATAGTTGAGACAAAAAAGGTTTCCTGCTTATTTTAGGTAGGGATGTTGTAAACCGCTGGCAAAAAAATGCTTGTCGGTTGTGCGAAAAACCTCTATTCTAGAGGTACTTTTTTAAAAGGGATGATGTGATGAAGAAATTAAGTGTTGTAATGGCTGCTTTATTAGTAGCTTCAGGTGCTGTTATGGCACAAGATGAGGAGTCAGCTGCTGGTTCAGGCGCTTCTGCTGGCACTATCGGTGGTATCGCTACTGGTACTGTAGTAGCTGGTGCTATTGCTGCCGGCGTTTTAGCTGCTGTTGTTTCTAACAACCGTAGCGATTCAGCTCCTGATGAAGAAGAAGTTGACGACGGTACTTGTGCTACTGGTTTCACAGGCCCTGTAAACGGCGTTTGTACTGGCAGCACTGTAACAGTGACTGGTACTGGTACTAACACCAGAACGGTAAACGTAACCATTACTCGCCCAGCTCAGTAATTTGCTGTTGCTTTTATATGAAAGCCGCCTTTAGGCGGCTTTTTATTATCTGTTTTTTGTTGAATTGGATGCACAATGTTAAGAACAGCTGTATTTTTTTCGCTGACAGCTATGCTGGTGTTGTCAGGTTGCTCCAGCACAGTCCGCACTTACACCGACACATTGAAATTAGCCTTTACTCAGGGTGAAGATGCTTTTTTGACTAAAGCAGAGTTAGCAGAACGCAAAGCTGACGCGCTTTATGCCAAAGTAGGTAACAAACCTACAGCTGTATTAGGGTTGGCTTTTTTAGAGCATAACCAACAAAAGTGGATTTCAGCGGATGAGGCCATGTTGGTGATAGAAAAAGGCCGTGTGGTAAAAACGACGGGTTTTAGTAATAACCTGATGTTTCAATCCAACAGAGCACAAGACCCACTAAAACAAGCTATGGTAAAAATTAACCAGGGGCAACAATGGACTAGTCACTCGGATTGGTCTGAGAATAATGAAACTGGTTATCAAAGTAGCTATGAAATTATACAAGTTGAAGTAACAAGCCTTGAGTTGTTGGAGTATAGCTTTCAAACAAAATTAGTAACAGAACAAGTTACGTTTGCCAATGGTACAACAGCTATCAATCTGTTTTGGTATGACTTGAGCAGTGGTTATTTGCTAAAGACTAAACAGACTATTGCGCCGTTTTGGCCTGAGCTTGAGCTTACTTTTATCAGTTCGGCAGGTCGTCTTCTAGGTATCAGGAATGCAGGGAATAGAAAATGATCTATCGCTTTTTGCTGTTGTTTATTGTCGTTAGCTGGAGCTTAACGCTTCAGGCGAATCCAGTGGTAAGAGTGCAATTTAACGATGTGTTTTTAGACTATGCACAGCAGCCAAGATTAAGTGATTTAGTTGCTGGCGTGAATAGTAGTGCTAATTTGTATTGGCCGTCTGCTAGTTTTTATAGTTTATCTTCGACAGAAGTTCATAGTTTAGAGCAGAAAAAAGCTAAACTTTTGCAACGCTTAACTGAATTACATAACTATTATGCTCAGCATGGTGATGAGGACCTGGCGGCAACTACTAAAAAAATAGTGCAGGAGCTGGCGCCACTTCAATTAGCCAAAAAGATAGTGCTTCCGCTTGATCCTGATACGGTGCGAATTAAAAGTTCATTAAACCCGTTAATTGATGCGGGACAGTATTTGTTGGTCGTTGCAGAGAGGCCTGCTATTGTTGCAGTGTTCGGCGCAGTTGAAAATAGTAGTACTTTACTGCTAAACGCCAGCGAGGCGGCAGATTATTTGAGTGATTTAAAATTACTAGAGGGGGCAAGTACTTCTTTCCTTTATGTAGTACCCGCTAATGCAGAGCCTTTTATCGCTAAAGTAGGCTTATGGAACAGAGAGTTTAAAGCTATTCCTGCTGGAGCCACTTTATTTGTTCCGCTGGAACTTAGACATTTGCCGTCTGAATTTGAAGATATTAATCAGCAAGTTGCAGACTTATTGGTTCATAAGGTTGTAGCACCATGAAAAAGTCTTATATAGCTGTTTTAGTATCAGTGTATTGTGCATCGGTAGCTGCAGAGCAGGGTTTTGAGCCATCAGCTAAAAGCTACAGTCAGATGAATCATGGTGGTGTAGGTTTAATTCAAATGCCTACATCACGGCACAATGAATCTGGTAAATTTAGCTTAAATTACCAGGACAGCCAGGAATACCGCTTGTGGTCAGCCTCTGTGCAGCTGTTTCCCTGGATGGAAGCTACGGTGCGTTATACTGACGTTCGTACAAAGCTTTATAGTGATGACCCTGATTTCAGTGGCGATCAAACTTATAAAGATAAGGGCATAGATGCTAAGTTCAGACTCTGGCAGGAAAGTGAGTTTTTGCCTGAACTCTCTGCAGGTTTTCGCGATTTTGGTGGCACAGGTTTATTTGAGAGCGAATATATAGCAGCCAGTAAACGTATTGGTCCCTTTGATTTTCATATTGGCTTAGGCTGGGGTTATTTAGGTAGCAAAGGTAATATCAGCAACCCATTCTGTGATTTAAAAGATAGCTTTTGCGTAAGACCTAGAGGATTTAGTGGTTCCGGTGGCAAGGTCGATTATCAGAAATTCTTTAAAGGTACAGCTTCTCTTTATGGTGGCATTGAATATCAGACTCCATGGGACCCATTGCGGCTAAAACTGGAATACGACGGTAACAATTACGTTAACGATTTTGCTGGTGCATTAGTTCAGGACTCAGCTTACAACATTGCTGCTGTCTACACCTATTCAGATGCACTTGATTTTAATCTGAACTATATGCGTGGTAATACCTTTGGTTTTGGTGTGAACTATAAGGTGGACTTTAATTCGGTAAAACAACTGAAGTTAGATCCAGCGCCGAAAGTAGTACCTGTTGTGCAAGTTGCAAATACTGACAATTTAGATAGAACCCAGATGAACAGGGACCTGTATTTAAATGCGGGTTTTATGGTGATCAACTATGCATTAAAAGATAACGAAATAGTGGTGACAGGCCGTCAGATATCTTATCGGGATGAACATGTCGCGTTAGAACGTATAGGCCGAGTATTAGCCAGTCATTTACCGGCAGAAGTAAAACGGTATCGAATAGTCGAAGTTGAAGCTGGTTTACCACAGGTAGAAACTGTAATTGACGCTGAAAAATTTGTGAAAGCAGTGCGCAAAGAAAGTTTAACTGCAGTTGTAACTAATAGTTACAGCAGAAAAGAGCCAGAAGTGAGCAACGAGCCTTGGGCTGTTGAACTTAGTGAAAGTGGTTTTGGTTATAGCGCCGATATTTTCTGGAGTCAGACTTTTGGTAATCCTGAACGTTTTTATATGTATCAGGGCGGTTTGTTACTAGGTGCCGGTTATCAGTTTAACAACAACTTTAGTGTGCAAACTACAGCTAAAGTCGACTTGTTGACTAACTTTGACGATTTTAATTTCACTGTGGATGCTTTTAATAATAATGTGCCACGTGTACGAACCTATATTCGTGAGTATGTAAGCCGTAGTGATGTAACTATGGAAAACTTATACGGGCATTGGAAAGATGAGCTTGCCGATAATTGGTATGCTCAAGCATATGGTGGTTATTTAGAGACTATGTATGCTGGTGTTGGTGGTGAGGTTTTATATAAGCCGATAGATTCATCATTAGCTATCGGCGTGGATTTGAACTACGTACGCCAGCGTGATTACGATAGTGAAGTGGCACTGTTTGATTATAAAACTATGACGGGCCATGTTAGTTTTTATTGGGAGCCTTTTTTCTTAAAAGACACACTGGTCACGACCAGCGTGGGCCAGTACTTAGCTAAAGATAAAGGTGTAACAGTAGATTTTGCCAAACGTTTTGATAGCGGAATTGTGGTAGGGGCTTATGCTGCTATTACTGATATGTCATCCGATGATTATGGCGAAGGCAGCTTTACCAAAGGTTTTTATGTGTCTATTCCGTTTGACTTGTTCTCATTAAAGTCTGCCACAGGTCGTGGTCGTATTCCTTGGATACCGATTGCAAGGGATGGTGGTCAAATGCTGAATAGACCAATGAACCTCAATGATTTAACGGAAGTGCGCTCACCGTTTTTACGTTAAGTGACAAAAATAAGAGCCTCTTAAAAAAGAGGCTTATTATTTTTTGAGTTTCCAAGCAGATACGAGGTTCTCTCGAACGCTCTTTTAGTCAAAGATAATCTGAGGTATTGAATGAGTTACGTATTATTAACCGGCGGCGCAGGTTATATCGGCAGTCATACGGCATTGGCTTTGCTGCGTGCAGGTGAGCAGGTAGTAAGTTTCGATAATTACAGCAACTCCAGTCCTGAGTCGTTAAAGCGGGTGGAGCAGCTGACTGGCAAGTCTGTGATTCAGATTAAAGGTGATGTATTAGATGCTGATGCTCTAGCAGCAGTGTTTGAGCAGTATCCTGTGAAAGCCGTCGTACATTTTGCTGGCTTAAAAGCGGTAGGGGAATCGACCCAAAAGCCTTTGTGGTATTACGAAACTAATGTCGGTGGCACTATTAAACTTTGTCAGGTGATGGCGAGGTTTAGGGTAAAAAATCTGGTATTTAGCTCGTCTGCCACAGTGTATGGCGACGCGCAAAATAGCCCGTTGCCGGAAACCACACCTACGGTGGCAATGAACCCTTATGGTCAATCTAAGCTGATGACGGAGTGGGTATTAAAGGACTTGTATCAGTCAGATAACAGCTGGAATATTGCTGTGTTGCGTTATTTTAATCCTGTTGGTGCAGATGCCAGCGGTCGTATTGGCGAAGACCCGAACGGCATTCCTAACAATTTGATGCCCTTTATCACGCAAGTCGCTGTGGGTAAACGTGCGCAGCTGCAGATTTTTGGTAAGGATTATCCAACAGCAGACGGTACAGGGGTGAGAGATTACATTCATGTAACAGACTTGGCCGCTGGTCATGTGGCTGCTTTGCAGCATCTTTCTAACGGACCAGGCTTTGATTGTTTTAACTTAGGCAGTGGTGAAGGTTTGTCTGTGCTGGATATAGTGAACAGCTTTGCAGAGGTAAATCAGGTTGCTGTGCCTTATCAATTTGTTGAACGCCGTCCTGGCGATGTGGCTCGCTATTTTGCAGACCCATCCAAAGCCAAGGCTGTATTGAACTGGCAAACAGAGCAAAGTCTGCAAGATATAGTTCGCGACAGCTGGAACTGGCAAAAAAACAACCCGAATGGCTATAACTAAGCGGAATCACAACATCTGCTGAATTTGTTCTTTGATAAAACTGTATCTTTTGCGTTGATCTTTGGGCAGTTCGGCGTCGTCTATCACGTTCATGCATTTGTGGGCGAGGTAGATTAAATCTTCGTTTAAACGGCCGCGCTGGCTGATGGCTTGTAGTAAGTTCATCGCGATGCTGGCGTTGGCTGGCATGCTTTTTTGGGCTTCGATGAAGTAGTTGATGGCCTCTGAGTATTGGCCCAGGCTGTAGGCTTCCATACCTGCGTTGTGGCTTGCCATCATAGTTGATCTTTTATGGCTGTACTTATCCTGTTCGGATAAAAACATCATATTTAGTGCTTTGTTGTACAAATCTGCACTTTGCGACAGGGTATTTAAACTACCCATATAGTGGTCGCTCATCGCAAGATTTCCGCTTTCAAAATAAGCTCTGGCTCTGTCCAGCAATGCCGAAGGCGACAAGGTTTTACCTAAACTGAGCTCTTCACTTTCTTGAAGTAGAGCCTTTGCTTTATCTGTTTTGCCGTCCAGTATCGCAACCCTTGCTTCAATGACTAGTTTGTCATGCTCGTAACTGCTTGGGTTAAAACGTTTTTTTACATCTTTTAAAAAGTAATCCACTTTGCCAAGTACGGTGCGTTTGTCCCGCACAGACAAGCCTTGCGCATTTTGGATCATAGCGCGGGCGTAGTTCAGCATATTGTCGGCTGTGTCATAAATGGAGTACTTTGCCGCTTCAAGTAGTTTGCTGTGTACCCGTACTGCTAAATCAGGCTGGTTGTTGATCACGGCTAAATTGGCTAATACGTGCTGGCGCAGATAGTTTTTCGGAGATGCTTCAGCCACGACACGCACCGTATTAAAAGCGTCTTCAGCACGGTTTTGGCTTAAATAAAGTCGGGTTAACCAATCCAGCGCCTCAATTTTAGTCTCGGGCTGGTCGACTAACTCAATTAACATGCCTTCCGCTTCGGTATCCTGTTCCTGATAGCCTTTGGCTACCGCTATACCTAACTTAGCCCAAGGCAACTCCCGAAAAGCCAACACCTCGCTATACAGCGCTTCAGCCTCTTTATAGCGGCCTACTTTGACTAACAACTCGCCTTTGAGACGCTGAATATAAGTATGGTGCACGGGGTATTGCTCTAAGGCGATATCGCAGGCCTGAATTGCATCCGGATAGTTTTCTTCTGCAATCATTTGATAAGCGTATTTTAATGCGCGTTTTACCTGAAAAGCCCGATCAATACGGCGCTCCAGTTCGGCGTAACTAAAAGGTTTGAGCAGGTAATCGTCCGGCAGGAATTCAATCATGCCATACACAGACTGGCGATGACGTTCGCCGCTAACCACAATAAAACAACAGCTGTGTTTCAGGCAGTGTTCTGCTTTTAGCGCTTCAAATAGCTGATAACCGTCACGGCCTACACCTAAGTTATAGTCGCATAAAATAAAGTCGAAGTCGGTTCTGCGACAGGCTGACATTGCAGTTTCAGCGTTACGGGCTACTACAACCTGGTCAAAACCAATCAGCGCCAACATGCTTTTCATGTACGCTATCACTTGTTCGTAATCTTCGATGACCAGAACTTTTTTAGACCGGTAAAATGCTCGCTTGGATACCACTGAACTCAACTCTCACGCTAACAGCCGCTAGCCTACCACAACACTCAGCGACACCGGGAATAAGAATATGTAACTTTATTTTGCGCTGAGAGCCTTTAAGTCTGGGCTGACCTGTCGTGCCATAAATTCATCTGGCTTAATTCAGTAGGGCAGGCACCGACGCGGATCCATTTAGCTAATGCCTGCGCAACATTGGCGTACTGCACTTTACTGCTGTGTGATGGCGAGGTTAACCAGGTTTTGATTACATCTGTATTCAAAATCTTAGTGCTTTGGCCCAGTTGCAGTTGGTTCAGTGCCAGTGCGTTGGATTGCTGCTCCATTTGGCCTTGTAATGCTTTGACTAGAATGCGTTTTTGCAGCTGCAGCGCTTCGCTGACCAGCTCAAAACCTGCGTTGCTGATCACCGCGTAAGATTGCCTCAAGTCATGTTTAAACTGCTCCACGCAAGGGCCTGAACATTGAATATGCCCACTCTGGCTTTTACTCAACCCCGGCCCATACAAATAAAACTGGTACTGAGTTAAAGGGTGTAACCACTGCAGCACTTTGTTTTGATCTTCAAACGGCAGATAGACCAGCACTTTGTCTGGCTCTGCGGTATTTTCCGCAGGCTCTAAATCAACAATAGGTGGCAAAATAGGCTGATTAAAATGATGCCAGTGTAAGCCAATTTGTTGTTGGCCTGGCGCAAAAAACTTAAAGATGCTGCGACTCAGTGGCGTGGAATCAGCTTGTGGAATTTGATGTAAAAACGCGTATTGATGGCCAAAGGCAACAGAGCGCTTTTTCTGAAGCCGCGCTGCCCAGGCGGTAACAGGTTCAAAGTCGGTTAAGACTAAATCATAAGGCGAACAATCCAGTTGCCGGATATCACGCCACAGCTCAAGAGGTTTAGCGCGCAAAGCTGTTTTTAAATAATTAATTTGGCCTTGTTCTGTCACAAAAGTCAGGCCTGTTTTCAGCTGATAGTCGCCAAATTGCTGCATATCAAATAATTGATCAGCCGGACGACCGGAAAATAAGAAATCGACTGCTATGCCTTCGGCCTGAAGGTATTTTCCCACAGCGCGGGCTCTGCTGATATGTCCATTGCCTGTTGCCTGCACACCATACAAAACCCGCATTGAATTACTCCTGTTCGTCCCTCCAGACCAGCGCTTTAAAATGGGCGCGGCACATAGAGACATAGTGATTGTTGCCACCAATTTGTACCTGACTGCCCGTGGTAGCGGCATTGCCTTGTTCATCCAGCCGAACCACAAAGTTCGCTTTGCGGCCACAGTGACAAACCGTCTTTAATTCCACTAACTTGTCTGCCCACGCCAGCAAGGCCTGACTGCCGGCAAAGGTTTCGCCTAAAAAGTCTGTTCTAAGACCAAAAGCCAACACAGGTATATTTAAATCGTCGACGACGCACGTCAGTTGCTTGACCTGGGCTTTAGATAAAAACTGCGCTTCATCTATCAGCACGCAGTCCAGAGTGCCTTGTTGTTTCAGCCTTTTACAGGCTTGGATAAAGTCAAAGTCAGCGTCGAAAATCTGCGCATCCATGGACAATCCAATGCGAGAACTGATTTTGCCAACACCGAATCTGTCATCAATAGCGGCGGTAAACAGCGCCACCGTCATGCCTCTTTCCTGATAGTTGTAAGCACTTTGCAGTAAAGAAGTCGATTTACCAGCGTTCATCGCTGAATAATAAAAATACAATTGCGCCATCTGCGTGGTCTCGTAAATTGAAGTCCGGCGCAGTATATACTCTTCTTACTTGAAGCTGCAGCATTGTTGGCTGCGAGCTCTCGCCCCAATCACATAGGTTTACTATGCTCATGGGGACTCACTCACTTGCCGCCTCGCTGCAACTCCAATTATTTTGTATAACACCAAAAGCATTAGTCTGGCGTAGCCTAACGTCGGAAGATGACAGTAAGAAGACAATTGACGTACACTGCCGCTTGACGCAAATTGAGCTGCATAGTGTTAAATTTTGTAGGGGAAACAATGGATAAGTTGTTGTTTGGAACAGTGTTGGTGCAGGTGGTGCTGACCCTTGTGATGATGGTATTGATGGGCAAACGTCGTTTTAAAGCAGCGAAAAACCGTGAGCTGCCGTTTAAAGCGTTCAAACTGATGGATTTAACTGGTGCCAACGAGCAAGTGATCACCGCCAGCCGCAATTTTGATAATCAGTTCCAGTTACCCATGTTGTATTTATTTGCTGTAGTTTTTGCGCTGCAGTTTGCTTTGGCTGATTTGACTTTAGTGATTTTGGGCGGATTATTTGTCCTTAGCCGGTTGGCTCATGCCTTTATTCATGTCGGAGCTAACCATGTGCGTCTGCGTTTTGCCGTGTATGTGTTTGGCGCTCTGATGTTATTGCTGTTCTGGCTGCGGTTAAGCATGGCATATTTACTCGCCTGATGACGGAGTTGCTCTGGCCTTACCTAAGCCTGGCTTTCAGTGCTTTTATATCCGCCACTTTATTGCCTTTTGGCTCAGAGCTGGTGCTGGTTGGTTTGTTAACTCAAGGCTATCCGGCCTTGCTGTTGTGGGGCATAGCCACTGTATTTAATACGCTTGGTTCTGTGCTGAACTGGTATTTGGGCCGGCAATTGCTTTTATTTCAACACAAAAGCTGGTTTATGTTTAAGCCAACACAAATAGAACAAGCCAGCTCTCAGTTCCAACGTTGGGGCTTGCCGTCGTTATTGTTGGCCTGGTTGCCTGTGATTGGTGATCCTCTGACATTGGTAGCAGGTGTGCTCAGGGTTCGTCTGCTCTGGTTTGTGTTGCTGGTAGGTTTTGGCAAAGGCGTGCGTTATGCTGTAGTGATAGGCCTGATGCCTGCGGTTTGAATTGTTTTTTGGAGTTCTGATGAGAGTTATATCTTTTTGTGCTTTGGTTGTGGCGCTGGGGCTTGGCAGTGCGGCTGCGCAGCAAACCCCAACAACAACCACTACAGCAGCGCCTGCTGCGACTGTAAATTCTGCGTGGCAGTTGTTGCCGCAAGACAACTTGCTGTATCTGGAGACCGATCAAGGCCGTATTGTAATTTTGTTGGCGCCTGCGTTTGCACCTGAACATGTGAAACGGGTGAAAGAACTGGTCAAAGCCGGATTTTATGACGGAGTGACTTTTTATCGGGTGATTGAAGGTTTTGTTGCTCAGTTTGGTGTGCCGGAACATGAGTGGGGCAGTCGCGCCAAATTAACGCCGATGAAAGCAGAGTTCAGCTGGCCAGTTCGTAGTGGCGATCCTTATCTTTTAGTACAGCGGCCCGATTTATTAGCAGAAGAAACAGGCTTTAATCAGGGGTTTGCAGTGGCTCGTGAGCAAAATCAGGAATGGTTAGTGCATTGCCCTGGCGTAGTCAATATGGCTCGAGCCAATGAACCTGACACCGCTGTGGCAGACATTGCCATTATGATGGGGCAGGCGCCACGTCATCTGGATAAAAATATGTCGGCCTTTGGTAAGGTGATTTGGGGCCAGTATGCCTTGAATCGTATTCGCCGTGGTGACACTGCAGATGGTGGGGTTATAGGTTCTGCGACCGCTCGTTCTGTGATTAAACAAGCCCGTTTAGGGTCTGATTTAGCGCCAGAGCGCCAGCTACAACTAGAATGGCTAAGCACCACCAGTTCAGAATTTTCACAGTCACTGGCCGAGCGACGCTCTCGTACCCATGTGTTTTATCAGCATAAAGGCAACGGCAATATGGATGTGTGTTATCCACAAGTACCGGTGCGTGAGGTAAAACCAGTATAAAGCCTTTTTATACTCAAGTGACTCGATGTTGCAGTCAACAAAGCTGCTGCTTTAAGGGCGATGAGTATAAACAAAGAATTTACTGGTCGATAACGACCTTTTCAGTCATTATGTGCGCCTTTTCTGTGGCGCTCCAAGGGGATTGCAATGAACTACGAATTAACAGCTGACGATTTAAACAAACTCAGTTTATTGGACGCTGAACAGCGTTACGACTACTTCATTCAGGCAGTAGCCGATCTGGAAAAGATCTGGATCCTGGTTGATGAAGAAGGTTTTGTATTGGTTGATGCGGATGAAGAGCGTTGCATTCCGGTATGGCCACATGCTGAATTAGCAGAACTGTGGATCAATGGTGACTGGGCTCAGTGTCAGGCTCAGGCAGTTGATATTGCCACCTGGTTAGACAAGTGGACCAACGGCTTAGACGGTGACGAATTAGCTATCGCAGTATTCCCACACGCGCAGGAACCTGGTGTGGTGATTGGCCCTGAAGAGTTCGCTGAAACTCTGATTGAAGCGACACAAGACAACGAATAACAGTTATTTCCAATAAAATAGAGGGTAGAAGTTCTGCCCTCTATTTTTATCCGCGAAGCTATTGATAACAATTCTTGATTAGATTATGATGCACGCAATTCAATACGCAGGTGCATTTATGTACGTTTGTCTTTGTAAAGCCGTTACAGATAAAGCCATTCGCCAACAGGTCGAAGCAGGTGCTTGTTCTATGCGTGAGCTGAAGCAGAATTTGGGTGTAGGTACTCAATGTGGCAAATGTGTCTGTCAGGCCAGCGATATTCTGGATGCGGCTTTATCGAAACATGCTTCACAGCAACGTATTCCAGTGTTGATGATTAATAATTCGCGTCCTGCGGCTTAATTCATTTCTAAAACCTCTTAATTTCTAAGCACTATTTTTCATTTTTATGCATAAAATCAGCATTTAAAGTTAAATGAGCTGCATTTTTTGGCATGACTGGGCATAATATCGCTATCTTCTCCTGAGGTAAGCTTTATGACTAAAATTGCTAAGGTTGCGATAGTGGGCGGCACCCACGGCAACGAATTCTCCGGTATTTATGCTATTCGCCAGTATCAGGCCAATCCTGCGTTGATAAAGCGTGCAAGCTTTGAAACCAGCACTGTGTTTGCCAATCCTGAAGCCTTTAAAGCCAACAAGAGATATATCCATAGCGACTTAAACCGTCAGTTTAAAACTGTTGATTTGGCTAACCCTGATTTGACCAACTACGAGCAAAGCCGCGCCAAAGTGATCAATGAGATTCTGGGGCCAAAAGGCAATGCCAAAACCGATCTGGTGATTGATTTACACAATACCACCAGCAATATGGGCGCTTGTCTGATCATGACGCAAGCCGGGCCTTTTTATAATCAGCTGGCCGCTTATGTGAAGATGAAAATGCCCGAAGCTATTATCTCCCGCGATGAGGATCATTTAGCGGCTGAAGATCACGCGCTGATGTGTACGCTGGGTCGTTATGGCGTGATCGTCGAAGTAGGACCGCAATCTCAGTCTGTGCTGCGTCAGGACGTGCTGGAGCAAATGCATGAGATGACAGCCCATATTCTGGACTTTGTGGAGCTGTACAACACCCAGAGCCTGCCTGCGCTGCCAAAACGCACTGAAGCTTATCTGTATTTGCATAGCATTAAATTGCCGATGAATGAAAAAGGCGAACGTTTGGGCATGGTGCACAAAAATGTGCAGGACAAGGATTATCATCCTATCCACCCTGGCGATCCGATCTTCACTTTATTTGATGGCACTGAAGTGCCCTATGATGGCGATAAAGTGGTGTATCCCACCTTTATCAATGAAGCCGCTTATTATGACAACAATCTGGCGATGTCACTGAACGACAAAATCTGGATTGAGCTGGAATAATCCAGCGAGCCATTGACAAAGGAGCCAATCGGCTCCTTTTTGCTATCCGCTGATCACAGCTGAACGTAGCTGGCTTTTTTCTGGATAAGTTCAATGGCGTAGTTGTCCGGGTCGCGCACAAAGGCGATTTCGGTTGTGCCGCCTTTGACCGGGCCAGGTTCGCGGCTGATCACGCCACCTTTAGCGCGGATCAGCTCACAAGCTGCATAAATGTTGTCTACTTCCAGTGCTATATGGCCATAAGCCGTGCCTAACTCGTAACTGTCGACGCCCCAGTTGTAGGTCAATTCCAACACCGCACCTTCGCTTTCATCACTAAAACCAACAAAAGCCAAAGTGTACTTGTACTCAGGATTTTCTGAAGTACGTAACAGTTTCATGCCCAATACTTCAGTGTAAAAGGCCAGAGAGCGTTCTAAGTTCGTCACGCGAAGCATGGTATGTAAAATGCGCATAAAATTTCCTTCATCGACTTTTTCACCGATTTTAGCATGCCGATATGCAGGGGAGCATAGTTGCATCGCAAAAACAGGACGGGCTGTGCCTCTGTATCGACAGTCTGTTATCTCTTAGTCTTCCTGATAAGCCGCACGCTGCAGTCGGTTTTGCACTGCAGCCCATTCATCGCCCGCTGGGGGCAGTTCTAGCAGGATAAGTTCAGCACCACTCTGATCGGCCTGATAAAGCTGCTTATACAAGACACGGCCATAATCCTGCGCATTCCTTGGCATAGTGGTGTGCCAGTACGGTTGTGCATTGAAGGACAAATTACTGAACGACAGCACCGCAAGTTTTAACTTTGTGCCAGTCAGTAATTCATCAAGCTGTGTGGCTGAGACACAACGTAAACTGGTTTTGGGCTGGTAATGCGCGGCCACATTGCCTGAAACTTTTACCTGATGCTGCAAAGGGCTCTGCACCTTCTGCCCCAGCACTTTTTCTAACTGTGCTGGGCAGATGGGGCCTGCGCGCAGCACCTGAATCGCGCCATCAACCAGACTGACAATAGTAGATTCAAGACCAAACTCACAATCCCCACCGTCCAGCACGGCATCTAATTTACCAGCCATAGTTTCCATCACCTGCTGTGCGCTGGTGGGGCTTAATTGTTTGTATGGATTGGCCGATGGCGCTGCCACCGCAAGCTGATGGCTGGCTAACAGCTTGAGTAACACCGGATGAGCGGGCACCCGTAAACCTATGGTATCCAAACCTCCAGTCACAACACTATCCACATGGTCGGCTTTTTTCAGTAACAAAGTCAGAGGGCCTGGCCAAAAGGCGTCGGCCAGAGCAAAAGCCTCTGCCGGGATATCTTGTGCCCAGTCGTGCAGAGCGCTTGAGGCATGCAGATGCACTATCAGCGGATGATCAGAAGGTCGGCCTTTAGCGGCAAAGATGTTATTCACTGCGCTTTTATTGCAGGCATCCGCCGCCAGGCCATAGACTGTTTCTGTTGGCACAGCAACCAGCTTGCCTTGTTTCAGAAGCTCAGCCGCAGTCGCTAAATCCTCGGGCAGTTCTGAGTGTAACATCAGGGTATTCAACACAATTAAACTCCGGTACTTCGTGGTCATTGATTAAGGATTACAAAGCGGGCAATGGGCTGGATCAGCAAAAGCTTCAGATGGAAACTCCTGCTCGGTATGGCCACAGCAATCACATTTTTTCAGAAAGTATTTCACGCGCTGCGTTGGATAAGTGCAGACGGAGCAGGGCAGACCTAATTGCAGCTCCTTGCGCCAAAAGTCGGGTGCTTGGCACTTCGGGCAAAGAGCCTGTAAGCGTTCAGCCAGCTGTGCTGCGGCTTGCTGAATATACTGCTGCCGGGATGGACAAAAGTGCGCGCGTAAATCGGGAGATAGACGAAGGCTTTGAGTAAGCTGCGTTTCTGAATTCAGCAACTTAGCCTGCTCTAAAGCCTGGCAGACAGCGTTAAAACCGATCAGGCCTTTGATCACCCCTGTGCTGTGACTGATGATCCAGCCTTGAGCTGCATCATGCTGCAGCAGATGCTGATGCAGCACATTAAGCTGATCGGTTTCGAGATCAGACAAGGGCACAGGGCCACTGGCTGAGGCAATGATGTAGTGATCCCTGCTGCTGTCATACCAGCACAAGAGTTCATAGTCCCAGTTCAGTAAACCTGCTGCCGGGCCACCACCAAAGCTGCCCTCACTGCCTATGCCAAAGCTCAAACCGCTGATTTGACAGGCCAGTTTAGCTTTGGTTTTGACGCAGTCCAGTGGGCTGAGTGTGCGTGGGACTTCACCGGAAAAGGTGCCCAAAGTATCTGTATCAAAGCTGTCTGTCAGCTCCACTATAACACCAGCCCGTGCTAAGGCTGGTGTTATCAGCGGCAACTTATGATGTTTGGTCAGCAAGGACGCCCGTTGCTCTTTATGCGTCATCTATTGCCCTTGTCCTAACGTAAAACCCGGCTCACCATTAAAGCTGCACAGGTTCTCAGTTTTTATCACATCCAACTTATCGCCCGAGATTTGGCTAAGCAGGCGGATAATGTCGCTGTAAGCGAGTTGTGTCAGGCCAGGCCTGAGCATAAAACGGCAGCGCCAGTGATCGGTGCAGAAGGTTTCAGGAAAGCCATCAGGCCAGACTTTGACTCCTCTGTTGGTGATCATTTGTAGCTCCAGTTCTGTCGTTTCCAGCTGCCTCAGATGCTGCGCCAGTTCGTCGGCACTGTGCTGGTGCTGATGTAAAAAACATCAACGCCGACCAGAATTTTCTCTGCAGCGGCCTGCGGTTGGTAAGCGACAGTCACAGCGTTTTGCTGTTGAGTTGAATTCTGATAACTCACTGCGCTAAATCTCTGAGGTTCGGTTCCCAGCCGTGCTATCACAGCTTCGGCAAATTGGTCGGTTGTAACCAGCACCTTGGTGTACTCACTTTTTAAGTCTTTGGTATGAATGCCATCTTCAATAGTTTTTAACCAGGCGTTATGTATTTTTTGCGCTATATCCGCCTGACCTATGTGCACCAGCATCATCACCGCCGCCAGTAATAAGCCACTGGGGTTGGCGATATTCTGACCTGCAATATCAGGAGCACTGCCATGAATAGCCTCAAACATCGCCACATGCTCACCTATATTGGCACTGCCTGCTAAGCCAATACTGCCGGACAGTTCAGCGGCGATATCACTGATGATGTCACCGTATAAGTTGCTGGTGACTATGACATCAAAAAGCTCTGGCCGTGTTGCCAGGCGGGCGCTGCCTATATCTATGATATAGCGGTCTTGTATTATATCGGGATATTCTGCGCCAATCTCCTGAAACACCTTATAAAACAAACCATCGGTCATTTTCATGATGTTGTCTTTCACCATACAGGTGACTTTTTTACGGCCATGATTACGGGCATATTCAAAGGCGTAGCGGATTATTTTCTCACAGCCAGGCCTTGTGATCAGTTTAAGACATTGATACACCTCATCGGTTTGCCGGTGCTCAATACCGGCATACAAGTCCTCTTCGTTTTCTCTGATGATCACCAGATCCATATCCGGATGTAAGGTATGCACATAAGGTGAGTAGCTGATGCAGGGTCTGACATTGGCATAAAGCCCCAGCGTTTTGCGTATGGTAACGTTCAGACTTTTATAACCAGAGCCCGAGGGAGTTGTGATAGGACCTTTGAGAAACACTTTGGTCCGGCGCAGGCTTTGCCAGGCATCTTGTCTGATACCTGAGCTATGACCCGCCAGATAGACCTGTTCGCCAATATCAATAGATTCAGTCACAATCCGCGCTTTAGCAGCGCTTAAAACTTTTAACGTAGCCCGGGTGATTTCCGGACCTATGCCATCTCCCATCGCCACAGTGATAGCGACCTCTGCACTGTGCTGCTGACTACTGTGGTTTTTATTGATTTCGTGATAAAGGCATTCGTTACTCATGATTTGACACTCCATTTTGCGATTGAGCGCACTTTATGTGAATGGATGTATAAATAAAAATACTTTGTTCTAATTGAATCTATAGCTTTAAAGCTATAGATTGGAGTTGTGTTTCATCTGATTGAGTTTCTCTCATGCCAGCCTTAACTCTTGCCCGATTTCAGCGTATTACTCCACAGCAACTGCGGGCTTTTGAAGCCACAGCCCGATTATTATCTGTGACCAAAGCAGCGCAGGAACTCTATGTCAGTCAACCTACGGTATCTGTGCAGTTGCGGGAGTTAGCTATCACCACTGGGCAGCGATTATTCGAGACCACGGGCAGACAAATTCGCTTAACTCAGGCCGGTGAAGAGCTGTACAAAGCGGTTCGTGAAGTAGCGGCGTGTTGGCAGCGCTTTGAATCCAGAATTGCAGAAATTAACGGTTTGATCAGTGGGCGTTTGCGCATTGCGGCGGTGACGACAGCAGAGTACTTTGTGCCTGACTTATTAGGACCATTTTCTGCAGCACATCAGGGTGTAGAAATTGAGCTGGCTATTGAAAACAGAGACAGAGTGGTGGGGCGCCTTACTCAAGGCATGGACGATCTGGCGGTGATGATGATGCCTCCGGATGACTTACCTTTGGATCGGATGCAGTTCCAGATTAACCCGCTAGTCATTATCGCATCTTCAAAACATGCTTTAGTCAACAAAACTGTTGATCTCAGTGATTTAAGTAATGAGCGCTGGTTGATGCGCGAGCCTGGCAGTGGCACCCGAATGGCAGCGGAGCAGCATTTCACAAAGCACAACTTTAAACCTAATGTGGTGATGAGTTTAGGCAGTAATGAAGCCATAAAGCATTCGGTGGCGGCTGGTTTAGGTATCGCTGTCTTGTCGCAGTTGGCCGTACAACCTGCTTTATGGCCTGGCCGCTATGCTGCGGCAGCCACTAGTCAAAACTCTGTGCCATTAGACTCAAGCGCCCTGCTGCAGGCCGGGCTCGGCATAATGCACGTGAAAGATTTCCCTATTCTGCGGCATTGGTCCGTAGTGTGGCGCAAAGACAACCCGCTATCGGCAACAGCCCGGCATTTCCTTGATTATCTTCAGACTTCACAAGCACAACCATCATCCTAGTCATGCTGCATCATGAAGGATGGGGGCACGTTGACCGGGCAGGAGTGAAACTATCAGGGTCAACGACTCTATTCCTGAATATTGGTCTGATCATCAGCGTATTGCTGTGTAGTTCATAAAAGTCTTAAATACCGCAAATTCGGCAATAATTGCAAAAATGATACTTTCTTGAATTATTACTGTATAATCACCAAATACACCTGTATAGAAACAGCCTAAAGATGTTTAACAAAACAATTAAATTAGAAAATGAAAGACTAAGGAAGGAGTTGTCAGAGGCGCACTCTGTGATTTCAGCCATCAAAGGTAGTCTTGCATTTATACAGTTCTCGCCTGATGGCTATATCCAGAATGCGAACGAACTGTTTCTGCTGACTGTCGGTTATTCGTTATCTGAAATAGTAGGTAAACATCACTCGATTTTTTGTGACTCACACTATTCTTCAAGCTATGAGTATAAGAACTTTTGGTCTGAGCTCGCCTCTGGAAAAGCTAAGCATGGAACATTTCGCAGAAAAACTAAGGCTGCAAAGTCTATTTGGTTGGAGGCGACTTATTTTCCCGTTCACAACCACGACGGAAAAGTCACAAACGTTATTAAAATTGCTTCGGATGTAACAGAGCAAACCGCGGATCTGGTTGATCAACATGCTATATATTCTGCGCTGGACAAAGCGATGGCTATTATCGAATTTACCCCTGATGGTGAAATTGTTCATGCCAACGACAACTTCTTGCAGGTCATGGGATATCAACTTTCTGACATTATTAACAAGCACCACAAGATGTTTTGTGATGATAGTTTTTACAGGGAGAACCCAGAGTTCTGGAGAGATCTGGCGGGAGGTAAACTTAACTCGGGTAAGTTTAAGCGCTACGATGCCAGAGGCCGTGAGATATGGCTTGAAGCCAGTTATAACCCGGTAAAAGATGACGCTGGCAACATCATCAAAGTGATAAAGTTTGCCACCGTCATTACCGACCGGGTTATGCAAGCCATGAGGACAAAACAAGCGGCTCAGATTGCCCATGACACAGCATTACAGACATTTAATATCGCTGAACAAGGGAAAAGTCATATTGGGTTCTCTTTAGATCTGGCGAGCGAAATATCTGAAACCGTTTTGGCGACTAATCAGGTTATTCAACGATTGGGTGATCAGGCAAAAGAAATTTCCAGTATGGTGACTATGATCCGCTCTGTTGCAGAGCAGACTAATCTACTTGCTCTGAATGCTGCTATCGAGGCGGCAAGGGCTGGTGAGGCGGGGCGCGGTTTTGCCGTAGTTGCAGATGAAGTCAGGTCTTTGGCTTCCAGAACCAGTGCTGCAACGAATGACATAGCTAAGGTTGTGGCAAGAAACCTTGAAGTCACGGACCAGGTGATGCAAGCAATTAACTCTATAGATGGCTTAAGCAGCCAAAATGGAGAAAAAATAGTGCAGCTGTCCAGCATTATTATGGATATAGAAAAAGGTGCACAAGAGGTTGTGCAGTCTGTATCTGCGATCCAATAATAATAAGAGTGTAAAGTTTATAAGGGCATGACGTTGAACTGGCGCCCTGAATAATACGTTTACTCTTCTGTTTTCTCTTTGAACTCGCAAAGGTCTTCAATGATACAAGAGCCACATTTAGGTTTGCGTGCCACGCAGGTATAACGGCCATGCAAAATCAGCCAGTGGTGAAGGTCGAACATAAATTCTTCTTTATTTGGCGTGTTGCGGATAATACTTTGTTCCGTTTCTTCAACCGTTTTGCCTTTAGCGTAGCCGGTGCGATTGGCGACGCGCTGGATATGCGTATCGACCGCGATAAAGTATTTGCCCTCGTTATCCTTGAGCCAACCGAAGGCTGTATTTAAAACTACATTAGCCGTTTTGCGGCCTACACCAGGTAATGCTTCTAGGGCTTCACGGTTTTCCGGCACTTCGCCATTGTGCTTATCCAGCAGAATACGACAGGTTTTAATCAGGTTTTCTGCTTTGGAGTTAAAAAGCCCTATAGTTTTGATGTACTGCTTTACCCCATCCACGCCCAAATCAAAAATAGCCTGCGGCGTATTGGCGACAGGGTAGAGCAGACGGGTGGCCTTATTGACACTAACGTCTGTGGCCTGAGCTGATAACAACACGGCCACTAGTAATTCAAAAGGTGAATTAAACTCCAGCTCAGTGGTGGGTTTGGGGTTATTCTCCCGCAGGCGCTGTAAAATCTGAATGCGTTTTTCTTTATTCATTGGGTTCTGTTTAAATCTCTAAGCCTTTCACTGGGCGGACACTTGCGTGACCCGTGCTCTGCTGATTTTCTGCTCTGCAGGTTTAGCTTTGGCTGCGGCTCGGGCATCTATAGCATTTTTACCTGCAATCAAAAATCCCATCACTAAAAAGGCGCCAGGTGGCAAAATCGCTAATAAAAACTGATGGTCGGCCTGATACAAATGAATAGTCAGTACTTTTGCCCAATCACCCAGCAATAAATCGGCACCGGCGAATAGAGTACCAGCACCTATCACTTCACGAATGGCTCCTAAAGTGCAAAGCACTAACGCAAAACCTGTGCCCATCATCAAACCATCAAAAGCAGCCGGTAACACGGCATTCTTGGAGGCATAGGCTTCGGCGCGACCAATCACTATGCAGTTGGTGACAATAAGCGGAATAAAAATACCCAAGGCCTGGTACAGGTTGTATAAAAAGGCATGCATTAATAACTCTATTACTGTGACCACAGAAGCAATGACCATCACAAAAACCGGGATACGGATTTCATTCGGTACATAGTTACGAATAAGCGACACTACAGTATTAGTGCTGAGTAACACCAGCATAGTAGCCAAACCTAAGCCTAAGGCGTTGGTTAAACTGGAGGTGACCGCTAATAAAGGACAAAGCCCCAATAACTGCACTAACCCTGGGTTATTTTTCCACAGGCCCTGACGAATTATTTCCTGATAGTGATTCATTGCTTCAGGCTCCACAATCGGCTGGCAAGCTGGCCAGTTCAGGATGTTGCTGAATATAAACTGCAGCGTTTTTCACCGCTTTTACAACAGCGCGAGGCGTAATAGTAGCACCGGCAAACTGATCAAACTGACCGCCGTCTTTTTTGACCGCAAAACTTTTATCTTCGGCAGAAGCGACGGTCTGGCCATTAAAACTCAGTATCCAAGGGGTTTTACGCAGCTCTACTTTATCGCCAAGGCCTGGTGTTTCTTTATGGCTCAGAACCCGTACCCCAATCACTTCGCTGTCTGGACTAATAGCTGCCAACACCTCAATAGCACCACTGTAACCATCTGGTGCTGTGGTCTCCATCAAATAGGCTTTGAGCTGGCCTTCAGTGCGGTAACGGTAGATTTTTTGTTTAGCATCTTTTCCCAATAACTGGGTATCGAGCACCGCGACACAGTCCTTCAGTATGTCGGTATTGCCTGCAAGTTCTGGCATAACTTCCACCAAAGTATTCAATTTACTGGCGAGCTGTTGCTGTTCAATTTCTGTTTTGGTGATTTCATTGACAGCGGCTACTGCAAAGACACAAAGTACAGCCGCAGTTCCAAGTAACAGCGCATTTTTACCAACAGAACTTAGCATCAGCGCGCTCCTTTGTGTTTATGGCCATAAGTGCGTGGTTGGGTGTAGTAGTCAATTAAAGGCACTGTCATATTGGCCAGCATGACGGCAAAAGCAAAAGCATCCGGATAACCGCCGTAGCTGCGGATCAAAAATACTAAGACCCCTATTAAAGCACCAAAAATCAAGCGGCCTTTCTCAGTAGTGGAGGCGGATACCGGGTCTGTGGCAATAAAAAATGCTGCCAGCATAGTGGCACCCGAAAATAGCTGGAATACCGGGCTGGCATTGGTATCGGGGGAGATCAGCCATGCCAGTACACTGCAACCAAATAACGAGCCTAATACAGCCACAGGGATACGCCACTGAATGACTTTTTGCTGCAGTAAAAACAAACCGCCCAGTAAATAGGCTACATTCACCCAAAACCAACCTTCACCAGACAACCAGCCAAATACAGGTTTTTTTAAACTTTCTGCGGTGGTGTAACCCTGCGACAGATCAGTTTTTAAAGTATCCAAAGGCGTCGCCATACTGATGCCGTCCGCATCCTGACGGAGTTGGCTGACACTGTAACCGCTGCAGCTAAAGTCGGTGAAAATAGCGCAGACAGCATCAAGTGGGCCTACAGTGACGTGCTGTACCGGAGCTGCCGGTAACCAACTGGTCATAGGTAGAGGAAAGGACACCAGCAGCAGCACATAAGCTGCCATGGCTGGGTTAAACAAGTTATGACCTAAGCCGCCGTACAATTGTTTTACAACGATAATGGCAAAGGCAGTGCCTATCACCACCAGCCACCAGGGGGCGTAAGAGGGGATAGCAACAGCCAGCAATAAGGCTGTCACTAAGGCGCTGTGATCCAGCAGTTTAACTTTGATTTTTTTACTACGAATAGCCAGTACAGCGGCTTCACAGCAGAGTGCTGTGACGATCGCGAGCACCAATTGAATAAGCACGCCATACCCAAAAAAGTATGCTTGTACGGCGATACCGGGCAGCGCGGCAAGTGCAACGAGTTTCATCAGTTGAGCCGTGCTTTTTTGACTGTGCTGGTGCGGAGAGCTGGCGATTTTAAAACTCATAACGGCTCACTGTTTTGTTGTTTTTTAGCTTTGGCTCTGGCTATTGCGGCTGCAATAGCGGCTTTTTTTGCATCTTGTTCAGGCGTTGACTCTGTGGGCACTGCAACGGGCTCTGCCACTTCAGACGCAGGCGCTGTTTCCGCCTGGGTTTGCTCCGCCAGCTTTTTCGCCTTAGCACGGGCTATAGCGGCAGCCACTGCGGCTTTTTTCGCATCGGCATCAGAAGCCGCTGTCTCTGCAGGAGCCGATTCTGCCGCTACTTCAGATTGAGCTTCTGCTTGCTTTTTCGCCTTAGCACGGGCCAAAGCTGCTGCTATTGCGGCTTTACGCGGATCTTCAGTCTGCTCTGAGGTTTGAACCGAAGCCGGTTCTGCGGTTTGGGCTTGTTGTTTCTGCTGTTGATAAGCCAAAGCTTCGGCTTTTTTCCGTTCACGCTCGGCAATAATTTGTTCTTTGTCCAGAGCTGGCGCAGTCTGCTGTTGAGTACGTTCTAATGCTTGTTGCACCGCCGCTGCGGTTTGACTGGCCAAACCGCTGGCCTGTTGCTGGGCGACGCGCTGAGCGGCCAGTTGCTGGTTACGTTCCAGACGTTCTTGTTTCTCACGTTCCAAACGTTCAGTGCGGGCGTCAAAACGAGCTTTAGCTTGTTCAGCTTTTAAGGCTTCACGCTGAGTTTCACGTATTTCTGCCTTAGCAACACGGTAATAATGCACTAGCGGAATTTCGCTGGGGCAGACATAAGCGCAGGCACCACATTCAATGCAGTCAGATAAATTGTATTCCGCCAGTTTGTCCTGATCTTTGGCTTTGCTGTACCACAATAGTTGTTGTGGCAATAGGCTGGCTGGACAAGCGTCAGCGCAAGCGCCACAGCGAATACAGTCCATTTCCTCACTGGCTGCGCCTAATTCGTTTTCGGTGGGCGCTAAAATGCAGTTGGTGGTTTTTACTACAGGCACGGACCAGTCTGCTATGGCAAAACCCATCATCGGGCCACCAACAATGATGCGCTGCTGCGGTTCAGGCTGAAATCCGCAGGCATTCAGTAAGTCGGAGATAGGAGTGCCTATCAGCGCCAACACATTTTGTTGTTGCGCTAAAGTTTCGCCTGCGACTGTTACGACGCGGTGGATCAGCGGAATATCATCCAGCACCGCTTGCGCTATCGCAAAGGCAGTTCCAACGTTTTGCATCACTATACCGATATCTAAAGGTCTGCGCCCTGCTGGCACTTGTTTATTAGTCAGCAACTGGATCAATTGTTTTTCGCCGCCAGAGGGATACTTGGTTGGTACTTCGCGAACAAAATAATTAGAACGTTGACCTATGGCTGCTTTTAACGAAGCGGCAGCTATCGGCTTATCGTCTTCAATCCCTATTAAAACAGCTTTAGGGCTTAACAGTTTTACCAGAATTTCAATACCGGCAATAATGTCGCTGGCACGTTCCTGCATCAGCAGATCATCGGCTGTGATATAGGGTTCACACTCGACTGCATTAATGATCAGATAATCAACAGGTTGTTTTACGTTCACTTTAATATGCGTCGGGAAACCCGCACCGCCCATACCGGAGATACCTGATTCCTGAATACGTTCAAGCAAAGTATAGGCATCCACTTGCTCAGGATCTAAAGGCTTACGAGGGCGCCATTCGTCCATGCCATCCGGCGCCAGTACTAACGCAGGTTCAGCTAAGCTCGACGGGTGGGCACTGGTATGAAGTTCAATCGCTTGCACTATGCCTGAGGTTGGCGCATGCACAGGCACCGCCATGGCGTTATCGGCTTGAGTTAAAGCCTGACCTTTGAGCACCCGATCGCCGACTTTGACCAGCACTTTGCCTGCCACGCCGATATGTTGGCGCAGTGGGATGTATAAACGGTCAGGAATATCCAAAAGCGCTACAGGTTTTTGGTTGGTGCGTTCTTTACGGCTTGGAGGATGAATACCGCCGTGAAAGTCCCAGACTTTTCCGGCCTGGATGTGTTGAAATAAAGTAGGCAATTTACGACTCCAGCACTTTTACCGGGATAGCATTTAAGTCCCACTTCCAGCGCTCAATACTGCTGGCTAATGGCACCATGTCTATGCAATCCACAGGACAAGGTTCAACACATAAATCACAGCCAGTGCACTCGTCGACAATCACAGTGTGCATCTGCTTGGATGCACCAACAATAGCGTCAACAGGGCAGGCCTGAATACATTTAGTACAGCCAATACACTCGTCTTCGCGGATAAAAGCGACACGCTTGACCGCCGGAGTTTGTGCTGCGTCCAAAGGCTTGGCTTCAACGCCCATTAAATCGGCCAGTTTTTTAATAGTCGCATCGCCACCCGGCGGACATTTGTTGATGTCGTCGCCATTGGCTATTGCTTCGGCGTAAGGCCGGCAGCCAGGGTAACCACATTGACCACATTGAGTTTGCGGTAAGATCTCATCAATTTGTTCAACCAGCGGATCAGCATCCACCTTGAAGCGGATAGCGGCGTATCCCAGCACAGCACCAAAAATCAGCGCCAGAATACCCAGAGCCCAGAGGGCTGTGATAATAGACATTTACACCTTCACCAAACCAGTAAAGCCCATAAAGGCCAACGACATTAAACCCGCAGTGATCATGCCGATAGCGGCGCCTTTAAAAGAAACTGGCACATCGGCAGCAGCCAGACGTTCACGCATAGCGGCAAATAAAATCAATACCAAAGAAAAACCAACCGCGGCACCAAAGCCATAGACCACGGAAGAGAAAAAGTCATGGCGGGCATTCACGTTCAGAATTGCCACCCCTAATACCGCACAGTTGGTGGTGATCAGTGGTAAAAAAATACCTAACAGACGGTACAGCACCGGGCTGGTTTTATGCACTACCATCTCGGTAAATTGTACAACAACAGCAATCACCAGAATAAAAGCCAAAGTGCGCAGGTACAGCAAATCCAGTGGTTGCAATATGTAATAGTCCACCAGATAACTGCAGAGCGAGGCTAACGTCAGTACAAAAGTGGTGGCCATTGACATGCCTATGGCGGTTTCGAGTTTTTTTGATACACCCATCACAGGGCATAAGCCGAGAAACTTCACCAGTACGAAGTTGTTCACCAGTACAGTGCTAACCAGCAACAGCAAAAATTCCGACATAAAAGAACCCCAGAAAAAAGTCGCGCTATTATGAAGCTTTGTAAGGTCTGAAACAACAGCACTGAACGCGAATTGCTCTTATCTGAGCCTACTGAGCTAGCAGAATTCAGCTCAAAATCAATCGATGCAGGATTTGCGGGCAACCATAAAGGCCGCCCCGATAATAATTCTAATTAAAATCAATCAACTGTAGGGGCGGGTCTTGTACCCGCCCATCTACACGAAACCGCTGTGTCCATTGACGGGCCGGGACAAGCCGGCGCTCAGATGTTGTTTGTTTATACGGTAGTGTGGTTCAGATAGATTGTTGTGAGAAGCTTTATTCCAATGGTGCAGGCTTACTGAGATAGTACCCCTGGATCCCGTCAATTAATAATGACTCCAGCATTTGTTTTTCTGCGGCAGTTTCAACATTTTCTGCCAACACCGCCACCCCGATGCGATGCGCCAAATCGACCATAAGGCGGACAAAATACTGATTGTTTTTATCTTCTTCAATTTGTCGGGTGTAGCTGCCGTCCATTTTGACAAAGTCAGGTTTTAGATCACGGAAAAATTTAAAGGACGTAATACCTGCGCCAAATTTTTCTACTGTAACTCTGGCCCCACACTGATGCAGCATATCAATCAGGCGTTTGCTCAGTTTCAGATTCTGTTGCAAACCCCATTCGCTAATTTCAAACACCAGCCGTGACGTTAATTCAGTTTCTTTTAGTAAACGTCGTTCCAGATAACTGATAAAGCCTTCGTCTTGCACCGCATGAGCGGACAGATTCAGACCAAATATTTGGCCAGGAGTATTGGCAACCAAAGTCAGGGCTTGTTCTATGATCAGCTGTTCTAACTCAATCAGCTTGTCGAGTTTCTGCGCCATATCTAAAAACAGAGCGGTAGGCAGCAGTTGATCTTCGTTACTGCGAAAACGCACTAATAACTCGGAATAGGTTTTGCTGGTTTTATTCAGTGGTTGAATAGGCTGTGCCAGTAAACTTAACCGCTGACCTTGCAGCACATCGTCAATTAAACTGCGCCAGTTTTTAGTGCTAAAGGACGACTCTGCTGTTTGCTCCTGACTATCGGTAAACAGATACCACAGGTTCGTTTGTTTATTGGCCTTACTTTGTTTAGTTTTTGCCAGACCCAAAGCAGTATCCGCCATCGCCAGCAATTCACCCAAAGGTTTGCCCTGAGCCACTTGTACTAAACCTGTTAACGCCACTGAATCCAGTTGTTTTTGCTGCTGGTAGCTGTCGAAATTTTGCTGCAGTAGCACGACCAGCTCTTCGGTTTGTTCTGTGGTCATTTGTGGAAATAACACACAAAAGTCTGTGTTATTTAAACGGAATAACGGACTTTCATCATTGAGTTGCGGCAGTTGCTTCAATAAGTCAGCCATCTCTTTGATATATAAATCACCGGCAAGATAACCTTGTTTATGATTAATTTGAGGCAGCGCATGGCAACGGACCAATAAAAATATCGACTGATGCACTGCATTCGCCGCTTTGAGTTGCTGTTCGTAATAACGCACAAACTGTTGTCGGTTTGGTAAAGAGGTCAATTGATCATAAAGCGCCAGCTCCAGCAAGTAGTCAGTACCAGAGGTGGTGCTTTGAGGTTGTAATGGTTGTACTACAGCAGGAGCCTGCTGCACAGCCGCTTCTATCGGATGAGGGGGCAGGGCTTTGGGCTTTTTGGGCCGGTTCGGTTGCAGGTAATAAGGCAAGACACCCAAAAGCAGTGGACCAAAAAATAAAAACAAACTAAAGAGTTCAAGCGTGCGGAGTTGCTCAGCTAACTGCGGCAAAAACTCGACCTGTAAATTATGGGCTTGATCTTTCACTGAGGCAGGAGTCAAAGGGCGATCAAACTGAGTCAGGATCCAGGAAGAAAAGGCGTGTTCAGGCAGAGTATTGCTTTGTTCGTGCAACACCACCCCATCCAGTTGGCTGACTTTTAAATAAGGCAGGTCAAAACTGCTGCTCAGCTGACGGGTCAGAATTTTGGTATCGCCAGTGAGATCGCTGGCTAACATTTGTTGAATAGCACTGTAATGCAGCTGATATAAACTCTGAATTTGCTGAGCTGCAGCAAACCAAAACAACCAAAGCGCCAGCAGTGCCGATACCAAAGCAGCAGCCCAGTGACTTAAGGCAATAAAGGATGGAGACTTCATAGCTGGCAACCCATACTGAATTTTTTATCCACGCTTGAACATCGAAAAGTAAGCTTAAGTTATTTCAGAAAAAAACACTAAGGAAAAGAGACAATTAAGAGAGGAAACAAGATGTACTTTAGGTGGCTCCCCAGGTTGGACTCGAACCAACGACCTACGGATTAACAGTCCGCCGCTCTAACCGGCTGAGCTACTGAGGAACTGTGTTCTGCAACGGGGCGCAATACTAATGCCCGTCTTAAACACTGTCAACACTTTGCCTGAGGCTTTTTCACAAAAGAAGTTTACTTGCTGCTTGTTTAGCCAACCCTGGTCGAAAAGCTGTGCAACTATGAATTTTGCATATGCAAAAGCTATTCGTCAGTCCGTGGCGGCATTGGTTTTTGCCAAAGTCAGGCCACTAAAGGGCTAGCGTAAGTTACCCACAGAATCTGTGGATAAGTCTGTGAGTTGTTGTGTTGATGGGCATGCTAAGCCTTAACAGATAAGGCTTAGCGACAGATCAATAGGTTTGCGACTAATTTTTTATTCCTTACAAAACAAAGGCTTATAAATCTGAAACAACTGAAACTTTATGCAAAACTACAGGACAGAAACAAAATTTCTCTGTAAAAGCAGATTGTGAACATTTTTTCTATTTCTTGTTCAGTTTTACACCAATTTGGTCGCATTGCTGGTAGTGCCCTCTGTTACTTTTCTCTACAATAGCGCCACTTGCGCTTAAGCTGACTGTTATGACTCAATCCACTTCGAAACGTCCTGATCTGCTCAAAGGTGATATTCAGGCCACGATGAAACAAATGACGGTGCCTGTGTTGTTTGGCATGATCACCTTAATGTCCTTTAATCTGGTCGATACCTTTTTTATCAGTATGCTGGGCACTGCAGAACTTGCAGCTGTCAGTTTTACTTTTCCTGTTACTTTTACCGTCATCAGCTTAGCTATTGGCCTGAGTATTGGTACTTCAGCTGTGATCGCAAGAGCCTTAGGCAGTGGTGATGAACAAAGTGCCCGTAGTGATGGTTTGGCGGCGTTATGGTTATCTGCTTATTTAGTCATTGCCTTATCTATAGTGGGTTACCTGACCATAGACCCTTTATTCCGTTTGTTGGGAGCAAAAGAAGATACCTTGCCTTTTATCCACGACTATATGGATATCTGGTTTTTTGGTGCGGTGTTTTTAATCACCCCTATGATTGGCAATGCCGTCTTAAGAGCGGCAGGGGACACTAAAACGCCTAGTATTCTGATGGCTTGTGCCGGTCTGTTAAATGCGGTTTTGGATCCTATTCTGATATTTGGCTGGGGTCCGGTGCCAGCTATGGGGGTGGCCGGAGCTTCATTGGCCAGCCTGATTTCCTGGTTGTTAGGTTTTGGTCTTATTTTGTATTTACTGATGGTGCGTCGCAAACTGATCGATACGGGGCATCAGCCTTTTGCTGAATTTATTACCATCAGTCGAAAAATTCTGCATATAGGTTTACCCGCAGCGGGTGCCAATATGTTAACTCCATTGGCAATGGCTATTTTAACGGCCTTAATGGCCAGTTATGGCGCCGAAGCAGTGGCAGCTTTTGGCGTAGGTGCCCGTATTGAAAGCATTGCTTCTTTAGTAGTGCTGGCGCTTTCCATGACTTTGCCACCTTTTATTAGCCAGAACTACGGTGCTTGTGCTTATGATCGTATTCATACGGCCTACAGAAGTTGTATCCGATTTATTCTTGGATGGCAGTTTTTGGTTTATCTGGGGTTAGCCGCAAGTGCCTGGGTGGTGGCAGATGTCTTTACTGAAGATCCGTTAGTAGCGCAGTATATCCGTTACTTTATCTGGATTTTGCCTTTAGGTTATGGCCTACAAGGGATCATTATTCTGACGAACTCTTCTTTTAATGCGCTGCATTTACCCCTGAATGCATTACAACTGAGTGTGATCCGGCTTTTTGTATTCTATGTACCTTTTGCCTATGTAGGTGGTTTGCTCGGTGGCGTAGTCGGGGTGTTCGCAGGTGGACTGATTGCCAATGCATTTACCTCTAGTCTGGCGTATTACTGGTTCAAACGTAAACTGGCAGCTTTAACTTTAAGTGGAGAATCCTGATGAGCCGTGATTTCGAGTTGGTCTCCAACTATCAACCTGCAGGCGATCAACCGAGCGCAATCGCTAAGCTGGTCGACGGCCTGGAGTCTGGTTTAGCCCATCAAACCTTATTAGGGGTCACTGGCTCAGGTAAAACCTTCACTATGGCGAATGTGATAGCCCAGGTAAACCGACCTACCTTGATTATGGCGCACAATAAAACTCTGGCAGCTCAGCTTTATGGTGAGATGAAGGAGTTTTTTCCGAATAACTCGGTGGAGTACTTCGTATCTTATTACGACTATTACCAGCCAGAAGCTTATGTACCGGCCAGTGACACCTTTATTGAGAAAGACGCTTCTATTAATGAGCATATAGAGCAGATGCGTTTGTCCGCCACCAAAGCGCTGATGGAAAGACGGGACGTTGTGATTATCGCCTCGGTGTCGGCTATTTATGGTTTGGGTGACCCTGAATCTTATATGAAGATGCTGTTGCATCTGAAAGTAGGCGACATAGTTGATCAGCGCTCTATCCTGCGTCGTCTGGCCGAGCTGCAATACAACCGCAACGATGCGGCCTTCGAGCGTGCCACCTACAGGGTGCGTGGCGATGTGATTGACGTATTTCCGGCTGAGTCGGATGAAATCGCAGTGCGTATTGAGCTGTTTGACGAAGAAATTGAGCGCATCAGTTTATTTGACCCGCTGACAGGTTCGGTCGAAAAAGTAGTGAGCCGCTACACTATTTATCCAAAAACGCACTATGTCACACCAAGAGAGAAAATTCTCGAAGCGACAGAGCGGATTAAAGTAGAGCTGAAAGAACGCCGTGCCCAGTTGCTTGCTGAGAACCGTTTGATAGAAGAGCAGCGTATCGGCCAGCGCACCTTGTTTGATTTAGAAATGATGGTGGAACTGGGCTATTGCTCAGGCATCGAAAACTATTCACGTTACTTGTCGGGCAGAGCTGAGGGCGAGCCACCGCCAACTTTGCTGGACTATTTCCCGGCCGATGGCCTGATGTTTATCGACGAGTCACATGTCACTATTTCACAAATTGGCGCTATGTATAAAGGCGATAGGTCGCGCAAAGAAAACCTGGTGAATTATGGTTTTCGTCTGCCGTCCGCTTTGGACAACAGGCCGCTGAAGTTCGATGAATTTGAGTCTATTGCACCGCAGCGTATTTATGTCTCTGCGACACCTGCAGATTACGAGTTGAAACAATCGGCAGGTGAAGTGGTAGAGCAGGTGGTGCGGCCGACGGGCTTAGTCGACCCTGTGATTGAAATCCGTCCTGTGGCGACTCAGGTGGATGATTTAATGTCGGAAACTATGCGCTGCGCCAAATTAGGTGAGCGGGTATTGGTCACAGTGCTGACCAAAAAGATGGCTGAAGACTTAACCGATTACTTAGCGGGCCACGGCGTCAAGGTGCGGTATTTGCACTCGGACATAGACACTGTCGAGCGGATGGAAATTATCCGGGATTTGCGTTTAGGTGTGTTTGATGTACTGGTCGGTATCAACTTACTGCGGGAAGGTTTAGATATTCCGGAAGTGTCGTTAGTGGCAATACTGGATGCGGATAAAGAAGGCTTTTTACGTTCAGAGCGGTCGCTTATTCAAACTATGGGACGTGCTGCGCGTAATCTGGCGGGTAAAGCAGTACTGTACGCCGATCGCATTACTGGTTCTATGCAGCGTGCTATAGATGAAACTGAAAGGCGGCGCGCGAAACAGATCGCTTATAACGAACTGCATGGTATTACACCAACTGCTATTAAGAAGAAAGTGTCAGATGTGATGGACTTGGGCCAGGACGCCGATTTGCCGAAAGTAGCGGAAAAAATCAAACTGGCCAAAGGCAAAACACCTTATCAGCTGCAGGCTGAAATTAAGCAACTGGAGCAAAAAATGCTGCAGCATGCCAAAGATCTGGAGTTTGAACTGGCAGCGCAATTGCGCGATCAAATTCATCACTTACGCGAAGCTTTGCTGGAGATTTAATCAGATCCATCGGGTTTTTCCTGTTTTATATGGTTATCTGTTTGATATTTATACATTTATTTACAGGTTCGTTCAGAGAGCATTAACTTTCAGAAGTTTACACTGCCTGCGTTTTCTCAACCAAAAGGTAGTACTTATGAAACGTTCTATGCTCGCTTTACTTATCGCTGTAGTGTCAACCGGTGCAGCAGCGAACAGCTATCAAAATGAATCTTCAGTCGATTATGGCAACAGTGAGATCAATGGTGTTGATTTGGATCTGTGGCAACTGAAGCATCAGTATTTCTTTAATGCAGTAGACACTTCAGGCAATACGCCGCGCGCTGAAGCTGCATTTATCAATAAAAACGCCAGTGTTTTCGGTACTTTATCTCGTTTGTCAGCTGATTCTGAAGATCAAAACGGCTGGTCAGTGGGTGGTGAGTATATGGACCAAAGCCATAACTTCTACGGTAAGCTGGAATGGCTGCATTACAGTGGCACAGACTATCAGGAAGTCGATGGTACTGTAGGTTATTTCATCAGCAACGATTGGTTAGTGGGTGCTATTTTTGAGCACAGCCGCCCGGATCAAGGTGGCAGTAGCACAAACTATGGTGTGATGACTAAAAAGTTATGGGATTTAGGCACTGGGGATATGATCAACCTGGAAGCCAATATCCTGGATTACCGCAATGATTCGGCCACCCGCTATGGTGTAGGCGCGGATTACTACTTCGGTAAAAACTTCTCTGCCGGTGTAGGTTATCAGTGGATTTCTGATGGTGTATTAAGCGAAAGCGAAGATAGCCTGAGCTTACGTACTAAGTGGTTTGCTCTGCCAAACTTGTCGTTATCAGCCAGCGTTGCTTTTGATGCGCTGGAAACTGGTGATGATGTGTATCAAGTAGGCGCAAGCTACCGCTTCTAATCTTCTTGCCCGTCGTATTTGGCGTCGCAGCGTTGTTGGCTGCGGCATCTCGCCCCAGTCGCATAGTCAGCTATGCTCCTGGGGTCTCGATGTCTTGCCGCCTAGCTGCAACACCAACTACTTATGGCAATATCAGTTATAACTGAAGTGATGATTTAAGAAAGGAGCCGCAAGGCTCCTTAGTCTTTTCTAAGACCATTAACTCGAGGTCAATTGCTGCCAGATGGCTTTTGCTACCGGGCCCAGTTGTTGATCTTTATGCCGTACCAGCGCCACGTCCCCCTGAATCAACTTTGGAAATTCCATCGGCTTTAGCTGCACCAAAGCACCGCGAGCTAATTCATCCGCCACTTGGTGACGTGCCACCATGCCCCAGCCTAAATGAGCTAACAGGGCTTGTTTCATGCATAAACTGTTGTTGACTTTGACCCGCCGGGCCGACTGCAAGGGCAGCAATTTCCCGCTATCAAAATTTAACGCTTCTGAATTTGCGACCAGTTGAGGCAGTTCTGCCAATTGCGCCTGATGAGTTAAAGGCTCCCCCAGTTGTTGTAAAAACTCGGGGCTGGCAACACATAAAATATCAAAACTACCAATGGCGACGGCTTCAAAGTCGCCCAAACTGATAAACACCGGATACCAGGGGCTGATGGCTAAATCCGCTTGCTGGTTTTTCAGCTTTTCCAGCGCTTGCAGCCGGTAATCGCAACTTAACAACAATTCGGTATGAGGAAATTGTTGCTGCGCTTGTCGTATCGCGCTCATAAAGGGGGTTAGATCCACAGCTTCATCAAAAGCCAGGCGCAAACTAGCTTCAGCTCCACGGCTTAAATGCTGAGCTAAAGACTTCAACTGAGCACTTTGATGCAGAAGTTGTTGAGCTTGTTGATAAAAACGTCGTCCAGCTTCAGTAAATTGCAGGCGATATTGACTCCGATCCACTATAGTAAAACCGCATTCCTGTTCCAGCTTCTTCAGCGCCATGCTCAATGCTGGTTGGGTTTTATGGAGTTTTATCGCGGCCTGCAGCAGGCTTTCACTGCTGGCGACGGCATCGAGAATATAAAGCTGAGTCAAGTTCATCAATTATTCTTATGTAGAAATGAAATAAATATAAATTTTAATGTTAATTGTGCTTTTGTATAGTGCAACGATAAAAGAAGCTGCGTAGCAAGAAAAAGGGAAGGGTATACATGTCCAAACAGATGATGATAAGTGCGCTTTTGTGTGTGGCCGCTGTTGCAGGCTGCTCCAAGCCGTTAGAACCTGTACAGCAAAATCAGAACAGACCAGTGAAATTGCATCTGGTACAGGATGGTCAGCAAAAACTAATTCGCCAGTTCCCTGCCATAGTCGAGCCTACTGAAAATGCCCGTCTGACCTTTAGGGTTAGCGGTAAACTCACCCAATTTTCTATCCGGCCCGGTCAGGATGTGAAAAAAGGCGATGTGTTAGCCCGTTTAGATGCCACTGATTTTAAATTGAAGGTCGAGCAGGCGCAGGCCCGTTATCAGTTATCCAAAGCGCAGTTTGACAGAGCGGCCAGTTTGATAGGCCAAAAGCTGGTATCGCAGGCAATGTACGATGAGGCCAAGGCCCAGTTGCAAGTAGCGGAAGCTGATTTAAAAACTGCTCAGACCAATTTGTCCTACACCGAAATGGTGGCGCCTTTTAGCGGCATAGTGTCGCGTTCTTTAGTAGAGAATCATGAGAACGTCGCCGCTCAGCAAGCCATTCTGGAATTACAACTCAAAGGTATGGTGGACGTCGTCATTCAGGTCCCTGAGGATGTCATAGCGCTGGTGAAAAAAGACATCAGTTATCAGCCTGATGTGATTTTTGATTCATACCCCAGCTTAAGCTACAAAGCCAGTATTAAAGAATGGGATACCAGAGCGGACACCGCCACAAACAGCTTTAAAGTGGTGTTTAGTATGCCGGCACCGGAAGAATTTAATGTGCTCTCTGGCATGACTGCTAATGTCGTGGCTGATATGAGCCAACTGATGCGCGCTCAGGCCTCTGTGGTTGTGGTACCTGCCACAGCGGTATTTGCGGCTAATGATCAGCCTGTGGATGCTACAGAACGTTTTGTCTGGGTCTATAGCGAAGGTGTAGTCAACAGACGAGCTGTCAGTGTTGGGCGTTTAACTGAGCAGGGGATCGAGGTATTAGCCGGCTTAGCTGCTGGTGAGCAAATCGTCACTGCTGGTGTAAATCAACTAACAGAAAACCAGCAAGTACGGCCATGGCAACGTGAGCGGGGTCTGTAAGTTATGGATGTCGCTCAGTATTTTATAAAAAATAAAACCTCGTCCTGGCTGGTCACCCTTATTCTGCTGATAGGTGGCACCATGGCCTATTTTGGTCTGGGGCGACTGGAAGACCCACAGTTTACGTTAAAACAAGCCTTGATTATTACTTCTTATCCTGGCGCTTCACCTTTGCAGGTAGAAGAAGAGGTTAGTTATCCGATTGAAAATGCGATTCAGCAATTACCTTATGTCGATCACGTGACTTCTATTTCCACCAGTGGTACCTCGCAAATTATGGTGGAAATGAAAGGTATTTATCGTGCCAAAGAGTTAAAGCAAATTTGGGATGAACTGCGTCGTAAGGTGCATGATTTAACCCCTGCGTTACCTCCTGGGGTGCAGGCGCCCGTCGTCAATGACGACTTTGGTGATGTATACGGCATGTTATATGCCATCACCGGCGAAGGCTATTCCGACGAAGAGATCCGGGATTATGTCGACTTTTTACGTCGTGAGCTGGTGCTGGTTGATGGGGTTGGTAAAGTCTCTGTCAGTGGGCGGCAACAGGAACAAGTCGTAGTCGAAATATCCCGTTCCCGTTTGGCTTCATTAGGCATTCCACCGACACAAATTGCCAGCTTATTGCAAACTCAGAATGTGGTCAGTAATGCCGGCGCTTTGCGACTCGGACCTGACAGGATCCGAATTCACCCTACAGGTGAGTTTCAGTCAGTGCAAGAGCTGGAACAGCTGATCATCAGTAATCCAGCAGCCAAAGAGCTGATTTATTTAGGCGATGTCGCCAAAGTATACAAAGACGTGCAGGAAGTGCCGAGTCAGATCTTAAAGTTCGATGGTAAAAATACCCTGACCCTTGGCGTGTCTTTCAGCCAGGGGGTTAACGTCGTCGATGTCGGCGCTCTGGTGACAGCCCGCCTAAAAGAGCTGGACTACGCTCGTCCTGTAGGTATGGATATTAATACCATCTATAACCAACCTGCCGAAGTGGAAGCTTCGGTCGGAGGCTTTGTACTAAACCTGGTGGAATCGGTTGCTATAGTGATCGTGGTATTACTGGTGTTTATGGGGCTGCGCAGTGGCTTTTTAATTGGCCTTATTTTACTGCTGACTGTGCTGGGCACCTTTATTTTTATGCAGCAAATGCAAATTGAACTGCAGAGGGTGTCTTTAGGCGCGCTCATTATAGCGTTGGGCATGCTGGTGGATAACGCCATAGTGATCACCGAAGGTATTTTAATTGGCATGCAAAGACGGCTGAGTATCAGTGAGTCAGCTTCTGCCATCGTCAAACAAACCAAATGGCCTTTGTTAGGTGCGACCGTCATAGCGATCACTGCTTTTGCTCCTATAGGATTATCCAGTGATGCAACGGGGGAATTTGCTGGTAGTTTGTTTTGGGTGTTATTGGTCAGTTTACTCTTGAGCTGGGTGACTGCTATTACCCTGACCCCGTTTTTCGCCAGTTTGTTTTTTAAAGAACAACTCAAAGCCGGATCTGAACATGAGCAGGCCGAGCCTGAACTTTATCAGGGCTTTATTTTCGAGGGGTACAGAGCAGTTCTAACCGCAGTGTTGCGCTACAGAGTATTAAGTTATGCGCTAATGATTCTATTATTAGTGCTGTCAGTTATGGGGTTTGCGAAGGTCAAACAAGTATTTTTCCCTGCATCCAATACTCCGATTTTTCTGGTGGATTTATGGCAACCCGCTGGTACTGACATTCGACAGTCCGATGCTGAAGCTCTGGACGTCATCAAGTACTTAAAATCATTGGATGGAGTAGAAGCTGTTACTTTAACCTCAGGTCGTGGTGCTGATCGTTTTATGCTGACCTATCAGCCTGAACGTTTCTATGCAGCCTACAGTCAACTGGTGGTGCGGGTGCAGGACAAGTCGCTGCTCTCTGGCCGTATGGCGGATGTCAGCTCCTACATAGATGAGCAACACCCAGGACTTAGACACAAATTAAAACGGTTAGATGTGGGGCCTTCCACTGCAGCTAAACTCGAAGCCCGTTTTAGTGGTGCCGATCCTAATGTGCTACGACAACTGGCTGAGCAGGCTAAGGCCATTATGGCGCAGGACTCAGGCACCCGTAATTTACGCGATGACTGGAGTAACAGAGTCAAAGTGATCCGGCCTCAGTTTAATGAAGCTTTAGCGCGCAGAGTGGGGATCAGTAAGCAGGATATCGACGATGTGCTGCTGACCCATGTGAATGGCCGTACTGTGGGTATTTATCGTGACGGCACACACTTACTGCCGATCATCACCCGAGCGCCAGATTCAGAACGGCAAAGTGTTGATGCGCTGTCAGATTTGCAGGTCTACAGCCCTAAGTTAAACCGCTATATCCCGATCAGTCAGGTGGTGAGTAGTTTTGCTTTGGAGTGGGAAGACCCACAAATTATGCGTCGTGACCGTAAACGCACTGTCACTGTGATGGCCGATCATAATATTTTAAGTGATGACACCGCAGCCTCTTTATTGAAAAGAGTGCGGCCTCAAATCGAAGCTATACCTCTGCCTACTGGTTATAGCCTGAGTTGGGGTGGAGAGCTGGAGGCTCAGACTAAAGCGCAAAAGGCTTTGTTCAGTTCGCTGCCTATGGGCTATCTGGTGATGTTTGTTATTACGGTCTTGCTGTTCAACTCAATGCGTGACGCTTTGGTGATTTGGGCTTGTGTGCCTATGGCATTGATTGGTGTGACGTTGGGGCTATTGTCAGTCAATGTGCCATTTGGCTTTTTAGCCTTGCTTGGCTTTTTAAGCTTGTCAGGTATGCTGGTGAAAAATGGCATCGTCTTACTTGATCAGATCAAACTCGAATTAAGTCAGGGGCTGGCGCCTTATCAGGCTGTATACGACAGCGCAGTTAGTCGGGTTCGTCCCGTCTCTATGGGCGCTATCACTACTATTTTGGGGATGTTGCCTTTGGTCACCGATGACTTCTTCGCCAGTATGGCAGTAGTCATTATGTTTGGCCTGGGTTTTGGCACCATTCTCACCTTGCTGTTTTTACCTCTGATGTATTGCTCCATCTACCGGATCCCATCACGGTCTTGACGCTTTAAAATAAAAAACCGGGAATACTGAAAAATATTCCCGGTTTTTAGTTACCACAACCTAATAAACTAGTTGTTGAAGTGAGGCAACCTTGGTTTGTTAGGTTCCCTTAACTTTTTTTCTACCGTTGTTTTTGCCGGAATACTTTTAGTGAACAGCGACATACTTGTTTGAGCAGGTGCTGTTTCGTTCCAATAGTTCACACTCAGTTCTTCATACATATTTAAACGAGGTGGGATCAAGACCTCCATTGGATCTGTGCTTCTATTACGGGAATACGACTCTTCCAATACGTAGATACGTCTGCCTAGCATTCCTGATTCAGACTTAAGCAAACGATAGTTACGAATGTTACAGGAGTAGGCTGTATTATCGTTACAAGCTCTCCGATTGACCTGAATCATACTGGCGCCACTCTCATCCGGTATTTCAATCCATGTCATCTGTGGACCCAGGTTTGGGATCATCTCTGGAGGTGTTCCTGTGTACTGATACATTTGATAGCCGGTATTATTGTTTTTAAACATAAAACCAAAGTAACTAAAGCCGCCTTCCCACAAAATACGGTTATCCTGCCAATAGTACTTATTCCAGAGGTTGATCATGGAGTTCCAGTACGATCCCTCCTGATTGATATGATCGTATTGTGAGAAGTCGCTGCCATCGAGCTTTAAGCTATAGTCAGTATCTGCAGCTATTAAATTGCCCTCTGCATCGTAAACAGAAATCAGCGCGCTGGATTTATCGTCTAATTGATCCAGCTTTCTGAACTCCAAGCGGGTTTTACTGGCAAAAGTAACAAGGAGATGTCCCGCAGCGTTCAGTTCCCAATCGAAACTACGAGCAGTTTCTTTTGTTGTTCCTGTGCCGTTTGGGGCAAAGTTGAATGTTTCCGCAAACAATGAACTGAAGAGAAAATCCGGGTTTTCATTATCATCAAAGCTACGCAACACCCATTGGCCTGGGATTTCTTCAGCAGTAAATTTTAGTGGCATCTGAGTTTCAATATTACGGACGAAATAATCTGTGTTGATAATTTCGGTTTCACCATCTGTACTGATCACCACACCATTGCCCAAGTCAATAGGTGTTAAAGTGCGTTGTATTTTCTCTGAAAAACGGTACACATCCATAGTGTTACCTTTTACCGTTCTCCACATTTGTGCACCGGTAGTGATTTGAGTGACTTGGATAGTGGTTATTCCTGCGTCAGTCAATAGCTTCATTTGTTCGGCCGTCAGACCAACAAAACTTGTTTTAAGATTTGTGTAATAGGTAAAGGGACTAGTGTTAGTGTAATCCAGTTCAATGGCTTGCTCACTGATGGTCCAGTCAAATGAGTAATGCGAACCAGTGGTATACCTTGAACCTGTCCCATCTTCATTAAACATCAGTTTCTCACCAAAACGGGATAAAAAGCCCGATTGCGCTGGCATATAAGTGACATACTTTCCTACCAGGCTTGTCTCATCCTGCGGCTCTACCACATCAGGATCAGCAACTAATGTCGCTATAGCTTGCGTAATAGCATCCGGATTTTCTGTTTCCACAGCCTCTTTGTAAGCGTTGTACAGCTCAGGTTTATTGAGCAGACTGACCACATCTGTCACGCCTTCAGGCAAAGCATCTTGTTGCGATAAGATGTACACCAGCGCTGCAGCTTCAATCAGCAGATCAGGATCAATAAGTTTTTCTACTGCGTCGTATGTGCTTCTATCAATCGGCATAACATTGTTATTTTCCGCTAGCAGCAGAGCATAATGAGCGGTAGATACCGGGTTTATCGACGTATTTATACTAATGCCGTTGTTTTCTGTTGCCAGAGCCTTATCTGATCTTGATTGGCGCTTTTGTGTCAGCAAACCAGATTGAGGGCTGGCACTTTCGGTGGGCACCGCGTTGGCTGTTAAATCAGGGAGGAATTTGTAAAGTTCCAATCCTGCGATCTGAGTTGAACTTGCTTTTAACAGCGTTAGAAAATTTGTAGCATCATCATCGACTTCCACTAACAAAGTGAAATTACCTGATGCATCTGCTGTGGTCGAGAAGGTCTCTTCAGCCACTGTAGCGCTGACGCTTGAATTCGCAAATGCAGCTTCAGTAACTTTTCCCGTCAGACTATAGGCCGTTTTGAGTTGATCAATAACGACATCACTGATCAAGGTACTGCCTTCGTTATCATCGTCCATAACACTGACTGAAAAGCGAAGAGTGGTGGCTGAGGAAACTGCGGGCACTTCAAAGCTGATACTGCTGGTATTTGCACCGCTTAGTGTGACTTGAGGACCTGATAGCTGTGTCCATTGATAAGAGGTAATTTCTCCATCCGCGTCCGTTGCTGTGGCTTGAAAACTGGCCGTAGATTTTTCCTCTACACTGGAGAAATTGGCGGCAAGATCAGGTAACTGATTTTTCGCAATATTTACAGTTACATTGGCTTGCGCTTGTTGATTCGCACTGTCTGTGACAGTAACCCGCAATACTGCTACAGAGTTTTCGTCGACCTCAGGTGCTGTCACCTGAACCTCTGATGCAGCTACGCCTGTTAAGGTCAGCGTTGGACCTGATAGTTGCTCCCACCGGTAACCCGAGATTTCCTTGTCGTCTGTAGCTGTGGCTGCCACAGTTACCAGACGTTTCTCTTTTACTGAGACCGAACTTACCATTGACACAGTAGGTACTTCATCTTTTTGATCTGAACCACATCCAGCTAAAATGGCACAGGTCATCAGACTTAAACCAACATGTGTTAAATAACTAACTTCCTTCATAGTCACTCCTTGTTAATTTCGTTGTTACATTAAGTATTTAATTCACATCTGTAAATCTGTGTTATCGCATATTTAGGTAAATGAGCTGAAATTGCATGAGGTGAAGTGTGGAGATTGTTTTTGTATAAAATATTTTGTTGAGTGACAGCGGCGATGTTTTTACTTCAGTTCGGTTTACATCTGTTTATTTTTGTCTTTTTTTGTGTTTCTATCATGCCTCTGAATTTCATATCTCTTTATGTTGATTTTTAGTCAACACAAAGAGATAAAGTGTATGTACATAGGTTGTTTGTTTTTGTGTCCACAAGCAGAGTGTCGTCTTGTTTTGCAGTGATCTTTGCAGGCAGCCATTGATAAAAGGGGGCTTGATCAGTGAATGCCCCGAATTGGATCTTATTCGAATGAAAAAACTAGCCCTTTCTCTGGCATGCAGCTTTGTCTTTTCTGTTACTGCTGCTGACCATCTGCCGCCTTTACCTGACTGGCAAGGTGCGACCTTAAGTCTGATTAAACCTGCGCAGCATCCCTGGGTAACCCCAGCTGAAGTGTCTGATTTGTCTGAAACACCTGACTACGAAACTACGATCAACTACCTGCAACGTCTGGCGGCCAGTACTTCATTAATTAAGCTTGAAGTAATAGGACAAAGCCCGCAGGGCCGTGCTATTTATCTGGTCAAAGCCGGCACGGATCCCGACATGATTGGACGGGACAATAAACCGCTGTTACTGGCGCAGGCTGGTATTCACAGTGGTGAAATTGATGGCAAAGATGCGGGTTTAATGCTGCTGCGTGACATAGCGCATGGCGATAAAGCGGATTTGTTAAAAGACGTCAACTTGTTGTTTATTCCAATTTTTTCGGTTGATGGTCATGAGCGTAGCGGCAAATACAACCGCATGAATCAACGCGGGCCTGAATTGCAGGGCTGGCGTGCCACAGCACAAAACCTGAATTTAAACCGTGACTATATGAAAGCTGAAGCGCCTGAAATGCAGGCGCTACTGAAGCTACTCAATAGCTATAAGCCGGATCTGTATCTGGATATCCATGTGACAGACGGTGAAGATTATCAGTACGACATCACTTATGGTTTTAATGAACCTTTTGCTGCCCTAAGTCCGAATGCGGCCAGTTGGCTTGCCAGTAGTTTCCGCTCTGAAGTGGATCAGGCGCTCACTGCTGCAGGTCATATTCCGGGGCCGCTGGTGTTTGCTCATAACAGTGCAGATTTCAGTAAAGGCCTGGCAGGGTCTACGTCTTCTCCACGTTTTTCCAATGGCTATGGCGACTTGCGTCATATCCCAACAGTACTGGTGGAAAATCACAGCTTAAAGCCTTATAAGCAAAGAGTGTTAGGCACTTATGTAGTGTTGGAGCAAAGTCTGAAACTGTTGCAGCAACAAGGTACTGTGCTGAAACTGGCGAAAAAAGCCGATGAAAATGCGCGGCCAGAACGTCAGGTACTCGCCTGGAAAGCCAGTGAAACCCCTGATTACATTGCATTTAAAGGGGTGGAAGCTGTACAGAAAAAAGATCCGATCACAGGTGTCACTTATCAAACCTGGACAGGTAAACCGCTGAATTATGAGCAACTACCTGTGTATTGGGAAAAAGAACCTGCTGCTGAAATTGACGTGCCAAAAGCCTATTGGATCCCACCAGAGCAGCAAGAGGTTATCGCCAAGCTGGCATTGCATGGTGTGCAATTTACTAGTTTAAAATCACCAAAAACTATTCAGTTACAGCAATTAACTGCCACTTCACACGAGTTTGCCAACAAACCTTTTGAAGGACGTTTTGCAGTCAAAGCTGAGTTTAGCCGTACCTGGCAAAAAATCCGTTTACCTGCGGGTTCAGTCCGGGTCAGTACCGATCAGCCGTTAGGCGCTTTGGCTGTTGCCTTACTGGAACCTACAGCGCCAGACTCTTTATTCAGCTGGGGTTATATGCTGGGTATGTTTGAGCGGGTTGAATACTTTGAAACCTACGCCATAGTGCCGCTGATTGAGACTGCGCTGAAGCAGGACAAAAAGCTCAAAGCAGAATTTGACGAAGCGCTGAAGCAAGACAAAAAGCTCTCTGCTGACCCACAAGCCAAGCTGCAATGGTTGTATCAACGTTTGCCATACTACGATCAGCATTACCTGAAATATCCAATCCTCATCGAATAATGAAAATGGGGTCAGCTCACATTGTTATTAAAACTGTTAACAATGTGAGCTGATCCCATTTTTAACTGACGAGTTCTTTGTCCGAGTTGCTGAAAATCGCGTACTGGTTTTTGCCCGAGTGTTTAGCCTGGTACATCGCTATATCGGCTTGTCTTATTAACGTGGCATCATCCACGGGCTTTTTCTGCGGATAAAAGGTGATACCAATGCTGGCGCTGACTTTAGCCTGCTGTTTTTGCAGTGCAACGGGTTGACTGACGCTCTGGAGCAAACGTTCAATCAGCGGAATACAATCAGCTTCGCTGGGTAATTCGGTTAATAAAGCAATAACTCATCCCCGCCCAATCTGGCGAGTGTATCGTTCTCCCGCATCAAACCACGCATTCTGTTGGCCAGTTCAACCAGCAAACAATCACCGGCTTCATGGCCCAAACTGTCATTCACTTCTTTGAAACCGTCGATATCAATAAAAATAACGGCCATTAGTTTCTTTTTGCGTTTGGTGAGTGCCATATTTTGCGCGATTCTATCTTTCAACAACAAACGGTTGGGTAAGCCGGTTAGCGCATCAAAATGGGCAATAACACGGAGCTTATCTTCCTGAGCTTTTTGCACCGTAATATCGGAAAACAAAGCCACATAATGCGCGGCCTGATGCTGCACATCGCGCACCACGGAAATCGTCAGCGCTAACACGATAGATTCACCGGTTTTGCGTTTTCCTTGTATTTCGCCTTCCCAGAAACCTGCCCGGCTCAGTTCCTGCCATAAGGCTTCGACATACTCTTTGTCCGACTGCGAAGTCACCAAAAGTGCCAGATGGCGGCCTAAAGCCTCAGTTTCGGTATAGCCGGTAATGCGGCAAAAGGAGTGGTTTAAATCCAGAATTGTGCCACTGGCATCTGTGATAAAAATGCCTTCCCGGGCCTGAATAAATACGCTGGCGGCCAGCTCCTGCTTCATTTGTGCATGATGACGTTCTGAAATATCCAATTGTGAGCCTATAACCTCAGTGACATGGCCTTGCTCGTCTCGCAAAGCACACAACTGGTTTTCAATGCAGATCAACTGATGTTTCAGCTGCGGATCCTCTGCATAAAGTCCTGAATGAGCGACATTACGCTCCAAAGTACAGCTATATTTCAGTACTCCAGGGTAACCAGCGCTGACCCAGTCCATAAACTTTTGTGCAATCAATTGCTGGTTATCCGGATGCACAGATAAATTCCACCAATTGGCCATCCGCATGATTTCCATGGAGCTTTTCAAGTACATCGTAAAGCAGTTTGGACTGATATAATTCAGCCGCATTGTGATAGGGTCGAAGGCATAAATAACAGAAGGGCTGCGCTCAATCAGTTGATCCAGCCGTTTAAAGCTCTTTTGCAGACGTTTTTCTATCCAGTGACGCCGGCTAACGTCAGTGCAGAGCAATACAAAGTGAGGACTTTCAGCAGACGCTCCGGGCAAGCGGAATAAATCGGAATCCAGATACAACTCTTTGCCGCTGGCCAGCTGTATCTTAAGGCTAAGCACAACAGTCTCCTGAGGCTTATCCTGCAGGCGTTGCATCGCTGTTTGCACTACTGATTTCTGCTCAGGTTCAGGCAACCAATCAATCAAAAACTGTCCTTGTAAGCTGTCCGTAGTGATCTGCAGAAGCTTCAGCGCATTGTCATTAAAATGCACAATACGGCCTTGCATATCTAAACCAAACAACAGCACATGCACTGTATTATTCAGCACTGTACTCATCTGCGTTTTGTGCAACATCAGCTTTTGGTTCAACTGTTGCAACTTGTCGTTGACCAGGCTTTGTCTGGCCTGTTTCTGTCTGGAGACAATGTACAGCGTCAGCAGCAACACCAGCAGTGCCACAACAAAGGCCAGAGTTGCTCTGTGATCAGTCCAGCTATGCAGATAACTGCTTTTCCCTTCTGCCTGATAAGGCGGCAAAGACAGCTCCCGCAAGGTGTATTCAATCGACTGATAATCAGCTGCAGCACCAAAAGCTTCTGAAGATCCGTCAGTTCTGGCTTGTGTTTCCCATGCCAGCAGCGCAGCCATCATGCGGCTTGCTAAGGCGGGTTGTACAGTGGGCATCATCACTACCGGCCAGTCTGGATAAAGGCGGGTGGAGCTTTGCACCGGCAGTTCAGCCAGTTCCTGCTTGTTCAGCAGTTTTATTTCGTTAGCGGTCAGCTGGCCTTGTTCGATCAGCGTTTCCAGCACGCCTGTTCGGACAAAACCTATGTCCACCTGTTTATTTTTTACTTCGGCCACTACAGCCTGATCAGACCTGGCTGCACTGAGCTTATGTGCAGCTAACTGAATGTCTAGTTGTTGTAGTTCTTTTAACTGAGCAACATAGCTAAAAAATGAAGAGGGACCGCCAGTTGCGATCTTCGCCTGAGAGATAAAGCTCAAATCACAGAGTGGATTCGACGCCAGACAAAAAATCACACCACCGGCCAAATCAAACTGACCTGATTTGGTCAAGGTTACCTGACTTAGCAGCGGAGCTCGCACCGCACCTTTGGCTTTTAGTTTAACGTAATGGTAGGGGTCCGTTAACAGAAAATCTGCTTTGTTTTGGATATCGTTTAAATCCGCGTTAGCAGGGTCGATAGCAACGAGTTGCACTAGATCCGGTGCCAGCTGGACTTGCAGGAAAAGCTGCAGAGCACCGTAGTGCTGCATGCTGTGTTGGGCATCTTGCGTAACAACAGCAAAACGGATCGTTAAAGCAGATGCTGGTGCAGCCAGCCAGGACAGCAACAACAGGCCAAAGATCAGGGTCTTCATCAGTTCAATACCAGTTGACGTAAAGCTGCGGTATCAAATAAAGCGCTGCTATAGGTTTTGGGTTGTGTTGCTTTTGGCATAAAGTGGAGCAGCTGTTGCATCGCCTTGTGCAGCGCGTCCGACTCTGACAGCAAAGCAATGCTCTGAGCCAAACCAGGGTACTGCACGCTGGCAAAGTAATTTGTCGTCTCACTTAACGTCAGATTACGCCACAAGGCCGTGCGTCGCATGCTGTCACCGGAAAACAATCGCAGATGATCCAGTCCCAGATAATAACTATTGAGTAAAAGGGCCGGAATATCACTAAGCAGGTTCACCCTGTCTGTTCTGATGGCCAGCACCTGGAACATCAGGGCAGGGCACTGACTGCTATCAAACAGCCGTTTTGCACCGGTACGTTCGATGTAATGTGAAACCGGAGGCGTGTTGATTGCCGCATCAATCTGGCCATTTTCCCATGCCATTAATTGTTTGAGCTGAGGCAGATAAGCAACTTCTATGTCTTGTCGTTGCAAACCGGATTTTTGTAAATAGTGTTCGAGCAATAACTCAGCCACTGCGCGAGATTCCAGCGCTATGATTTTGCCTTTCAGTTGTGCTGCGCTGGTTAGCTCGGGGCGGGACAACAAAACATTTGCACCACAAGAGCGGGAAAGAATAAGGATCACCTGCAAAGGTATATCTGCAGCCAAACAAGTCAGCACTTCATCCAGTGCAAGAGTGGCAGCATCCAGCTCACCTGCGAGCATGGCACTGACAATCACCTCTGCCGACTGACTTTTGCGCAGCATTACGTTATCGGGCAATAAATTGAAATGATCGCTGATATAAAAAGCTTCATGGCCAGGGTGCTGATACACCCCAAGGCTAAAATCTTTTTTTCTGCCGCAGGCCGAAGCCGCAGTCAAAAGCAAAGGGCTTGCCACGCACAGTTGTAAAAAACGGCGACGTGACAACCCGAACAAGTTCCCCATAATAATGTGCAATCCTTGCAACTCAATGGTTGCTAAATCAAATCCAGCCGAAAAACAGACATCCCTTGTTCCTTAGGCTTCAGGCTGGGTGGAACTTATTCCTCTATTGTCCTGTCGCGTAAATACAATACAGCTCAGACACAACACTGTGATAAAGAGCACCGCATTCGCAGGTGCCTGTAAATTGAAATCCACCAGGTTATGGATCAACATATGAACAATAGCAATGGAACAGCCGAAAGCTATGCCTCTGCTGAGTTTATTCTGTCTTAGCCTCATGGTTTGCAAATTCAGCCACAGCATCCACAACAACCAAAGTCCAAGCAAGACGGTTAATGGAACTCCCAGTTCAATCGCAAACTGCAGGTATTCATTGTGAGCATGATCATAAAAAGCTGAGTAGTGGCCAGGTTGATAACCAGGGAACACCGTATAAAAAGTGCCACCGCCATGACCAAACCAGGGCGCATCAGCCACTATAGGTATACTATCCTGCACAACTTCGTCACGGGTTTCAGATGAAAACGACGTTTCTTCGTAACGCTGTTGCAGTTTCTCAATACCAAAAATAGAACCTACCGCAATCATATCCAGTATAAAAATACTGATCACCAGAGGTTTTAGCAGCGCAGGTTTGTTTTTGTAAAACCAGATGGCATACAAAGAGATTGCCAGCAGGGCAGTGAAAAAGGCAGCGTTGCCCATACGGGAGCGGCTTAAGATGAGGCCGATAACCATGATCACTAAAGCCAGACGCAACAAAATTTTAGTGCTGAGCATAGATTCCAGCACAGTACGGCTGATATTACGCCAGTTCCACTGCATAGCACGGCTGGATAATTCAGCCATTAACAAGCCCACGCCCAAAGCCAGCGTCATTGCCAAATAGTTGGCAAAATGGTTCTGATAAACAAAAGAGCCACGGGCTCTGTTGCCTTCAGGCACACCGAAAATTGGAGAGGTTTCAGCACCCTGTAAATTCAGGATAGCGCCATAACTTGCCTGAAATACACCACTGGCGACAATGATGTAACACAGCAGCTTCAACTGGCTGTCTGTACGGAAATAGCTGCTGATCATCCAGGCAAAAAGGCCATAACACAGCGTTTTAACCCAAAGAATTTCTGTTTGATTCGGGTCCACAGTGCTTAACCAAGACACCGGAGACCAAAGCTGCGCAGCAAGCACCGCCAGTATAGCGACAAAAGGTAAAAGACTGAGCTGTTGCCAGAGTCCAGCGAACCAGGGAGAGCGGCCACGATAGACGGAAATTAAATGTAGACTGAAAATAACAAGGATCATAAGTTCAAGAATAGCCCATGCCCAGGGTCTGTTACTTGCCAAAGGAATAGGGCACCAGACCAGGGTGAAACAACACAAGGCTCGGATCAGAGAAAACAAATATTGTCGTGTAGCCATCGGGGAGCGCTTTCCATATCGCACCGATACTCAAAATGTATCAGGGTATAAAATACTAAGGGCCTTGCGGCCCTCTTCTATCCATCGTCCTTGAAGTTACCGCTTTGTTGACTTAGCCATCTCGCCCCAGTCACATAGACTAACTATGTTCCAGGGGTCTCACTGGCTTGTCGCTTCGCCGTACCTTCAAGTCACTTGGATATATAACTAAACAGTTACAGCTCTTAGTTGCCTGAAGCAGTACCGCCGCCGCCACCTGAACCGCCGCCGAAGCCAGCGCCACCAGGAGCACCAACAGTGCCTGTACCAGCACCCGCACCAGCGCCTGCACCTGCGCCAGCACCTGGACCTGCAGCAGTAGCTGCAGCAACAGTCGCAACGTTCACGCCAGGCGTTGCAGCAGCGATAGCAGTGATAGTATCAGCTGGTACACCAGCAGCTGCAGCAGCAGAAGCTACAGCAGATACAGCTGATTCACCGATAGTTGCAGCAGCAGCCAGAGCAGCAGCAACTAAAGCTTCTTTAGTTTCAGCATCCGGAGCAGCAGCAATTAAAGCTTGCAGGTTAGCTTCAACAGTTTGTGAAGCAGCAGCTTCTGCTTCAGCAGCAGACATACCCTGAGCCTGATACTGAGCAACCAGCGTTGGGTATTGAGCAACTGCAGCATCAACAGCTGAAGTATCTTGTGCCATTGCAGCAGTGCTGAACAGCGTAGCAGCAAACACCGCTGCAGCAAGAGTGTTCATTTTTTTCATATTTAACATCCTTTTTGATTAATTTCTGGGCGAATGCACCAATTCTAGGTTAATGAACGGTTGTGTCAAGACAGATTTTTTCACTTGTGCATTAACTTTCTGTGGTGCAAGCAACCAGTTGCCCTGAACCGCGTTTACTCCAGCAGCAAAACAACTGTCCATTGTTTGCTCACATTCAATGTGCGGCGCCAGCACTTTAATTCCTATACCGTGACTGATCTGGCATAAGGTCTTGATAAAGAACTGGTTGTCCGCGTCATTGAGTACGCTCACGTAAGCACCGTCAATTTTTACGTAGTCGACATTCAAACCTTGTAAGTACTTGAAAGTGGCCATACTTGAGCCAAAACGCTCGATACAAACTTTGTATCTATTTTGTTTAATCACATTCATCAGTGCTTTGGTTTCTTCTGGCGCTCGCAAAATAGAGTACTCAGACACCTCAAACACCAGACGAACTTTACCAGCTAATAATTGCAGTTCTTTTTCAAGCCACTGCAAAAATGTTGCTGAACTAACCGCACCCAACGATAAATTAATAGCGTAGGTGTGGTCAGGTTCATTCTGCACTTGCTGCAGAATGAAATGAATAACCTGCTGATCCAGTTGCAACGACAATCCTTGCTGCTCAGCCATAGCGTAAGTTTCAGCAGTAGACAGTTGCGAATGCAGGTAATAAAAGCGTACGAAAGTTTCAATATACTCAACAGACTTGTCAGCATTAATGACAGGCTGAGCCCACAACTCAAAATTTTGATTCTGGATCAGATCCTTGATCACCGCATGCCAGGCCATTCTGCCTTCTGGCTTAATCAGCATGCTTTCATCTTTAACCATCACAGGTAAGTCTGGCTGCTGGGCGCGCTGAATAATAGCGCTGTCTAAGCTGGAAAGGCAGTGATGCAGGTTATCCTCAGGCTCCACTTCCATCAGAGCTACTGAAGCAAAACCTTTAGGATAAAACACGCTGTCCAGCAGCTTCAGTTTGGTGCTTAATTGCTGTACTTGTTGTTCCAGTTCGTCAGCACCTAAATGACTTAAAAAGATAAAATCACTGCCACTTAAACGGAACAACTGGTTATTAGTCATTGCTTCGAGCATTTCTTTAAATTCTTTTACCGCCAGCAAAATATACTGGTCAGCAGCTTCAAAGCCCTGACGCTGATGCACTTCCGTCAGCGAATGCAAACTCATCATGCCAATATGCAAACGTAAGTCATGCGCTTTTTGCTCAGTTTTTTCGGCGGCGAAACGTTGTTCCAGCAAACGTCTGTTGCCAAGGCCGGTCAGCATATCTGTGAATACTTTGACCTTCAGCTCGTCGGCCTGCAGGCTAAGCGACTTAAAACTACGCTGAATATTAGCCACCATTGTATTCATGGCTTTGACCACAGAACGCAGATCCGTAGTAAAGGGCAGCTTGTCTTGTTGCAAAAAGTTCTTTTTGCCAACTTCCTGCGCCTGCACCTCAATGCGGCGCAGAGGTTTGAGCACGGCATAAACAATCAGTTGAATAAAAAGCGCACTGAATAAGGTGATTACCGCAATGCTATAAAAGCTTTGTCGTGCTTGTTGCCACAGTGTTTTATAGGCGATACCAGGATTAGACTGAATAGATAACACACCGGCTACCATCCAGCCGTTATTCACTTCGCTGCTTTGGAAAGGCGGTGACAAAGGAAAAAGCCGGACAAACCATTGAGGGACTTCGTCGTATTCGATAGGATTTTGCCGCTTAATTTTTACTTCGCCTTTCGCGGTTTTAAATTCCAGTTCGGCGTAATAACCTGAGTCAAAAATAGCGCTGACCATGGTCTGGGCTATCACCAGGTCGGGGTCGTCCATATAAGCGACATCGACAAGCCTAAACTGGTTGCCGCGTCCTGAGCGTGAGATTTCATCTGAGTGTTCAGATAATTTTGTGTGCTTTGTACAGAAATGTACAAACTAAACGAGAAGGTAAATAAAGCCACCAGCACTATTAATAAGTGCAGTTGTGTCCTTAACGAAATACCCGGGAGTTTTCTCCACCATTTATGCGCCATAACAGTTACATTCCCTTTTCAATTCTGTTTAGCAAATCCTGCCAGTTCGAACCGCCTGTTTTGCCTTCTACTTTCCGGCCCAGCCTTGTGCTTTTGCAAGCCATAACCCTTCAGCATTAAAACCATAAATAGGTTTCAAATCCGGTCTGCGGGTGGCAGGCTGAACTTTTTTGATCAAATTGTCCAGAACCAAAGGCACAGCGTCTTCAGTTTCCATGTAAATGAGTACCATATGAGGCTCATTTACTGACATTGCCCTGACATACATAATCCGCAACTTGCTATCAGGTATACCCATTGCCCGCAGTGACACATATTTTGCTATTGCAAAGTCTTCACAGTCACCGGCCGCTGTGCCAAGCGATTCAAGTGGGGTAGCCCAATAATCTGTCTGGCCCCAATGCTTTTGATCAGACTCATAACGCATCTGATCATTAAAAAATTTGTTTACTTTATTAACCCGCACCCAGTCTGATTCCGATTTACCTTCCTCAAGTAAATCGCGCCACAGCTCGACTCTTGCCAGAGCTGCATCACCGTACTGAGATCGAATAGTCTGCAGCATCTCCGGCTTAAACACAGGCAGCACATAGCTGGCATTGCTAAAGACAGATATAGAAAGAGCCAGCAGTGCTACAACAGTATATTTGCGTAGCATAAACCTCCCTGCACAACCTGATGTGCAACTGACATTAGCATTTAATCAGGCACCTTCCATGACATAAGAGCCTATCTAACCCGTATCTGCTGCGTGTTCAATAGAAACTTTGTATTAAGTGAATCAGATTTGGCTGAAAAAGATAGATTAATTTGCCACTTTCTGCCTGACTTGCCAAGGTGCAGCAGCATCAATCATCCACAACCAGAGCTCGTGCATTAGTTTAGGGCGATTATGCACCAATTTGGCCTTGAGTGCTGCAGCTAATTACGAAAAATGTAACCATATTTCGCAAATTTATCGAATTTATCAAATTTAAACTATCAAATTTAATACTTTTTAGTGGCATGAGATATGCTTTGCTTTGTAAACCATGCCACTTTGTTATATAGTGCTGCGCGTTTTTTCACTTTTCTGTCATAGAGCAGGGTTAAAGTAAAAAACGTTTTGTCCGGTGAGGACTAAGCATTAAAGGCAGGGAACAGCCTTTGCTGAGTTGTTGAGCAAAAGTAGTGAGTTCGTTGCGTCGTTGAATTCTGTATAACTTTTTTGCGCGAGTGAACTATAGAAGCACTCTGCATCAGTAACAAGAGGGAATTTTATATGCAAGCTCCTGACAACCGTAAAGTAACCAGAGCCGTTATACCTGTAGCAGGCCTGGGCACCCGCATGTTACCCGCAACCAAAGCTATTCCAAAAGAAATGCTGCCTGTGGTCGACAAACCTCTTATCCAGTATGTGATTGAAGAAGCTGCCGCAGCAGGAATTACTGAAGTTATTTTGGTAAGCCACAGCAGTAAAAATTCGATTGAAAACCACTTTGACACCTCATTTGAACTGGAAACCCAGTTAGAAAAACGAGTGAAACGTTCCTTGCTGGACGAAGTGCGCAGCATCAACCCTAAAAACCTGACCGTAATTTCAGTGCGCCAGCCTGTCGCATTAGGCTTGGGCCATGCCATTTTATGCGCTGCTCCAGTGGTAGGAAACGAGCCGTTTGCGGTGTTATTGCCCGACGTATTAATAGATAAATACCGCAGCAACTTACGACAAGACAACCTCAAAGCCATGATCGACCGCTACGAGCAAACAGGTGCCAGTCAGGTTATGGTAGAAGCTGTACCACGCGACTTAGTCAGCAGTTACGGTATTGTCGATTTAGCTGGCCAGCCAATAGAGGCGGGGCATTCGGTTAGCCTGAAAGCTATGGTTGAAAAGCCAGACGCAGACGACGCTCCTTCTAATATGGCCATTACAGGCCGTTATGTATTGTCACCTACAGTGATGGAAATTCTGAGTTTTACCCAACCTGGTGCTGGCGACGAAATACAGTTAACCGACGCTTTAGCGCAACTGCTTACCGAAGAAGCCATGGAAGCTTACCGTATTGTAGGGCGCAGCCACGACTGCGGCAGCAAACTGGGTTATTTAGAAGCTATAGTAGATTACGCCTTAAAAGATCCTAAACTAGGTGCTGATTTTGCGGCATTATTGAAAAAAATGACAACAGGCACTCCACTTAGTTTAATTGCCTGATCTGATTTTACGGCCATGTAAATTGTTGGGACGGGCTTTATCCCCGCCCGCAAAGCATTAAAAAAGGATGGTAGCTAAAAACCGTCATACGTCACAAAGGGAAAGGGAATGAAGATTAGTATTTTTGGTACAGGCTATGTTGGCCTGGTAACCGGTGCTTGTTTGGCTGATGTAGGCCACGACGTAATATGTGCAGATGTAAATCAGGCAAAAATTGACGGCTTAAAACAAGGCATTATTCCCATTTACGAACCCGGCCTGGAAAGCGTGGTAAAAACCAACGTTAGCCAGGGCAACCTGCGTTTTACCACCAGTGCTGAAGAAGCAGTGCAACATGCCGAGGTTATTTACATCGCTGTAGGCACACCACCAGACGAAGACGGCTCTGCCGATTTGCAATATGTAATGGCTGTGGGCAAAACCATAGGCCAGCTAATGCAAAGTTATAAAGTGGTAGTAAACAAAAGCACAGTACCAGTAGGCACGGCCGACAAAGTCACTGCTGTTATTCAGCAGGTACTTACTGAGCGTGATTTTGCAGCCGAATTTGACGTGGTATCCAACCCCGAGTTTTTAAAAGAAGGCGCAGCTGTCGCCGACTTTATGCGACCAGACCGCATTGTTATAGGCACCAGTTCTAAGTTTGCCGAAGACATAATGCGTGAGGTGTATGCACCTTTTAACCGCAATCATGAAAAAATCATTGTGATGGATGTGCGCAGTAGTGAGCTGACCAAATACGCCGCCAACTGCATGTTAGCTACCAAAATCAGCTTTATGAACGAAATGGCAAATATAGCCGAGCGGGTAGGGGCTGATATTGAAAACGTGCGCAAAGGTATAGGTTCAGACCCCCGCATTGGTTACCACTTTATTTATGCCGGCTGTGGCTACGGCGGCAGCTGCTTTCCGAAAGACGTGCAGGCATTGGCACAAACTGCCCGCCAGTTTGGCTATACACCTGAAATTCTCGATGCAGTAGAAGCCGTAAACTATCGTCAAAAACACAAACTCTTTGAAATGATCTGCAAGCATTACGGTGTATGGGATAAAGCTGAAAAGGGCGAAACCAAAGATATTCTGAAAGGCAAAATTTTTGCACTTTGGGGCCTGGCATTTAAACCTAATACCGACGATATGCGTGAAGCGCCAAGCCGTGTTTTGATGGAGCAACTTTGGGATGCCGGTGCTAAAGTGCAGGCTTATGATCCTGAGGCTATGGAAGAGACGCAGCGGATATACGGTAGTAGATCTGATCTATTCCTATGTGGTACGAAAGAGTCCGCAATTAAAAATAGTGATGCGCTTGTAATTTGTACTGAATGGAAAACATTCAAGGCAATAGATCATAGTATTATATCAAGTAACCTTTTAGAAAATGTGATTTTCGATGGTCGGAATCTATATGATGTACGTGCAATGAAGAAAAGTAACATAAAATATTATTCGATAGGGCAGTCGATTCAGTAATCAAGAGGTTTATTTTAATGCGAACATTGAGAGTTCTATCAAATTTTTCTGATTCAATGATGAAAGACTTACCTCAATTGTCATTTATAAACTTTGCATCGTTATCTTCATATTTTATTGATGAATCGTTAGATGATGTTGTGTATTGTTGTGATGGTATGTTAATGGCTGGGTTAATATCATTGTTAACCAGAACTAATGTTTCTAGGCTAAGTTTTGATAATACATCTATAGCTCCCGTGGTTTTTCAATTCTCAGCTGAAAAAGGTTACCCTGTATTCTTAGTTGGAGCCACAACTGAGCAAGTAGATATGTTCGCTACGAAATTAAAAAATACTTACAGTAACATCACTTTAGCCGGTTATGTAAATGGTTTTTTTAATTTAAATGAAATTGACTTCGTAATCGAATCTATAAGGGCGTCGGGTGCAAAAATAGTAATTTTAGGCCTTGGAGCTGGTAAGCAGGAGGCCGTTTTGTCAATGATCAGCAAACAGATAAACGATGTAGCTATTTTTACTTGTGGAGGTTTCATAAGGCAGGAAGCAACAAGTAAGAAGGAATATTACCCACCTATTATTGATAAAATGAATATGAGATTTTTATATAGGATGTACAAAGAACCTCATACAATTAAGCGCTATTTAATAAATTACCCTGTTAATCTTGTCAAAATAATCTGTATGAAAGCTATAGGTAAAATACAAATTGAAGTCTACTAGACTAATGACACTTTTTCCTTTTTTTTCAAATGCAAGTTTGGCCGCTACGACTTTGATATGTTCAATGGCTGTTGCTTATTTGTATGGACAGGAAGCATTTGGCCTCTTTTCAATTTTTGTTGTTACTAATGCTGTGGCTCAGTCTTTACTAACTGCGGCATTTGTGAACCCGTTTGTAAGAGAATTTCAAAGAGCCAATGCTAGTTCAGAGGTATATGTAAGACTGGCTCTACTGTTCGCTTTAGTTCTATTTTTTATTGCTCAATTTTTATTTTATTGTGTATTCACAGATTTTAATATTTCTCTAATTCTATCCTTTTCTGGATGTTTTACGCAGATAAGAAATTATTATAAAAGCTTGAATATATCGAGAATGAATATATTTTGGTCTTATTTTCCTGATCTTGTTTTTTCTTTGCTATGTTTACTGTCCGTTCCTCTGGTTTTATTATTTAAGTTTAGTTTTTTTATAGATTTTATATATCTGTATTTGGTGTCATCCATCGTTTCATTGTTTACGTGTTTTTATAACGATCGATTCTATTTAGGAATGAGTAAAGTCGGATTGCTTAGATTTCTTGTTATTGCAAAAGAGAGGTGTGGTCATTCGTTTGTTTCTAGTTTTTTTATGGAAGTAATAAATAACGGATACAACTTTGCTATCGTTTTTTTCTACGGAACGCTCGTGTATTCGAACTATTCGTTAGCGTTTATGTTTCTCAGGCCCTTAACTTTAGTTACGATGACATTGAATCAAATATATAGAGCGCATTTAAGTCGTGATTCGAGTAAACATACTTATCTTTTCAAAAGATTTCTTATGGTTAACACCTCTGCTTTGATATTAAATATATTTTTTGTTTCTATCTTGGCATACTTTTTCCTAAACGAAATAAGTGACTCTTATGACAGAGGCTTAGTAATTAATGTTTTTCTTATAATGATTTTGGTTTCGTTTTTTAGATACTTAAAGTCATGGTGTATAATTCGCGCGCAATCTTTGGGGCAATTTACCCAGATTAATAAAATTGCTATCCCCAACAGTGTTTTTTGTGCCTTGTCACTGACACTAGTTGGTCTTTTGAACCTAAACTCGTTCTTTATGACTATCGTTCTAATGATCTTTGAGGTGTTGTTTCTTTTGGGTTTTCGCAAAAAAGGATAATGGTGAAATAATGATTATAAGTATAATTACGCAGATGGAAGCCGCTGGAGCTCAAGGAGCAATGATTCGATTGCATAAACGATTCATGTTAGATGGATTTGATTCGAAAGCTGTATTCCTATACAAAAAAAGAGACGTGTATTCAAATATCCCAAACGTAGTTTGTATGCTAGACCATCAACCAAAAGGTATATTTGATTATATAAAAATATTTTTTAGATTATTTCAATTTATATCTAAAAATAAAGGTGCAAAACTAGTCTGTTTTACACATTATGCGAACATCATTGGTGGAGTCATTGGGCGTTTAGCTGGAGCTAGTAAGATAGTTATCTCTCATCGTAACCCTGTTGAGTCTTATCCAAGAGCCGCTAGATTTTTCGATAAGGTTATTGGGTATTTGGGGCTATATAACGAGATGATTTGTGTATCACAAGCAGTTGTAGATAGTTTTAGTAATTACCCTCAGCGTTATAGAAAAAAACTTAATCTTGTCTTAAATGGCATAGATACTCCTACAGGTTACAGCGCTAAAGAGTTTGAGTGGATAAAGAAGCCTGATAAAGTGACTCTTGTTACAACTGGACGTTTGCATCCTCAAAAAAATCAGAAAATATTGATTGACGCTATTAAAGATTTTCCTAATCTATCATTGTACATCGCTGGTGATGGCGAGCTTAGAGAAGAGTTTGAAGGCTATATTCGAGATATGAAACTTGGTGGTCAGGTAGCTTTACTAGGTGAATTACCGCCGGATAAAGTGTACAGTTTTCTCTCTAACGGAGATGTATTTGTATTTCCTTCCTCTTGGGAGGCTTTTGGATTTTCTGTTGTGGAAGCAATGGCAATTGGTTTACCTGTTATTGCTAGTGATATACCTGCTATGAAAGAAATAGTTGGAGAATCAGGTATTTTAATCGGAAACAATAATATCGACAACTGGCGTTTAGTGTTTTCAGACTTGTCAGAAGGCAATTTTAATTTGAAAAAATATTCCAATTATTCTTTAGAGAAGGCGAAAAGATACTCATTGGATGTAATGTATAAACAGTATAAAGACTTGATTTCTGGAGAGTAGATTGTGCTTCTTAGAACCTTTAGTCAGCTTTCAGATGTCAATATAAAATTTAAGATATTTTATTTAACGTCTTTTTTTTTTGGTCTTAGTCGGAGTTTTTTCACCGTACTCATATAATGTGTTACCAGCTACACAGATTTTTGATGTCATGATTTTTTTTATAGGTACTTTGTGTTTTCTTCGGGGTGTTGATCGGCGGCTTCTGATTTTTTTTGTTTTGTCTCTATCATATGTAGTGTGTTCTTTCTTCTATTCATTTTATTTTACAGACACTCATCCATTAGATTTTTTACAAGCGTACAAAGCGTTTATTTATGTCTGTATAGTTGCATCATGTTTTGAAAAAAGAATTTTTGAAGTTCGTGCATTATATGTATTCGTTTGGGTAATGCTATTATGTTTTATTTTTAAATACTCTTATTCTCTTGTTTTTGATTTTACTGAGCGGATGGGTTCTCGCCCAGGGGTCTTTGATGAGAACAACTTTGAATTAATGTTCTTTGTATTGATGGTGTTGCTTTTTTCGGTATTTAATGCACCGAAATTTAACTATTTTACGTTAGCTGTTTTTATTCTTGTATTTATCTCTGGTTCTCGGTCTGCTTTGCTAGCAAACTGTGTTGTTCTAGCATTTATATATTTTAAAAAATTCGATTTGAAATTTGTCATATCTCTAGTATTTTTTCCACTCATTTTGCTGGTAGTTTTTAATGTATTTATTGCACGTTTAGGTGGAGGAAGCTTAGATGATATTGATCGAGTTTGGTTTTTTAATTTGTTTTTAAATGAAGTCTATAACTGGGGTTTTTCAGATTTTCTTTTCGGCTCAGATAGACTTACTCCTTTGTCTTCTGATGTGTGTAAAGCTTTATTTTTTTATGAAAAGCTTTTTAGCTATAAAGAAAACGGAGATTGTTACTCAGTAATTTTCCACTCTTATTTTTTACGAGCTGTTTTCGATCATGGATTTTTAGGTCTTTCATTTATTATATCATTTTACTGGTACCTTCTTAAGTTTTTTGGGTTCAGCTCTCGAGTTACGCTTGCATTTATATTGGCAGTTTCCATGTCAGCGCTTTCGGTATCATCGTTCAATAGTGTATATGTTGCGTTAGCGTCAGTTGTTTTTATAAATGTCTATAGAACGAAAGATTCTTATGATTTGCGTTAGCCTTACTTGTGTGTGCATGCTTACTAACAGGTGTTTCAGCTAATATATTGATTGAGTTGTTTTGTTCGTATTAAAAAATATTACCGGTATACTGGCTTTCCCGCTTTGATGCAGCATTGCCTTAACCCTAACTTTAGGTAAGGCTTGATGTTTTGCTGAGATATGGCTTAAAACTTTTATCTAAAACATAGCTAAAGCAGGCAAAAATCTTTAGCGATACGCTTATTAGTATCAGGCTTAAATTCAGTTTTCTTCAGTTGTAAATAGATACAAAAATGACGGCTTAATTTATAATCGGTGCCTATTTGCAGCGCTTGATTATAACTGCTTCTTGAGTTTTTAACCAGCGGCGCCAAGGCTTGGAAAGCCAGTGCTTTTTGTTCGCCATTTAATAATGCCCAATGGGTAGCTGCAATAAGTAAAGTACGTTGAAACACTTCACTGGTATAAGGTCCATATTGTCTGGCTTTAGCCAATTCCGTAAAAGCTTCGCTTACCCTAAAATTAACTATACCCAGATAATAAGCATAATCTGCATAAGCATTAGGCCAGTTTGGTCTTAGTTCAATAGCAAGTTTATAAAGCTGGTCATTGACCAAAATTTGGTCGGCTGTTTTTAAGCCTTTATACCAGGCCCATTCATTAATTTTGGCAAGGGTTAGCAGATAATGTGGATGCTTAGGATGAAGCTCTATAGCTCTTTCTATGGCACTGGCTGCTTCCTGCCAGCTGTCCTGATCCAACGTTTGAGGTTTACGTTGCCATAAACTGAGGTAATAGTCGGCTTTAAAATAATAAGTGCTCGCCAAGCCTAAAGGCGCTATATAAGTCATTAGCCAGCAGCTGCAAAGCAGTAACACCAAGGCCAGGCCTTTAGTTTTTAATGATGCAGGTTTTAAGCTGGTTTTATCTGAGCTTTTGCTTTTAAGACTCAGTGATCTGCTGATGTTAACTGGCAAACAATACCTCACTGATTTGTTTTGGCATCTGTAGCACTAAAAGTTCAGCATAGTCAGGGCTCACCAGTTCGCTCACATATTGTGCTGCTTGCTTTAATTTAGGCGGGCGGCGTAATAAGTTATGACTGTCGGTTGCCATGACATGAAATAACTTTTGCTTTAATAACTGCTCAGCAAGCGCGGTGCTGCGCTCGCCCATATCGCCTAATACAGAGCTGGCAGTCAGCTGAAATAAACAGTTTAGCCTGATAAAAGGCGCTAATTTGGCAGGGTCGCTTTGCACATCTCTGTTGCGCTCAGGGTGGGCTATCATAGGCAAAATGTTTTTACTAAGCAGCCATTTCACCAGTTTGTCGGCGCCAGCTGGAATGTGGCTGTGCGGAAACTCCAGCAATAGCACATCAAAGCCCTGATACTTGCCGATAAATGGCAACATACCCTGTTCTGCCCAGTTGAGGATTTCAGTAGACAAACGTACTTCAGCAGCTGCGGCTAACTGAATATGCAGGCCAGCTTGTTTACTGGCAGCACGCAGTTCAAATAAACCTTGCTGAATAATACTGCTGGTATTGTCAAAAGTGCCCGGATGAATATGAGGGGTAATCACCATATGGCTAATACCTTCTTGCTCAGCTATCTGCAGCAGAGCAAGGGCCTCGTCCATAGTTTTAGCTCCGTCGTCTATACCAGGTACTAAGTGTGAGTGCAGGTCATACACAGCTGTTTTTCCTTAAAGTGCTGTGCATGGTATTAACTCTCGCTGCTGCTGTAGTAGTGGTAATAGCCATATTGGCCATAGTCGCCATAAGCCTGAGCTACTTTTTTCATATCTACTTTGTTCAGTACCACACCATAGAGGTTGTTTTCGGCCTGCAGCAACTTAGCTACACCACTGCGTACAGCGCCCCCTCTGGTATGATCGGCTGATACCACATAAACCACGGCATCCATTTGTTTGGCAATCACCAACGGGTCGCTGACGGCCTGTACCGGTGGAGTATCGACAATAATGCGATCGAAGCGCAACGCCAGCTCTGCTATGACTTCATTAAACTTATCTGAAGCTAATAATTCCAGTGGGTTCGGTGGCACATTACCAGCGGCCAATAAAGTAATACCTGAAGCTTCATCTACCACTAAACAATCGTCTATTTGCTCACGGCCGGCAATAATATTGGCTAAACCCGGCTGATATGCCGGTAAACCAAAACGCTTTGCCAGAGTAGGGCGGCGCATATCGGCGTCTATCAACAATACTTTTTCCATTTGACCAAAAGCAAAAGCTATATTGGCTGCCACTGTCGATTTGCCTTCCCCTGGCACGGACGATGTGACTTCGATTGTTTTTAAACTGCGATCCAGCGCTAATAAAGTTAAGCTGGTGCGTATACTGCGCACCGACTCGGCATATTGTTTATGCTGGTCGCTGAAAAAGGTATGGATAGGTAAATCCACTGTCTTTTTATGGGGTATAGAAGGAATAAAACCTAAAGAACGTTGCGCTAATAAGCCTTCGACTTCCTGCGGCGATTTAATGGTGTCGTTAAGTGCATCCAGCACAAAAGCCAACATCACACCAAAACCTAAAGTGGCCACAAAAGCTAAAATCACAATCAGCTTGCGTTTAGGCGCTACCGGCTCAGTAGCGGCAACAGCTCTGTCGGTAAAACGGGCTATGGCTGAGTTAAAGTCGCTAGTGACTTCAGTTTCTTTCTGGCGCGATAAAAAGGTATCAAACAGTTGTTTATTGGTTTCTACTTCACGCTCTAAACGCTGGTAAGTGGTTTCTTTTAAGCTTACGTCCTGATACAAGTCTTTCGCTTTAGCTATTTCGGCTTCCAGCGAATTCACCGTTTCTTGTATGGTTTGGGCTTCGTTTTCTATACCAGCGATCAGCTTTTTAATCTGGTTGCGTAAGTTGTCCTGTACTGCGGTCAGCTCGCTTTGTGCTGCTATTAATTTAGGGTGTTTAGCACCATAAATTTTTGATAGCTCAGACACCCGGCGCTCTGTTAATACCTGCTGGGCTTTTACGTCCTGCACACCTTTATGGGCGGTGATTTCCGGCAAGCTTTCCAGCCGCTCAATTTTATCTGTACCATATTGTTGAATGACCCGCATAAAACCATCCACCTGGGCTTTACGCGAGCGGGCTTCAGTTAAAGCTTCAGATAAGCGTTCCAGCTCTTTGGCACCTAAGCCTCGTACGCCTTCAACATCAATTAAACCTTCTTTTTCACGGTAAGCTTGTAAGCGTGCTTCAGAATCGTCCAATTGCGCTCTTAATTCGCCTAAACGGCCACCTAACCAGCTTGCTGCTTTTTGGGTAATGCCTAACTTAGCCTCTAACTGGCTTTCGATATAAGCATCAGCTATGGCATTGGCAACATCAGCCGCCAACTGTGGGCTATAGGTTTGAAAACTGATGTTCACCAGTTGAGTTTTACGTATAGGGCTTATGGTTAAACGGCTTTGAAATTCAGTAATTAAATCTTCGCGGGCTTTATGCGCCAGTTCGGCTTCGGTCAGTTCACTTTCCGGCGTTGGCAAAAACGGCAATAAATCGCGTAAACGCGTCATTAAGCCTGGTTTTACTTCAAAGTCCGGATGATTGGTTAAATCCATTTTTTCTACTACGGTTTGAGCAATAGAACGGGATTTTAAAATTTCGAACTGGGTTAAATAGTATTCCTGTTGGCTGGAGTTCATGCCATACACTTCTTCAATAGACACAGCTTTCGCTTGCTGGGATTCTATTAATAAAGTGGCAGTAGCCGAATATTGTGAGCGGATATTTAACACCACTAACACCGTAATTAAGGTGACTAATATCGCCAGGCCAAAAATACGCCATTTATGAATATTAATCACACTAAGGTATTTACGTAAGTCGATTACATCCTGCTGTGGTGCAGGGCTTACCATTAAATCCGTTACTGCCATAATTAAAAGAATCTCTGTTCTATGGTAATGGTGTCGCCAGCATTCACTCTGGAGCTCAGGTTAGCGTTTAAAGCCTGACTTTTATTGCCTTCGCGATAAATAAAGATTTTCTCTTTAGAGGCGCGCTCTGTTAAGCCACCGGCTAAAGCTATCGCCTGATTAACTGTCATACCAGGTTTATAAGGGTAACCGCCAGATTGTTTAACTTCGCCATTAATAAAAAATGGTCTGTATTCCACCATGCCAACAAATACATTAGGCTCGACAAAATAATCGCCCTTTAATCCGGTATAAATACGGTTTTCCAGCTGCTTAATGGTTAAACCTTTGGCCATGATTTCGCCAAGGAAAGGGTAGTTTATTTTGCCGCTGTCGGTCAGCTGAGTTTCTATTTTCAGCTCTTCTTCGCCATACACCTGAATAATAATTTTGTCGCCTGGCCCTAATAAATAACCAGCGTCATCCTGGGCTTTCACCCAGGACGACCAACTGATACAAAGGGCAACAAACAGCACTACGAGTTGTTGCATGAGGTTTTGCCTAAAGTTTGTGAACACTATTTAATACGAACTAAAAATTTTACTTACCGCTGCATGGAGCTGCAGCGACCTGTTTACAACAACTTAGAGCGAAAAGTCGAAACTTATACCTGTGATATTGCGGTCAAACTCAATACCTTGCACAGATGAAGTTTTGTCTGTCACAGTAGTAAATAAAGACACGTCAACAAAACGACGGAAAGCGTATTTGATGCTGGCAGTGTAAGAGTCGTTTTCGTCTTTACGCGTTACGCCAACGTAGTCTTCTTCCATTCTGTTGTAAGACAGATTGGTTTGAACTGTTTCGCTCCAGTTATGGCTCCAGCCCGCGACATAAGTCGTTTCTTTGATGTAATCGCCGCCTTGCAATGGATCTTTGGCTTTACGGCCAGTGCCTATATTAAATACGCTATAAGTCAGAGGCGACCAGTTAGCATTGACTGTCCAGGCTACACCGCTGAAATCTTCGCGGGCGCTGTCGTCAAAATTCTTTTTCTGATAACCAACTTTAGCTTCACCAGAAGTTAAAGCACTGATTTGCCACTCGGCACCCACTTTCACGTTGGTGTCTTTGCTATCGCGTGGCGCTGTAGGGTCAACAAAATCGTAACCTGTGTCTTCGACGCTGCTTTCCAATACTGCAGATACGCCACTTAAGGTGTCGTAGTAAAAATTCACGCCACCTAACACTGAGTCGTAGTCACGGAACTGGGTGACTTCACGTTGGTTCATATACTCTTTATTAAAGTATTTAGCGCCAAAACGCACACGGGCAGGGGCTGCTTTAGCGCCGTATTCGTAGTAGCCAGACACTGTCTGGTTATTAAAGCGGGTTGGTTCATCCTGATCGTTACTCAGGCCTTCAGTAATACCAGTACCCCTGTCTTCATGGCCCCAGACAAAATCTGCTTTGGCATTAAATTTACCTTGTTCAGACAGTTGGGTGTCAAACAGACCACCTACAAAAGTGTCAGTGAAGTTGTCAGCACTGCTGTCAAAATAAGTACCGTTAGCCACTGCTGCAGTTAATTCAGTTTTGCTGACACCATCGTCCAACACGGCTTTGACTGAAGGCACTACAGTCATGATCCAGCTGTCGATTTCATTGGCGCTGGTGCTGGCGACGTTGTCGTCGTGTTTTAAACCAGTAGTCAATAAAGGCGTAATGTCAAAGCCGGACGAGGTTTGAATAGACTGAGGTTCAACAGCAACCACCTGCGAGCTGGCACATGCCAATGCCACCATAACAGCTAACTTGGATTTCATAAAGTTTCCCTTTTAGTAAACGTTTTTTCCAGTAAAACCACGGAAAAAGGTTAAAAATACAATTTTGGTGTCCCACCAGAGTGACCAGTTTTTGATGTAATTCAGGTCGTACTCTACGCGTTTCTCCATTTTTTCTAACGAATCAGTTTCACCACGCCAACCGTTGATTTGCGCCCAGCCGGTGATGCCTGGCTTTACTTTATGCCGCAGCATATAAAAGGCCACTAACTTACGGTACTGTTCGTTGTGAGCTACCGCATGAGGGCGCGGGCCAACAACAGACATGTCGCCTTTTAATACATTGATAAACTGTGGTAATTCGTCGAGTGAGGTACGTCGCAATACAGCACCTAATGGTGTAACTCTGGCATCGTTTTTTGTCGCCTGAATAACTGTGTTGCCATTGTCCTGAACTGTCATGCTACGGAACTTATAGACCTTGATTGGCTTGCCGTCCAATCCGTACCTATCCTGCTTAAAAAACACAGGACCACGGCTTGTTAGCTTGATAGCTACAGCTATTGCCAGCATCGGAACAGCAAGTAAAACTAAAGCTATAGTGCTGACCACAACATCGAAAGTGCGTTTTAACCAGTCTCTGGCGCCATAATAGGGCGATTCAAATACGCTTAAAGTTTCCACACTGCCTATGTTGCCTAATCTGGCATGCATCAGGTTGTAGAGCAGCAGGTCTGGCACTATGTGCACATCCACTGTGGTGTCGCCTAAGCGTTGAATAATTTCTGAAATACGTTTGTCGGCTGACAAAGGTAAAGTGATATACAGTTTGTCAAAAGCGCCATCTCTGGCCGACTCTACACATTCATCAATTTTACCGTGCAGCAATTGACCGCATTCAGGCAGACGATCCGGTACGCGATCGTCATAGACGCCATGAAATTGCAAGCCAAGTTCTGGTTTGTTCGCTATTTCAGTGATTAAGCGGCTGGCATTAGCGGTACAGCCAATAATGGCCACTTTTCTGGTGCTGAAGCCTTTTTTGTGCAGTGTGTTTTTGATCATGCGGCCAGCGATGCGCCACAGTGCAGAAAAACAAAATGCCAGGGTAAACCAGCCAACACAGACCAGCCTCGAATAACTGGCGGTATTTTTTAACGCAAAAGTGATAAGCAGCATTGCGCTAAAAGCTAAAAATAAGCACAAAGCTACAAAAAAGATATTGTGTGAAAACGATCCTACCCGCCATGAACGGTAAAGTTGCACTGACTCCGCTGCGTACAGATAAACAGCCATCACAGTGAAGTACAACATAATGTAACTGGTAGTCACGACTTGACCATAAAGTTTAAGGCTCAGATATAAAGCTGCGCCTATGGCTATGATGTCAAAAAGTCTATTTAGGAAGCTGGAGCTGCTGTCGCCAGCTTTAAAACTTGTGTGCGTGTTCATAGTTACATCCTGTTAACTAAGGGGGCAATAAGATTGCCGCTCAGATTTTACACAGCAAAAAAACTAAAACAACGAAAAAATTTGCTTTAATTTTTCCACCTACCCGTGACTTTAGCCACATTGTGTGACAAAGGCCTTACACAGGTATAACGATCTTTTTCACAGATTCAAACGGATGAATTTTATTAAATCATTATCGGTTTTGCAATTATTGCAGTTTTTTCGGGCGATTTTGTCACGAGGCTGACGATTTTTATTTGATTTTTAACGGTTTTTTTCATTTCCCTTTTTTGTGGAAACTGCTGGTTTTTTGGCTTTGCTGCGGTTTATAGATAAAAATTTACCATCTATAGACTGCTTGAGAAGTGTTCGTTTGGCGCCAAAAAAACTGAAAATCCGTCAGAAAAAAAATTTAAAAAGCCAGAAATTTATTTTCAGAAAAATTACAAAAAAAGCGGATTGCTGAGAGTTTTACGATATAAGGTACTGAAGTTTGTAATGAAAACGGGGTCAGCACACATTAGTTATGCATAACTAATGTGCTCTGACCCCGTTTTTACATTGTTAGGTGGCGGCTTTCATAGCTGAGACAAAGTTAAACAACTGCTGTTTTAGTTGTTCTGGTTCTGCCTGATATTTTTCAATGATCTGCACTATGGCTGAGCCTGAAATAGCGCCTGCCGCACCGCTTTCAATAGCTGCTTTGACATGCTCTGGTTTGGAGATACCAAAACCGAGCAAGGTAGGGGCTGCATTGTATTCTTTCAGCTGATTAATCAGTGTGCTGGCAGGCATAGCGGCCTGAGTTTCTGTGCCAGTGACACCAGCGCGGCTTAACAGGTAAGTGTAACCACGGCCGTAAGACGCCAGTTCACGTAAGCTGTCATCAGTGATGTTTGGCGGCGCGATAAAAATAGGTGCGATGTCGTATTTCATCGCGGCGTTTCTGAATAACTTACTTTCATGCAGTGGCACGTCGGCGATCAGAATAGAATCTACACCTGCTTGCTGCGCCTGCTGATAAAAGCTGTCGATGCCTTTCGCCATCACCAGATTGCTATACAGCAACAGACCAATAGGAATGTGGTTGTTGTACTGACGAATACGGCTTATCAGTTCAAAGCACTGAGCTGGCGTCACGCCAGCGGCCAATGCACGTATATTGGCGTTTTGAATGACAGGACCGTCGGCAATAGGGTCGGAGAACGGAATACCCAGTTCCAGCGCGTCTGCGCCTGCGTCAATTAAGGTTTTGATAATATCAAAAGACAACTCAAGCCCTGGATCACCCATGGTGACGAACGGCACAAAAGCCCCTTGTTTAGCAGCGGCAAGGCGGCTGAATAACTGCTGATAACGTTGCATAAAAATCTCCTTAGCTGCGCTTGGCCATGTTGTTAGGTTGGATGTGCTCTTCGCCAATAATTGAGTAGACGTGGTTTAAGTCTTTGTCGCCACGGCCTGATAAGTTGACCAACAGCACTAAAGGTTCGGTCGCTGCTGCAGCCATTTTTAGCGCATGAGCCAAAGCATGTGAGCTTTCAAGGGCAGGAATAATACCCTCAGATTTCGCCAGATGCTGGAAAGCCGCTAAAGCTTCGTCGTCGTTAATCGCCACATATTCAGCGCGGCCTATGCTTTGCAGATAAGTGTGTTGCGGTCCAACGGCCGGATAGTCTAAACCTGCAGATACAGAATAGGACTCTTCAATCTGGCCATCAGTGGTTTGCATAATAGCAGTGTACGCGCCATGCAAAATACCAAAGCTGCCAGTGCTTAAGGCCGCGCCGTGTTGGTGCGTTTGAATGCCCATTCCACCCGGTTCAATACCAATTAAGCGTACGCCTTCTTCCTTAATGAAATCAGCGAACATACCAATGGCATTAGAGCCGCCGCCGACGCACGCCAGCACAGCGTCTGGTAATTTACCCTCGGCTTCAAGAATTTGTTGTTTGGCTTCTTCACCAATCATTTTCTGGAATTCGCGCACTATAGTCGGGAATGGGTGAGGGCCAGCTGCTGTGCCTAATAAATAATGGCTGGTGGCATAACTACCAGACCAATCCCGCATCGCCTCATTGACGGCATCTTTTAAGGTGCCTGAACCTGCTGTGACAGGAATAACAGTAGCGCCCATCAGCTTCATACGGAATACGTTGGGTTGCTGGCGCTCGATATCTTTAGCGCCCATGTAAATTTTGCAGTTAAGGCCCAACAGGGCGCAAGCCAGAGCTGTAGCTACACCATGCTGACCAGCGCCGGTTTCAGCAATAATATCTTTTTTACCCATACGTTTAGCCAGCAAAGCCTGGCCCAGCACCTGATTGGTTTTGTGCGCGCCACCGTGCAATAAGTCTTCGCGTTTTAAATAAATTTTTGCCAGCGGGTTAGGTGATAAATTGCGACATAAGGTCAAAGGCGTCGGGCGACCAGCATAATCTTTTAGCAAGGCCTGAAATTCGGCGATAAAGGCCGGATCCTTTTGCGCATCCACAAAAGCCTGCTCCAGTTGCACTAAAGCCGGAACCAGCAACTCAGGCACAAACATGCCACCGAAATCGCCAAAATAGGGGTTTAAATTGAGTTTAGTCATGACTGAATTCTCTGATATTTGCAAAAGCGTGTTGAATTTTGCCCGCATCTTTGATGCCGGGAGCGGATTCGAGGCCTGAATTAAGATCCACGGCCAAAACCTGATGTTTAAGTGCTGCTATGACATTGTCTGATGTTAAACCGCCAGCCAGCATCACTTTTTTATCCAGCAGCTGTTCGTCCAATAATTGCCAGTCAAATTGCTGGCCTGTGCCACCGGCTTGAGTTGGATGGTAAGCATCAAGCAAATAACGGTCAGCGTAACGTGTTAGTTCGGTAGCTGGTGTTGTACACGATAGGCTTTCCAAATCTCTGTTGTTTTCGGCAATAAAGGGCGCAGTTTTTGTAAGTACAAGTCGGATTCATCACCATGTAACTGCACTGCAGCTAGTTTTAAATCCCTGGCCATTTCAGCTACTGTCTCTACGGCTTCGTCCACAAAAACACCGACATAATGCAGTGCTGGCGCACCTTGTTGTACGGCTTTCGCTTGCTCGACTGTGACACAACGCGGTGATTTTGGATAAAAAATTAAGCCACCAAAATAAGCCCCATTGTCATACACAGCTTTGCTGTCTTGCGCGCGGGTTAAACCACAGACTTTATGCTCGCCACGGATCAGTGAGCGGCAAGCGTCTGCTAAATCAGCTTGCGCCATTAACGAACTACCGACCAGGTAGGCATCTGCGACTTTGGCCAGTTGCCGTACTTGTTGTGAACTGTAAATGCCTGATTCGGATACGATAGTAATACCTTTAGGGATCAGACGAGCCAGTTTAAAACTGGTTTCTAAGTTGGTATCTAAGGTGCGTAAGTCACGGTTATTAATGCCAATCAGCTCTGCACCTAAAGCCACAGCGCGCAGCGTTTCTGCTTCGTTGCTGACCTCGGTTAAGATGGTCAAGTTTAAGCTTTTCGCTACCTTGGCCAGTTCCAGATACTCCAGATCGTTCAGCACAGAGAGCATCAACAGCACAGCGTCAGAACCCTGCAAACGGCCGAGGTAAATCTGGTAAGGGTCGATAATAAAGTCTTTGTGCAGCAAAGGCTGGTTTACTTTGGCGCGCACTTTGGCCAGATAGTCGTAATTGCCCTGAAAAAACTTCTCGTCGGTCAGTACTGAAATACAATCGGCATATTGAGCATAAGCGGCAGATATTTCATCCAAATCAAAAGGGCTACGGATTAAACCTTTAGAGGGTGATGCCTTTTTGCATTCAAGAATAAAACGTGGGCCTTTTTGTTGTAGCGCTTTTAAAAAGTCACGCTGACTAGGTTGTACTAACTGTTTAAACTGCTCCAGTGGCAGTTGCTGCTTGCGCTCTGCTACTTCCAGTTTTTTATGGTCGATAATAGTGGTTAACACATTAGCCATGACTAAGTTCCCTTAACTGCGTCAATGTCGAAAAAGCCTGTCCTGAAGCTAAATGCTCAAGGACAGATTGTGTAAGCTGTTTTAAATCAGCACCTTGGCCGCCATTTTTACCTGTGATATGCAGCATGGCTGCAACGTTTGCCGCGACCGCCTGGTTATGCGCTGTTTTGCCCTGGCCTTGTAAAATGGCCAGTGTGGCGGCGGCGTTGTCGGCCGGACTGCCGCCTGTCAGTTCACTCAGGCTGATTTGTGGTAAACCAAAATCAGCAGGCGTTAGTTCAAAGTGCTTAATAGCCCCTGTGCTGGTGACAGCGCTGACGTTAGTCACACCATGTAAAGCAATTTCATCACAACCGCTGCCATGCACCACCCAGGCTGCTTTGACACCCAATTGCTGCAGAGCCTCTGCCATCACGCCCGTTAAGGCCGGATCGTAGACACCAAGCAGCTGGAAATCAGGTTTAGCCGGGTTCATCAGCGGTCCTAATAAGTTAAAAATAGTGCGGCTTTTTAGCGCTGTACGCACCGGCATCGCATGCTTTATGCCCGCATGATACAAAGGCGCAAATAAGAAGCTGCTGTTGCTTTGGCTTAAGGCTTTGGCAGCAGTAGCAGGGCTCATTTGGATATTAATGCCTAAGTGCTCCAGTAAGTCGGCTGAGCCGGACTGAGAGGATACGCTTCTATTGCCGTGTTTGGCCACTGGCAACCCCATACTTGCGGCAACAATAGCTGCAGTGCTGGAAATATTGATGGTATTGGAGCCGTCGCCGCCTGTGCCACAACAGTCGATAGCGCCTGCCACAGATGTTGGAAACGCTGTTGCAGCTTCGCGCATCGCAGCGGCAGCACCGGCAATTTCATCGGCCGTTTCGCCACGCATTTTCAGCGCGACCAAAAGCGCTGTCAGTAACACAGGTTCGACGTCACCTTTGACGACTGCGCTGAAAAAGGCATGGCTTTGTTCGAAGGATAAGGCTTCGCCTTTCAGGCTTTTTTGTACCAGTTCTAATAAGGAAAGGCTCATGCTATGGCTCCCTGGTTTTTCATTAAGTAATCCAGGCTTTGTTTTAACAAAGGCTTACCTAAAGTGGTCAGAATAGACTCAGGGTGGAATTGATAACCCAGAGCTTTATGCTCTTCATGCACTATAGCCATTGGAATATGTTGATAAGCAGCAATGACTTGTAACGAATTTGGTACTTCAGTCGCCATTAACGAGTGATAACGCGCCACAGGGAATTGTTTAGGTAAAGCGCCAAATACCGGATGGTCATTCAAAGTAATAATGGAGGTTTTACCATGCACTGTTTCACCGGCTCGACCTACTACACCGCCATAATGTTCCACCAGCGCCTGATGACCTAAACAAATACCGAGCATAGGAAATTTGCCGGCACAAAGCGAAATGAGCTCCGGCATTGAGCCCGCTTGTGAGGGAGCGCCTGGACCTGGCGATAACAATAAGACGACAGGCTGTTGTTCTTGCTGCATTTTTTCAAAGATATAAGACGCAGGCACAGTATTACGGTACAGCTTTAAGCTAAAGCCTAATTGCGCGACTTCATCGACCAGGTTGTAGCTGAACGAATCTAAATTATCTAAAAGGTACACAACGCTCATACGGCAGCTCCTGCAGATTGAATAGCGTTAATCACAGCCTGAGCTTTGCTGCGGGTTTCATCGGCTTCGGCTTGCGCTACGCTGTCGTACACCACACCAGCACCGGCCTGAATATAAGCTGTGCCGTTTTGCACATAAGCCGAACGAATCACAATACAGCTGTCAAAGTCGCCATTGCCAGCTAAATAGCCTACTGCGCCACCGTAACTGCCACGACGTTTTTTCTCGACACCACGAATCAGTTCCGCTGCCCGCACTTTGGGCGCGCCTACTAAAGTGCCCATATTCATGCAAGCCTGATAGGCATGCAAAGCGTCCAGTTCTGGTTTTAAAGTACCAACCACACGAGAGACTAAGTGCATTACATAGGAGTAACGGTCGACTTTGAGCAGCTCTTTGACATAACGACTGCCCGGCACGCTGATACGGGCGACGTCGTTGCGGGCTAAGTCGACCAGCATTAAATGTTCGGCTTTTTCTTTTTCGTCCTGACGCAGTTCCAGTTCAATGCGACTGTCTAAGTCACGGTCAATACTGCCGTTTGCAGCGAAACCACGGCGGCGTGTGCCAGCTATAGGGTAAATTTCAACTTGGGCTGTATGAGCTTCATACTTCAATGCTGATTCAGGAGAAGCGCCAAATAAGCTGAAGTTTCTGTCCTGCAGGTAAAACATGTAAGGACTTGGGTTTTGTTGTTTGAGTTTGGCGTAAGCGGCCTGTGGATCAGGGCAGGGCAGGCTGAAACAACGCGACGGCACCACCTGAAATACATCACCAGCCACAATGTTTTGTTTCAGCATTTCGACCTGGGCGACAAAGTCGGCGTCGCTGATATCGACTTTAACTTCAGCTTTGGCTGCAGGCTCTGTTGCTGCTATTGGCTCTGCTGCTTGCTGTAATAACTGCTGCAGTTCTGATAGGCGCTGACCTATCACAAAATACTGCTGCTGGGCTTGCGCACCACAAAACACATTACCAATCAGACGGCTATTACCCAGCTGATGATCGACCACTAATAAAGTTTCAGCCAGATAAAACAGGTAGTCAGGGCATTGGTTTTCAGCGGTTGGCACTTGGGGTAAATCTTCCACCATGGCGACTAAGTCGTAACCTATCACACCGCCTAAAAAGATGGCTAAAGGCTCGTCGCTGTTGTTCTGCAACTGCTGTTGCAGCAAACGTAATACAGTTAAAGAGTTCGGCAGCAACAAGCGGCTTTCTTCGTCCAGTAGCGGGTCGGCTTTGGCAAACTGCACCTGTAACAGAGTAGGGGAAAGCTCCAGCTCTGCTTTGCCTTGTAGCAAAGACGCCAGATAAGGCAGCAGCGTTTTGCCGTTGTCAGTTAAGGCTTCAACTTTTACTGCTAAGGAATTGCACTCAATACGCAAAGCTGCGTCAATCAGCATCAGGCTTTTTAAGCTGTTTTTGCTGTCAATTTCAGCCGATTCCAGTAACAACGCCATTTGGCCCTGGCTGGTTAAAGCTCTGAAGCTTTGCAGCGGATCAGGCTGAATGCTCAGAGTTTGGCTGAAGCTGGCCACTTGTCCTGTGGTGGTAGTAATTTGCTGTAAATTCATCACTAATCCTAAATTCTTATAAAAAATCGTCAGGAACGATTTTTAACAACGCGAAGTATTGGCCATATAAAAAAAGCCCGCTTTAAGCGGGCTTTTTGGCTGTATTCGGACAATAGTTGTCCGGCCCGCTAAACAGGAAGTCGCCACCAGTGCCAACGTGTTACTTGAGAATTCATCATTGTTTTTCCTGTTATTAAATTTTACCAACCCTAAGAAAACGAAAGGCCCGCATCTTTCGAAACGGGCCTGGTTTTATAGCGAATACAACGCCTCCACACGCCCGTTAAGGAGTATGCCACCACCAAATGTGAGTTTGAGTTGTTGTTTGAAATTGCATTGGCTATAAATCCGTTCTAATTCAGTTGTCTTGAAAACGCCTCTATAAAACCCTGAAATCAAATGGCCGTCAAGCTCTGTTTGGTTATAAACCCAAAAAAATACGTATAAGTGGATAGATGGCTAAGTTTTTTAGGGCGATGCTGAGGTCTCTGATGGCATTACCATAAGTGTTGCTATTATCCGGACGTCATCTTTTCTCGGTATTGGCTGGGAGTTACCCCTTCCAGGCGTTTAAAAAAAGTATTAAACACAGATTTGCTGTTAAAACCCACTTCGTAGTAAATGTCGGTAATGGTTTTGGCGTCAGGGCTCTTGTCCGCCAGTAGTTTTTTTGCAGCGTTGATCCTGTGGCTGTTTACATACTCATAGAAATTCAGCTGGTAGGCTTGCTTAATCGTCAGCGATATTTTTTTTGCCGGATAACCCGCTGCTTCGGCCAGCTTGTCCAGCGTAATATCCGGATTGGCGTAAAACTTTTGTTGCAACATCAGTTGCTCCAGCTTTTGCACTATCAGCGGATCAGATAACGGGTTTTGCTCTTCTTTGGCTTCATACCATGGTTGTTCACTGACAGGTTTGACGCTGGAAAATGCGGTAAAACGTAAAAAAATCAAAATATTCAACGCAATAAAGTTCAGGTAATAACTGGATAAACCCACCACATTCAACAGCTCTAAATCAAAGTTGTTGGTGAATAAGCCATAAAGTTTGATGCAATGCAAAGCGCTATCCCAGCCAAAAATGACCAGAAAGGACAGCAGCATCAATTTTAACCAGGCGATATCTGCAGTTTTTAAATCGGCTTGTTCATGCCTTAATTGCTTGCGGTAGTTCCAGACCAGCAGGAAACACCAGATCACATAACCGACCCGGACAAAACGGCCCAAGGCTTCGAAATACAAATGGGGTGACGAGTAGGCGATATGCTGGCTTTCAATCAGATCAAGCCGGGTTGCGTGATCCAGCGAGTAAAAATTCCACAGCATATGCAAAGCGTACAGTGCTAAGGGCGTTAGATGCCACAGATGTTTTCGCTGCAAACGCACATCTTTATACAGCAAAGCCCGGACAAAGAAGTACAGCAAAGGACCATCTAAAAAGTAGGCGTAGCTAAACAGAAAAAAGATGTTAGGTGAGATATCCAGCAACCAGATGCGGAATAATTTGCCCCAGAAGGTCAGTTCATGCAATGGGATCAAAAAGTGACAAAACAAAAACGCAGCCAACAGCCAGTTACTTAAAGACGATTTTGGTGTCGAAGCCGCCAGCAGTAAGGCCAACAGCAAAGATTCAAAAGCCGTGACCACCATCAGCAGGTCATGGAAGTTAAACAGAATGGTATCCATAGAGGGTGTCGTCAGCGTTTGTCGTTGTTTTCGTTATGGTTTTGCACATCTTCGGTGCAATCAGAGCTTTACTATGCCTCTGTCACCAGGGAAGGGCAAGGACTTTGTAGAGGCAGTTACTGATACATTAGTCGCAGGCATTTTTCTGCGGTAAAAATCAAAGTAGTTTGAGTCAGCACAGGTTTTTTAAGAACAGCGCTTTTTTTAACTGTGATTAATTTAACAAATTTTATAGTCGGAGGCTTTGAGCGTAAGCTTAATAATTTCAATTGGTTAATGGTTCTGATTGTTGGTTCGACTTTATTCGAACCTGCATAATTGAATTTTTTTAACGCGTTCGACCTGTTTCAAACGACAAGTACGGAGCCTTGGGGTAGGGTCAAATCGGCATAACTAAATAAATAAGGTGCAAAGCCGGCATCAACAGGGGAAGGAATACATCAAGATGAAAAAGACAAAATTAGGCAGTGCTATTCAGCAGATTTTAGGATTGGCCGTTGGGGTGACTTTGTTGCCGTCGCTGGCAATAGCTCAACAAACGGGTACTGAGACCACAGCGAAAGCAAAAGCTGATGAACAAATTGAAGTTATTTCGGTGATGGGTATCCGTCGTAGTATGGAATCCACTATTGATATTAAAAAGAATGAAAGCTCTATCGTTGAGGCGGTATCGGCAGAGGATATAGGTAAATTGCCGGATCAGAGTATTGCCGAATCTCTGACCCGTTTACCTGGTTTGGCAGGACAGCGGGTCAATGGTCGGGTGCAGGTGATCTCTATTCGGGGTCTGGCACCGGATTTCTCAACTACTACTCTTAATGGCCGCCAACAAGCCAGTGCTGGTGATAACAGGGCTGTGGAATACGATCAGTACCCTTCAGAGCTGATTAATGGGGCTGTGGTATATAAAACCTCAGATTTAGCTATAGCAGGTATGGGCTTATCAGGCACTGTGGATATGCGCACCATCCGGCCTTTGGCTCATGGCGAGCAAACCGTGATGATGAACCTGCGGGGTGAAAAAAGCTCCTTTGACCAAATGCATCCTGAAGTGTCAGCTAATGGCTGGCGCGGCAGTGTGTCTTATATTGACCAGTTTGCCGACGACACTATAGGCCTGGCCATTGGTTTTGCTCATATGGATACGCCCACTCAGGTCAAGCATTACAAAGCCTGGGAATGGAATACTGTCGATACTGCGCTGGAAGGCACTGACAATGACGATGCTTTAGGTTTAGTCGGGCAGGAAGTCACAGCCGTAGCCCGCAGTCAGGTGCGTGATGGTGTGATGGCTGTGTTTGAATTTAAGCCCAACGATCAGCTGCACAGTACTATAGATACTTACTACTCCAAATTCGAACAAGATGAAATTATGCGTGGTGCCATGTGGTTCACTAACCAGTGGACAGGTGACGGCATGCAGTTTGAGAATCCTACTTTTACTGAATTTGGCGGCACTAAAGTGGTGCAAAGCGGTACTGCGACCAACCTGCGTCCTGTGCTGCGTAATGACAACAATACCCGGGAAGATGAGCTAAAAGCCATAGGCTGGAACACCAGCTACACAGTGGATCGCTGGACTTTGGAGCTGGATTTATCCTATTCAGGCTCAGAGCGTGACGAACAGGTGTTAGAAACTTATGCTGGTATCAACAATGGTGGTTTCGACTCCATTGGGTTTGATTTAGTGCCTCATGGTTTCCCAACCTATACGCCTGCAACAGATTACACTGATGTCAATCAGGTGCAGTTGAGCGACCCGGCGCCATGGGGCGGTTGGGGTCATGACGGTGCAATTCGTTTCCCTCATGTCAAAGAGCAAATCCGTGAAGCCGAAGCCAGTGCCCGTTACGATTTAACAGACACCAAACTCGGTGCTAATTTTAGCTCTATCGATTTTGGCATGAACTTCACCAAACGCACCAAAGATAAAGTGGTAGACGATAACGACCTGTTTTTGAAAAATGACAGAGCGCCGGTTTCTATCGACCCATCCCTACTCGTGAGCCCAACTTCACTGGCTTTTGCCGGTATTCCGGGCGTGATTTCATACGATATTTTGCCAACGGTCGATCGGTATTACGACATCAAACCTATTCTGGATACCAACAGATGGAATAAAGCCTGGGGTGTGGATGAAGAAGTGCTGACCAGTTATCTGCGGGCTAATCTGGATACCGAAGTTTTTGGTTTACCGCTCAAAGGTAACTTTGGTACGCAAGTAGTGCAAACCGATCAGCTGTCTAGCGGCTTCCTTGCCAGCGATTATGACCCGGACAACCCGGCTACTTTAGTTCAGGTTGAAACCGGTGCTTCCTATACCGATGTGCTGCCTGCTATTAACCTGAGTCTGGAAGTGCTGGAGGATCAGTTTGTCCGTTTTGCGGCTGGTAAAACTATGGCGCGTCCGCGCATGGATGAAATGCGCGCCAGTATTACCGCTGGTGTAGGTGTGGATTCACGGCGTTGGAGCGGCAGCAGTGGTAACCCTGAACTGGAACCATGGCGTGCTAAAGCTTTGGATTTAACCTACGAAGCTTATCTGGATGGCAGCACTTATGTTGCAGCTGGTGCTTTTTATAAAAAGCTCGACAGCTATATCTACACCCAGAATTTTGACTTTGATTTTTCCAATGCACCCAATAACTCCACTATCGAACCTATCAGTCCTATTGGCAATATGAGCCGTCCAGCCAATGGTCAGGGCGGAAATATCAAAGGGCTGGAGCTGAGTATGTCGATAGATATTGGCAACTATGTAACAGCTTTGGAAGGTTTTGGTTTTATTGGTAGTCAGTCCTGGTCAGATTCGAGTATCCAGCCGGACGGCCCTGGTACATCAAGCAAGTTGCCTGGCTTGTCTGATCGGGTACGGGATTTAACTTTCTATTACGAGCAAAATGGCTTTTCAGCCAGGGTGAGTCAGCGCTACCGCTCTGAATTCCGTGGTGAGGTGGTGCAGCTGTTTGCCACCCGTGGTTACACTGAAGTACTGGCGGATAAACAAGTGGATGCTCAGTTAAGTTACAGCTTTGACGAAGGCCGTTTTGACGGCATCACTTTGTTGATGCAGGTGAATAACCTGACGAACTCACCTTACACCACTCGTCTAAATACCTTGCAAGGCGGTGGCAGTTACTTCCCGGAAGTGTATGAAGAATACGGCCGGCAGTTCCTGCTTGGTGTCAGCTACAAGCTTTAGCAGAAGGACGACACAATGCTTGAACCTATTCAGACCATTGTGATCGTCGGAGGCGGCTCATCCGGTTGGATGAGCGCAGCCTTGCTGGCGAAACTGACCGGGCAGCGTTATCGGATTGAACTGGTGGAATCCGAGCAGATTGGCACTGTAGGAGTAGGAGAAGCCACTATTCCTGCCATTAAACTCTACAACCATTTATGCGGCATAAACGAGCAGGAGTTTATTCGCGCAACAGGCGCCACCTTTAAATTAGGTATTGAGTTTGCCAACTGGGGGCAACAAGGCGACAGCTATTTTCATGCCTTTGGCGCTTTGGGCCGACAGTGGGAATGGCTGAGTTTTTATCAGTACTGGTTAAAGCTAAAACAACAAGGTCTGGCTTTGCCTTTTGAGCACTACTGTATTGCCAGTCAGATGGCGCAGCAGCACAAGTTTATGCCAGCTGATCCTGGCAAACCTAAGTCACCTGTCAGTGAAATTGCCTACGCCTACCATTTTGACGCCAGTTTGTATGCCCGTTATCTGCGCAGCTTAAGTGAAAAGCGCGGTGTAATTCGGCATGAGGGGGTGATCAAGCATGTGGAGCGGGATGCGGTCAGTGGTCATATCCGGCATCTGTTGCTGGAAGATGGTCGTCAGGTAGCAGGGGATTTATTTATCGACTGCTCAGGTTTGCGCGCTTTATTGATTGGTCAGACTATGGGGGTGGGCTACGACGACTGGAGCCACTGGTTACCCAATGACAGCGCATGGGCTGTACCTTCGGCGACCTTGAACCCCTTGCCGCCTTATACCCGTGCTACGGCACATGAGTTTGGCTGGCAATGGCGTATTCCACTGCAACACCGCACTGGTAACGGGCTGGTGTTTAGCTCGGCTTATGCCAGTGATGATGTAGCCCAACAACGCTTGCTGCAGACACTTGAGCTGCCAGCAAGTGTAGATCCGCGGCTGATCCGCTTTACTACAGGTAAACGCAAGCAAATGTGGGTGGGTAATTGTGTCGCTATTGGCTTATCCAGTGGTTTTCTGGAACCGCTGGAGTCGACCAGCTTACATCTGGTACAAACCGCCATTACCCGCTTGGTGAATTTGTTTCCCGATCGCAGTTTTGCTAAGGCCAATACCGATCATTACAACCTGTTGGCCGCTCAGGAAATGGAGCAGATCCGTGATTTTATTATTGCGCATTATAAGGTGACAGAGCGGGATGACAGTGAGTACTGGCGTTACTTAAAACAGATGACAGTGCCTGACTCATTGCAGCAAAAACTGGACATTTTTCAGAGCTATGGCCGGGTGCATCGAGTGGCCGATGAGCTGTTTCGTGAAGATAGCTGGGTGCAGGTGTTGTTAGGTCAGCGCATGATGCCAGAGCGTTACGACCCTATGGTGGATAATAAAACTCTGGCCCAAATCACTGATTTTGCCGCGTCCACTGCCCATGTCATTAGCGCTTGTGTCGAAAAAATGCCAACACATACAGATTTTATTGCCGGTATTGCCGCGCATTAACAGAGGTTATTTATGAAGTCGTTGAAAACACAGCTGGAGCTGATTGCTCTGGTTTGGGCATTTGTTTTGCCTTTTACCGCCAGTGCGGCAACAACAAGCTATTTATCCAGCGCCGATCAAAAACAGTTATTAAGTACTGAAACTGCGTTATGGCAGCAGCCGCTCAATAAAGAACTGCCGCTGTTGCAACTGAATACAGAGCAGCAATTTCAACAGATGGACGGCTTTGGTTATACCCTGACAGGCGGCAGCGCTATGCATCTGATGGGCTTAACCGCAGAGAATCGCAACGCCTTGCTGCAAGAGTTGTTTGGTGCGCAAGGACTGGCGGTCAGTTATTTACGCATCAGTATTGGTGCTTCGGATTTAGATCCTGAACCTTTTAGCTACAACGACTTAGCTGAAGGCCAGCAGGATCCTGAACTTAAACAGTTTTCAATAAAGCGGGATGAAAAGTATCTGATCCCGGTGTTGAAGCAAATTTTGGCGATTAATCCGAAGATTAAACTGCTGGGCAGCCCCTGGTCGCCGCCAGCCTGGATGAAAAGCAACAATTCCACTATAGGTGGCGAGCTTTTGGAGCAACATTTTGGCAGCTATGCGCTGTATTTTGTGAAGTATATTCAGGCGATGCAGCAGCAGGGTATTCATCTGGATGCTGTGACAGTGCAAAACGAACCACTGCATCCAGGCAACAATCCAAGCTTATTGATGCATGCCTGGGATCAGGCCAACTTTATTAAAAACCATCTGGGGCCTGCGTTTAAAAAAGCCGGACTGGACACCAAAATTATTATTTATGATCACAATGCTGATCATGTGGAATACCCCATTACTGTGCTGAACGATAAAGAGGCAAAGCCTTATATCGATGGCTCAGCTTTTCATTTATACAACGGCAGCATTGAAGAGTTGGACAAGCTAAAACAGGCGCATCCGGATAAAAACATTTATTTTACCGAGCAGTGGGTGGGTGCCAATTCAGATTTTAACGATTCTTTGATGTGGCATATCGAACATTTAATTATTGGTGCGCCACGGCATTGGGCCCGCAATGTGTTGCAATGGAACTTAAGCTCAGACGCTAAGCTGCAGCCTCATACCAAAGGTGGCTGCAGTTTGTGTCTGGGGGCTTTGACTATTGAGGGGCAGCAGGTGAAACGTAATGTGGCTTATTACATTATTGCCCACGCCACTAAAGTCGTGCCGCAGGGCTCAGTGCGTATTGATTCAGTATCCACTCAGGATATTCGTCATGTGGCTTATCTGCGCCCTGATGGCCGTTATGCGCTGATCGTACAAAACATTACGCAGGATGCTAAAAGCTTTAATCTGCAGCTCAAAGGCGCTTTACAGCCGTATTCGGTAAAGTTACCTCCACGCACTGTATTAAGTCTGGTGCTTTAAAGCTTAGAAAAGTCCTTTAGTTTTTGCTGCTTTGAGAGTTGCAGCTAAAGGGCGAGCGTCTTTCTGGTCGCGAAGAGCATTGTATGGCACAATGACGGCCGTTTAGTCAGGCAGCCTTTCCCATGAAAATTGATTTACACAGCCACACTTATTGCTCAGATGGCGTATTAAGCCCAACCGAACTGGTTGAACGCGCCGTCAGTAAAGGCGTGGATGTGCTGGCTATTACCGATCACGATACTATTGCTGGTCTGGCAGAAGCCCGTGCCGCTATTGCAGAAAAACAGCTGCCTTTGACCCTGATCCCAGGTGTGGAAATCTCGACCAGTTGGTACGAGTTTGAAATTCATATTGTGGGTTTGAATATCAATACCGATTGTCCGGTGTTTTTACAGCATTTGGCATCGCAGCAACAGCGCAGGGTAGAGCGGGCCGAAGAGATGGCACGCCGTTTAGAGAAAAACAAAATACCGGACGTGCTGGAAAACGTACTCAAAATTGCTAATGGCGCCGCCTTAACCCGCACTCACTTTGCCCGTTATCTGGTGCAGATTGGCAAAGCCAGCTCGATGAATACTGTGTTTAAAAAGTATTTAAGCCGCGGCAATACGGGCTATGTGCCAAATAACTGGGTGCCGCTGCAAGAGGCTGTGCAGTGGATTTTAGCCGCAGGTGGTACGCCGGTTTTAGCCCATCCGCTGAAGTACAAACTCAATGGCCGCTGGTTAACCCGTTTAGCTGAAGAGTTTTCTGCCGCTGGTGGCAAGGCGATAGAAGTGGCTTCAGCTCAGATGACACCTGTGCAAAAACGCCAGGTTTGGATGCTATGCCAGAAGTTTGGTTTAACCGCCTCTGCCGGTTCAGATTTTCATCAGGAAACGCCCTGGAATGAGCTGGGCAGACAATTGTATTTTACCGACGATGTCATTCCGGTATGGCAGGACTGGCAGTTGCCTGAGCCCAAGTCAGTACAGCTTTCATCTTGATTTTTAACAAATTTATTGCTATTGCTTAATCACGCGCACAAAAAATAAGAAGAGTTTTATGAGCCAGTTTTTTTATATTCATCCTGAAAATCCACAGCAGCGTTTAATTAAACAGGCTGTGCATATTATTCAACAAGGTGGGGTAGTGATTTACCCTACAGATTCAGGTTATGCACTGGGCTGTCATATAGGTGACAAAGCCGCGCTTGAGCGTATTTTACAAATCCGCCAGATGAACACAGAGCATCATTTTACCCTGATGTGCCGCGATTTTTCTGAGTTGTCTGTGTACGCCAAGGTGGAAAACAGCGCCTTTCGTTTAATCAAAAACCATACCCCTGGCGCTTATACTTTTATTTTAAAGGGCACCAAAGAAGTGCCTAAGCGTTTGTTAAACGACAAGAAAAAAACCGTAGGTTTACGTATTCCGCAAAACAAAATTGCGCTGGCGCTTTTGGAAGAGCTGGGCGAACCTTTAATGTCGAGCTCACTGGTGTTGCCTGGCAATGACTTTGCCGAATCCGACCCGGAAGAAATGCGCGATCAATTAGAGCGTCAGGTGGATTTAATTATTCACGGTGGCGTAATCGCTGAAAACCACACCACAGTGATTGATTTGTCCGAAGACAATCCGGTACTGATACGTCAGGGGGCAGGCGATAGCAGTGCTTTCATTTAAATTTGGGTTAGAGCTTCGTTTCGTACCTGTGGGGCAGTAATGTCTGAGCCACTCGCCGACAGCTTTGCCAGCCTGACAATACAGCAGCCTTTACCGCTGGCTTTTGTCCGCGGCGAGGCTGTGCTGGATAAGCCGGAAGATTTGTATATTCCGCCTGAAGCGCTGTCGGTATTGTTGGAAAGTTTTGAAGGCCCGCTGGATTTTCTGCTGTATTTAATTCGTCGTCACCGCTTTGATATTGTCGATTTGCCGATCAACGAAATCACCCTGCAGTATATGGAATACATTGATTTAATGCAGGATATGAACTTTGAACTGGCGGCAGAATATTTACTCATGGCCGCTATGCTGGCGGAAATTAAATCACGTTTATTACTGCCGCAGCACGACCATAAATCGGATGAAGAAACCGACCCAAGAGCAGATTTAGTACGGCGTTTACAGGAATACGAAATTATCCGCAAAGCCGCTACGGATATGGACGGCCTGCCGCGTCAGGAGCGGGATTATTTCCCTGCCAAAGCCGGGTTAGATGATAACTTTGAGCCCTATGTAATTTTGCCCGAAGTGTCGTTGCAGGAAATTTTGCTGGCCTTAAAGGACATCGCCAAACGCGCCAAAGATTTTCAGCATCACCAGATTAAAAAAGAGCATTTATCCACCCGTGAGCGCATGAGCAGAATTCTGGAGTTGCTCAAAGGCCGCTCTGACTACCTTGAGTTTGCCGAGTGTTTTGAGTTAGCCGAAGGACGGCAGGGTGTAGTGGTCAGCTTTTTAGCTATTTTAGAGCTGGTGAAAGAGAAGCTAATCCAAGTGATACAAGTAGAAGCTTATGGTCAAATCCATATCAGATCTTCATAATAGCGGCCTTATTTGAAGCGACAGACTAAGGAGAGGGCATGGCGAAAAAAATTAACGAGCAACAACTGCTGCAGTTAGTCGAAGCCGCTATTTTTGCCTCTGATAAACCTTTGTCTGTGAATGACTTGCAAAGCACTGTGCTGGAGAGTTTTGAGTTAACCCGAAAACGTTTGCAGCAGGCTTTAAGTCAGTTGCAACAGGATTATTTAGGCCGGGGCATTCAGTTGATTGAAACCGCTTCTGGTTTTCGCTTTCAGACTCGCGCTGATTTAAGTGAATATCTGGCGCTATTATGGCCTGAACGTTCACCGCGTTATTCCCGTGCTGTGCTGGAAACTTTGGCACTGATTGCCTATCGTCAGCCTATCACCCGCGGCGAAATTGAAGAAGTGCGGGGGGTGACGGTCAGCAGTCAGATTATGCGAACGCTGCTCGACCGCGGTTGGGTCAAAGTGGTGGGGCATAAAGAAGTACCGGGTCGTCCTGGTTTGTATGCCACCACGCCGACATTTTTAGATTATTTTGGCTTAAAGGATTTAAGCGATTTACCTGCTCTGGCCGAGTTTCAGGCAACGCCGGATTTTTTTAACCCAGTCGTGATGACTGAAGAGATACATTAAATCATGAGTGAAAAACTACAGAAAGTGCTGGCGCGATCCGGTGTTGGATCCCGCCGCGAGATGGAAGAATACATCAGTGCTGGACGTGTGACTGTGGATGGCAAAGTGGCGCATTTAGGCGACCGTATTCATGCCAACCAACAAGTGCGGGTCGATGGACATCCGGTCAAAATTGCCGCTGAAGCGGAACAGGTGTGCCGGGTTATTGCTTACCATAAACCTGAAGGTGAAATTTGTTCCCGTACCGATCCGGAAGGTCGTCCTACGGTATTTGACCGCCTGCCAAAAATTAAAGACTCTCGCTGGATAGCCATAGGCCGTTTAGATATTAATACCAGCGGTTTATTGCTGTTCACTACAGACGGTGAGCTGGCCAATCGTTTAATGCATCCAAAGTTTGAAGTTGAACGTGAATACGCAGTGCGGGTATTTGGTGATGTCAACGATGCGATGATCCAAAAACTGCGGACTGGTGTTGAGCTGGAAGATGGTAAAGCCAACTTCAAAAAAGTGAAGTCTATGGGCGGCGAAGGTATTAACCGCTGGTTCCATGTAGTGTTGACGGAAGGCCGTAACCGCGAAGTTCGCCGGATGTGGGAATCTCAGGGCGCTGTGGTTAGCCGCTTGATCCGTATTCGTTACGGTGATTTATTACTGCCTAAACATTTACCAGCTGGTGGTTATGCTGAGTACCCGCTGGAAGAGGTAAACTATTTACGTAAATTGGTGCAGATGTCGCCAGAGACGACAAGTTTAATGAAGCCGGAAGACCGCGATGAGCGTCGTCGTCGTATGGCAGGCATTAAGCGTGCGGTACGTAAGCATCAAATCATGGTGCAGTCGGGTGTGAAACCTGAAGTGGTGAAAGCGGAAAAAGCTGCAGCAGCTGACAAAGCCAAAGCGAAAAAGCCCAAACAAACTCAGAAAAAACGTACCCGTATCTGATTTTGCGCTGTTTCGGGTCAGGGAAACACTCTGACCCGAACTAAATTTCACCTTATTTCATTCAGTTAGCATTAATTTATCTGGTCGGACATCATAATGATATCTTTGGGCGTCTAACTTAACAGACAAGTTAAATGACGAAGCCTGAGGAGAAGTAAGATGAACGTACTTGAGCTGAAATTAGGCATGGTGTGCCAAACCAAAAAAGGCATAGGTGTAGTGAGCTGGATTGATGCACAGGACAGAGCTGTGTATTTGTCTGATCTGGATAATAAAGATCAGCATATAGCTGTCTCTTTTGATGATCTGCAGGACGAACCTCAGCTGCATCAAAAAGCGGATATTTATTACTAAGCACTACCTATTCTGCGTGAATGATAAAAACCCGTTGCAGTCGTCAACGGGTTTGTTGTTTATAGTGGCCGGCCTTGTTACTGTAACTCCGTCATTACCCTCGAGAACTTTTAATGAAAACCATAGGTTTACTAGGCGGTATGAGCTGGGAGTCAACTATTCCTTATTACCGTCAGATCAATCAGCACATTAAACAGCAACTGGGCGGCCTGCATAGCGCCAAAATCATTTTATATAGCGTGGATTTTGCCGACATTGAAGCGTTGCAACGCAGTGGCGATTGGGATAAAGCAGGTGAATTATTGGCTGAAGCAGCAGTTAAACTGCAATCTGCTGGTGCTGATTGTTTAGTGCTTTGTACTAATACCATGCATAAGGTTGCCGCTGTGATTGAAACTGCCGTGACTATTCCACTGTTGCATATTGCTGATGCTACGGCCGAAGCTATTCAGTTGGCAGGTTTGAACAAAGTCGCTTTATTAGGCACCCGCTTTACCATGGAGCAGGATTTCTATAAAAAACGTCTGACCGAGTCTTATGGTTTAGAGGTGCTGGTGCCGGATGAAGAGAACAGAGCTTTAGTGCATCAGGTGATTTATCAGGAATTGTGTCTTGGTGTGGTGAATTCAAATTCAAGGCTGCAGTATCAACAAATCATGGCTGATTTGGTGACACAAGGCGCAGAAGCTATTATTTTAGGCTGCACTGAAATAGCTTTATTGGTAAGCGCTGAGGACTGCGCCGTGCCGTTATTTGATACGACTTTTTTGCATGCACAAAAAGCTGCTGACTTTGCCTTGGAGCAGGAAGACCGATGATGTTGTATTTATACCTCGAAGTGGATTTGTCGGATGATGACGCCGACTTAGATGAAGTAGCGCGGGACTGTGGTCATACCTTGAGTCATCCGCAGCTTTTGGACTGGGATTTATTAGGTGTAACCAATTGGCATGGTCATGCTTGCCTGGAGTTTCAGCTGCAGATGAACGCAACTGTTGCAGAGTCAGATCTGCATCAGTTAATCAGCGACATTCAGGTGCAAATTTCTCATCCGGCGGTATCCTCCAGTCGCACTATGCTGGTCAGTGATACGAGAGAAAGTTAGCTTTTTAAATCGATACGCTGGTGAATATTGTGCCACTCGTCCGGGAATTTGCCCTGTAACACATAAGAGAAGGCGATGAGCTCGGCGATGATGATGTAGAGCTCTTTGGGGATATCTGTACCAAGTTCAATACGTTGCAATACTTTGACCAGCTCTTCATCTTCATGCACTAACACCCCATGCTCTTTGGCTGTGGCAATAATGTCCTGTGCCAGTTCGCCATGGCCTTTGGCAACTATTTGGGGTGCATTTTTGCCATCATAAGCCAGGGCTACAGCACTGGCGTCTATGTCTATTGCATCGGAATTTTTGGTCACGTCTTTCATTGGTTCTACACCCGAATGGCCAGCAAGCTGGTGGTTTTTGGCATTAAGCTATCCGGAATTTTGCCGAGCTGACAATGGGCTTCTTTAACATCAATACCCTGAGCTTTGCATCTGTCTTTTAATAGCGGCAGGTATTTTTCGGCCAGCAGTTTTAGTGTGCTGGTATCGGTATACAACTGCAACGACAAAGACGAACCGGATAATTTACTGATCGCCAACAATTGTCCCAGCTGTTTTAAATCAAATTTCATCGACAACTGCCAGGCCACAGATTTACCTTTGCCTTTTTCCTGCTCTTCCTCTTGCTGGCTGATGGCTATCTGACAAAAGTCTGAGACTTGCTGATTTTGAATCGGCAAGGTCAAGAAAATCTGCTGCAACGGATCTTTACTTTGTTGCTCCAGAGTCGCGAGCTGAGCATGTTGCATTGAAGAGCTTTGGCTGGATAGTTGTTTCAGCAGTTGACTACTTTGGCTGTGATCGAGCTGTGCGACAAATTCTTTGAGCTTATGATCTTTATTCGGCCCTTTGTCATTTTGCGGCAGGGTCTGTCCCAGACGGCCTAACAATAATTGAATAGCGACCGCCAGAGTACCAGCTGCGGTTTGCGGCATAGTGACGTTTTGCAGTGGATTAAATTGCAACAAGGCCTGCAACTGAGCCGGTAGCTGTGCCAGATTGCTTAGTTTGCTGGCATCCGGCTGGCTTTGACGTACTAACTGTAAAATAGCTTTGACTGCTTCAGGCAACTCCGGTACTTCAGCCAGATTTTCCCACTGCGGATCCAGCATAGGCAATAACTGGCGCCAGGCCTGATTCAGCACTGCCGGTTCTACCTGAGGTTTTATAAACTTTGTGGCTTCGATTGGGCCTGACACCGCCTGGTTTGTTTCTGTTTTAGAACTTTGTAGCTGCACCACTTTAGGCTGAGCTTCAATCACTATGGTTTTTTGTTCAGGGATAGCTTTGAGTTGTAGCTGACCTTGCGGCGTGAGTTGCAGCTGATAGTGCGGATCGGCCAGTTGTTGTTTGGTCGCTGCGGGCAAAGGCAGTTGTTTTAACTCATTTAAACTCAATACTGTGCCTGATAATGTATTGGTTAACTGCGGTACGACCAAAGGCAAAATCCGCTGCTGCACTGGGGCAGGCAACGGAATAATAGTTTGCTGTTGTGCGGAGCCAGCAACAGGTGTTTTTATCTGAGTTGGAGTTTGTGCCGCTGCTACAGGCTGGCTTTTCTGGGGGAGCGATGTAGATTCAGTTTTAAGCGGTACCGTCAGCAATTCAGGCGCAGCTTTTGGATCCGCAGTCGTTGGCAGTAAGGCCGCTTTGGGCAGCACCAGGCTGAGCTGTCCGGCTTTTAATTGCAGTTTGGCATCCAGCCATTGGTTGGCAGCTAAGCTTTGCAAGGCGGCAGGTAAAGGCAACTGCACTTTAGTTTGTCCCAATTGCAAGATCAGTTGCTGATCCTGGCGCTGAATTTGTACCTGCACTTGTACAACTTTTGCCAGATGAGTACTTGATTGTGTTTGCAGCTGTGTCGCGAGTTGAGCACTGAGTTGGGAATTGGTTTGCGTTGAAATGTGCGCACTGAGTTGGGTTACCAATTGTTGCAATTGCGGCTGAGTCAGTTGTACTGGCATGGGCTGGGGCCCATTTTGGCTCAGTTTTAATTGCAACTGACCTGACAAAGCCTGAGTTAATTGCACCATTAGCTGCCCTTGTAAGGCCGGTAAATTCAGTTTTGCATCCTGGATCAGTACCATACCCGACGGGCCTTGCAGCTTTAATTGGCCTATACCATCTTTGCCAATATTCAGCAGCGCCTGATAGTTATGTTCTTCTACCAGCACAGCAGCAGGTACTGACCCTTTGGTTTGGGCACTTAACGCACTATCTAGAGTGATCTGGTTCACTGGGCTGTACATCCATTGGTTGCCATCAGGTCTTCGCTCTATTATATCGGCGCTTGTGGTTTTGATCTAAAACATTAATTTCTATAAAGCCCGCTGTTTCAAGGTTATAGCGCATTCGTATTCTATTGCCAATATGCTAAGATGCCGCGACTTTTTTTGGGAGTTTGCCCTTTGTCGATAATTTTGGCCGCCGAAGCATTAAGCTGTGTCCGCCAGGACAGAGTGTTGTTTGAAAACTTAAATTTTCAGTTAAGTGCAGGGCAAGTGCTTTATATACAAGGAAAAAACGGTGCCGGTAAAAGTTCGCTGTTGCGACTGCTGGCTGGTTTAACTTTGCCTGAAGACGGTCAGATTTTATTCCGCGGTAAACCTCTGTCCGGGCAATCCGAAGAGTTTGCCGAGCAGTTGCTGTTTATTGGCCACCACAGCGGTATTCACCCGCAGCTCACAGCCTTACAAAACTTAGCCTTCTGGTCGGCGTTATCTGAACAAGCTGTGGCAGATCCTTATCAGTTGTTGGGCTCTCTGGGCTTGGCCGGTCTTGAAGATATTCCTTGTTTTATGCTCTCTGCCGGTCAGCAGCGTCGCGTCTCTTTAGCTCGTTTGTGGTTTAGCACGAAACCTTTGTGGATATTGGATGAGCCTTTTACTTCTTTGGATCAGCAGTTGATCGCCACACTGGAACAGCATTTTTTACAGCATCTTGCCAAAGGTGGTCTTATTGTATTGACCAGCCACCAGAGCTTGTCAGCTGATTATCCGGCACTTCAGGCGATAGAACTGGAGTACAGATGGTGATGTGGCGCGCTTTAGTTCAACGTGAGTTACAGCTGTTGGGGCGGCAAAAGGCCGACTGGCTGAATCCATTGGTGTTTTTTTTATTGGTCTTGAGCTTGTTTCCGCTTGGGATAGGTCCTGAACCCGGCATGTTAAAACAAATAGCGCCAGGTTTGGTTTGGATAGCGGCGCTGTTAAGTGTGTTGTTATCGGCTGAACGTTTGTTTAAAGATGACTACCGTTATGGGGTGATTGAGCAGTTAGTGGCAGGTCGTCAGGGATTGTTTAGTTATGTCACGGCCAAAATTTGTTGTCACTGGTTATCGACCGGTGTGCCCTTAGTGTTGGTCTCTCCGCTTATTGCTGTGTTATTGGGGCTTGATTGGCAAAGTTGGCAGGTTTTAGTAGTGACCCTATTACTGGGTACGCCCGTATTAAGCTTGCTGAGTGTGCTGGGGGCGGCGCTGACTATGGCTGCAGATAAAGGCGGTATTCTGCAGGCGCTGATTATTTTACCTTTGTATATTCCACTGCTGATTTTTGCCAGCGGTGCTATGGAAGCCGCAGCCACAGCGTTGCCTTACACAGGGCAGTTGGCTGTATTATTAGCTTTTTTATTGTTTGCCTTAGCGCTGGTGCCTCTGGCCGTGCGTCAGGCGCTTCGAATGAATGTGGGGTAGTATGTTCCGTTGGTTAGATCCTTATGCTAAACCTGAAACTTTGTACCATCTGTGTGGCCGCTTATTGCCTTATTTGATGGGACTGGCTTTGTTTACATTGCTGCTCGGTAATATTTGGGGCTTAGCCTTTAGCCCTTCGGATTATCAGCAAGGAGATAGTTACCGCATTATTTACATTCATGTGCCTGCAGCCATTTGGTCCATGGGGGCTTACAGCAGCATGGCCATTGCTGCTTTTATAGGTCTGGTCTGGCAAATTCGTGTTGCACAATGGGCTGTATTGGCGATTGCACCTATAGGCGCTGTCTACACCGTCATCGCATTATTGACTGGCGCTGCCTGGGGCAAGCCGATGTGGGGCACCTGGTGGGTCTGGGATGCACGTTTAACTTCCGAGTTAGTGTTGTTGTTTTTATATCTGGGTGTGATTGCGCTTGCCGGCGCCTTTTCAGAAGCAGCCCGCGGTATCAAAGTCGCCTCCTTACTGGCGATAGTGGGCGTGGTTAATCTGCCTATCATTCATTACTCTGTTGAGTGGTGGAACACCCTACATCAAGGCGCCACTATTACTAAATTTGCTAAACCTTCGATTGATCCCTCGATGTTATGGCCACTTTTGATCAGCCTTTTAGGTTTTGCCTTGCTGTTAGCGGCTTTAACCTGTTTACGTTTACGCAGTCAGATTTTAATTTTTGAACAGCACAGACCTTGGGTCCGGCAGTGGGTGGATCAACAACAAGGAGAGCGAGGCTAATGGCTTTTACATCCTGGGCAGACTTTTGGTCTATGGGCGGTTACGCGCTTTTTGTCTGGTTATCTTTTGGTTCTACCTATCTGTTGTTGCTGGGCTTGTGGTGGTACAGCAAGCGACAACATAAACAAATACAACAACAAATCCGCGCCAAAGCAGCGCGGGAGCAAAGGGTGCGGCAACATCAGGAGAGAGAGAAGTAGATGAATCCGAGACGTCAAAAACGCTTAGTGGCTGTCGTGGCCTTTGTGTTGTTGTTAGGTGGTGCCATTGGCGCCATGTTGTATGCATTGCAGCAAAATATTGATTTGTTTTACACGCCAAGCCAATTGATTGAAGGCATGGGCGATGACAAAGTAAAACCTGAAATTGGCCAGCGGCTTCGGATTGGTGGCATGGTGGTGAAAGGTTCGGTACGCCGCGACCCGAATTCACTCAAAGTCAGCTTCGATTTAGTCGACACAGGTCCACTGGTCACAGTGGAATACGAAGCATATTGCCAGATTTATTCCGTGAAGGGCAGGGCATTGTGGCTCAGGGCGTCTTAGTGGATGCAAAGACCATATTGGCTTCTGAAGTGTTAGCCAAACACGACGAAGAATATATGCCGCCTGAAGTGGCTGAAGCCGTTAAAGGTATTAAACACGTGGCGCCAAAAAATATGCAGTCCTATGGTCAGCCTAAAGTTTCTGAGCCTGAGACTACCACGCCAGAACAAGGCAAACCTGCAGGTCAACAGCCATGATCGCAGAATATGGTCAATTGGCGCTGACCTTTGCGCTCTGTATTTCTTTGGCTTTGGCCATAGTCCCTTTGTATGGCAGCTTTAAAGGTCATCAGACTGCACTACAGTTAGGTAATCCACTGTCTTATGCTTTGTTTTTACTGACTGCCTTTTCATTTTGGGCTTTGTCTTACGCCTTTTGGTCGAATGATTTTACTGTGGTCTATGTAGCGACCAACTCCAACTCCTTATTGCCCTGGTATTACCGTTTGACTGCAGTCTGGGGTGGGCATGAAGGTTCGATGTTGTTGTGGTTATTAACCTTGTCCGGCTGGATTGCTGCCGTGGCGCTGTTTTCCCGCAGTTTACCTTTACAGTTTCAGGGCAGAATTTTAGGTGTAATGGGCTTAATAGCTGTAGGTTTTTATGCCTTTGTGCTCTTTATGTCTAATCCTTTTATGCGCAGTCTGCCGTATTTCCCGGTCGATGGTCGTGACTTAAATCCGTTGTTGCAAGACTTTGGCATGATCATCCATCCGCCTATGTTGTATATGGGCTATGTTGGTTTTGCCGTGTCTTTTGCTTTTGCCATAGCAGCCTTGATGGGCGGTAAGTTTGACAGTACCTGGGCGCGCTGGGCCAGACCCTGGACTTTAGCGGCCTGGATGTTTTTGACTCTTGGCATCATGCTTGGCAGCTGGTGGGCTTATGCTGAATTAGGCTGGGGTGGCTGGTGGTTCTGGGACCCGGTAGAAAACGCCTCCTTTATGCCATGGTTGGTCGGCACTGCGCTTATTCACTCTTTAGCTGTGACTGAAAAACGGGGCACTTTTAAGTCCTGGACAGTGCTTTTGGCTATAGCTGCATTTTCGTTAAGTTTATTGGGTGCTTTTTTAGTGCGCTCAGGCGTGTTGGTATCAGTGCATTCTTTTGCTGCTGATCCGGATCGAGGTTTGTATTTACTGGCGTTTTTACTGGTGGTGGTCGGTGGCTCATTACTGCTGTATGCACTACGGATGCACTCAGTACGCAGTCAGGCCCGCTATGAATTGTTCTCCCGCGAAGTACTGTTGTGGGGCAATAATATTTTCCTGCTGACCGCGACTTTAGTGGTACTGCTTGGTACTTTATTTCCGCTGGTACATAAAGAACTTGGCTTAGGCTCAATCTCTATTGGCGAGCCGTTTTTTAATCAGCTGTTTTATTATCTGGTGATCCCTTTTGCCTTGTTGCTGGGTTTAGGCCCCTGGGTGCGCTGGAAACAACAGCAAGTGCAACCTTTACTGAAGCCAATGAGTTTAGTGGCGATAGCGACTTTGATTCTGGCGCTGGGCACTTTGGCGGCGACACAAAGTATTCAGGCCAATTTAGCCTTGTTAGGTTTATTACTCGGTGCCTGGGTCGGTTCTTCCGCTATTTTTGAATTGTTGCAGCGCTTGCAGCAGTTCGGCTCAGTCAAACAAGGCTTAACTAAGCTCAACGCCAGCCATTTTGGCATGACGCTGGCGCATATTGGCTTTGCGGTGCTGGTGGTCGGTGTGGCTATGACCAAAACCTACAGCGTTGAAACTCAGGTCAGAATGAAAGCAGGTGAGCAAGTGGAGTTGGCTGGTTATCAGTTTAAGCTAGTGGAAGTCTATCCACTGAATGGCCCCAATTACACAGGTGAAGCGGCTGAGCTGGATGTTAGCTACCAGGGCGACTATGTCACTCACTTACATGCAGAGAAACGTTTTTATACAGTGCAGCGTACTGTGATGACAGAAGCTGCTGTGCATGCCCGTTTAAGTCGTGACTTGTATGTGGCCTTGGGTGAGTCCTTGTCTGATGACAGCTGGGCCTTAAGTTTGTATGTGAAACCTTTTGTACGCTGGATTTGGCTGGGTGGCTTATTAATGGCGCTGGGCGGTTTGATTGCATTGTGCGATAAACGCTACCGTCGTAAAGCTGCACCTGGGGAACTGAAGGAGACAGCAAATGCGTAAACTTGCATTTTTTATCCCATTTGCACTCTTTATTGGTTTGTCAGTGTTTTTGTTCAGTGGTTTATTCTCTAATCCTATGGAACGAGAGTCTTCAGTGATTGACAAGCCATTGCCTGCATTTGCCTTACCGGATTTACAGCAGCCGGAAAAGATTTGGACGCCTGATAGTGTCAAGGGCAAGCCGTTTTTACTTAATGTTTGGGGCACCTGGTGTGTGACCTGTAATGCCGAGCTTGCCTATTTAACGGAGCTGCGCGAACAGGGAGTGATGATCGTCGGTTTGTATTATCAACAGCCGGTTGACGCTGCGTTTGGTGAGGTGTTTAACCTTGCTGCTTTACAGCAGGAAGTGGCATTAAAACTGGAGCAACAAGGCAACCCGTATCAGTGGAATATTCTGGATAAAGACCGCACACTGATTTTTGATTTAGGCGTCACTGGTGCGCCGGAAACCTTCTTAGTGGATGCCCAGGGTATTATTCGTCAGCACCATATTGGTGATATTAACCCGCAGGTCTGGCAGCAAAAGCTGGCTGCTGCTTATCAAAGCTTGCAGGAGTAGGGTATGAAGTACTTTTTTCTAAGCCTGCTGTTTCTTATCAGTGCAGCACAGGCGACCCAAGTCTTAATAGAGTTTAAAAGCCCGGAGCAGCAAGCTTTATTTAAGGAGCTGACGCACGAATTGCGTTGCCCTAAATGTCAGAACCAGAATATTGCTGACTCTAATGCTGTTGTTGCCGTAGATATGCGCAATAAAACATTGGAGCTGGTGCAGCAGGGACAAGACAAAGCACAAGTGCTGGAGTATATGAAAAGCCGTTACGGCGATTTTGTGCATTACCAGCCGCCGCTGAATAAATTCACCTTAATTTTATGGTTATTGCCAGCGCTGATGGTGGTCGGACTGATGGTATTACTTTTGGTACGTCGTAAGGCCCAAGGTAAAGCTGTGGTGTCAGAAGCCGCAGACCAGGCTCAGATGCAGTCAGAGCCAGAGCTGGAACAGCAACTCGACCAACTGATTGAGCAGTACAGGAGAAAAAGCTGATGCTGATGTCGTTAAGTTTTGCCGCAGCTTTGATGCTGGCGCTTGTTCTGATATTGCTGTTATTTTTCCGCCGCCAGGGAGAAGAAGTGCAGTTAAATCCGGTGGTGCAGTTCGAAGATAAACTACGTTTGTTGTCACAAGCTCGTGACAATGGCGAACTAGCAGAGCAGGATTTCACTCAGGCCGCTACGGAATTAAAAGCTCAGTATTTGCAATCACAGCAAAGTCAGCAAACGACTTCAAGCTCTGCAACTGCCTGGGTGCTGGGCACTTCGTTGCTTGTGGTTGTGGGCACAGTCGCACTGTACAGCCAGACAGGCCATTATACGCAACTGAATAACTGGCAGACTGCGCAGCAGCAGCTCCCGGCTTATGGCGAGCGCGCCTTGTTAAATAAGGGAGAACCCTTAACAAACGAAGAAATAGAGTTATTTGCGTTGGCGCTGCGGACAAAAATCAGTAAAGAAGGTGATGATGCAGTGGCCTGGTTTGTAATTGGCCGCATTTGGTTGTCTAAAGGCATGCTGGATGATGCCATTGAAGCTTTTGAAAAAGCATTGGCTTTAACCCCTAACCGCGTCAATGTGTTGATTAGTTACAGTCAGGCACTGTTGGTCGGCGGCAGCGAGGAACATCTGGCTAAAGCGGCGCGGAGTTTAGCCAAAGTGCTGCAACAGGACCCTGAAAATACCGACGCCTTGTCTATGCTGGGTATGGTGGCTGAAGAGCGTGGCGATAAAGAACAAGCTCAAAAGGCCTGGCAGTTGTTATTACCGAAACTGGATAAAGCCGACCCACGCTATGCCCTGGTGCAGCAGAAACTTGGGCTGACTTCAACACCAGAACAAGCCGAAGCGCCGAATACAGCCGCTGTATCTGGTCGTCAGATTTCAGTGCAGCTGAGTATCAGTCCAGAGTTGGCGGAGCAATACAAAACCGGTACTCTTTTTGTATTTGCTAAAGCTGTGGATGGTCCGCCTTTGCCTTTAGCAGTGCAAAAGCTGGCTGTGTTTAATGGCACTCAAAGCATTGAACTGAGTGAAGCTCAGGCCATGCAACCTGGCTGGACTTTGGCTAACGCAGAACGTATCCAAATCAGTGCCCGTTTGTCTTTATCAGGACAAGTACTGAATGACGAAAATGGACCCCAAGTGCAGTCTGAAGTGCTTAGTTTTACTGAGCCAAAGCTGAAGCTGAGTCTCGAGCTAAAGCCTTAACTCAGGCTGAAGTCTTGCTTAAATAGCTGCTGAAACTGCCGATTAAATAAGCAAAAGGTCAGGCTCTGGCCTTTTGCGTCGGCGTTCTGCCCCTTTGCCTCTTTTCATTTGCTGGCCAATAGGCTATAACACGGCAACTTTGAGAAGTCTGTCCGGTGTTTGGACCTGCACATTGCAGTCTGCACCTGACAGTCAAGTCGCTTTAACCATAATTAAAATAAACCCACAATCTAGGATCACGTTATGAATCAACCGCCAGCTTCGGGGACTTTATTCGGTCATCCGAAAGGACTCTTCCTGCTTTTTTCCACAGAAATGTGGGAGCGTTTTTCCTACTATGGGATGCGCGCTTTACTTATTCTGACTTTAGTTGCCGCCACTGAATCGACCAACCCAGGTTTTGGCCTGAGTCACGGCGATGCCTTGTTGTTATACGGGTACTACACAGGCTTGGTGTACGCCGCCACTTTATTTGGTGGTTTGATTGCAGACAATCTGTTAGGCCAGCGTAAATCTATTATTCTCGGTGGTGCTTTAATGGCCATAGGCCAGTACACCTTGTTTGCGGCGACACCTCACAGCATGTCGCTGTTTTATGTGGGTTTAGGTTTTATTATTGCTGGTAACGGTTTATTTAAACCGAATATCTCTGCGATAGTGGGTGACTTGTATCCACAAGGTGATGCCCGTCGTGACGGTGGCTTCACTATTTTCTATATGGGTATCAACTTAGGTGCTTTTATCGCGCCATTAGTCACCTCGTCTTTAGGTGAAAGCGATGCATTCGGCTGGCGTTATGGCTATTTAGCTGCTGGTATTGGTATGACCTTATCTGTGGTGATCCAATTATTGTTTGCACAAAAATACTTAGGTGATTTAGGCAAAGTGCCGGGTCGTATTTTGTCCCGCAGCTCTTCAGGTACTCCGACTCCTTTAACTAAAGTTGAGTTTGATCGTCTGCGAGTGGTGTTATTCCTGTTTATTTTCGTGACTATGTTCTGGCTGGCTTTTGAGCAAGCGGGTGGTTTAATGAGTTTGTTCGCTTCTGAACACACAGACCGTATGGTAGGCACTTTTGAAGTCCCTGCTGGTTGGTTCCAATCGTTAAACCCGCTGTTTATTCTGATGTTTGCTCCTGTATTTGCCTGGTTATGGGTGAAACTCAATGCAATGAATAAACAACCTGACGCACCTATCAAAATTTTATTTGGTATGTTGTTAACTTCTATCGGCTTCCTGTTCCTGATCGCAGGTATATTTGAGATGCAGGTCAACCCTTCTGCTAAATCCAGCATGATGTGGTTAACTTTAGCGTTTTTATTCCACACTTTAGGTGAGTTGTGTATTTCTCCTGTGGGCTTGTCCTTAATGACTAAACTGGCTCCGGTGAAACTGGCTTCACTAATCATGGGTGTTTGGTTCCTGATGCCTGCCGTAGCTCATTATCTGGCAGGTTTTGTGGGTGCTTATTCTGATACTGCAGGTGACAATCCTGCTGTCGTTGAATTTGCCGCATCTTTTGGTGTACAGGCCGCCCACGCTGGTTTATTGGTAGTATTTGGTGGTATAGCTGTAGCGCTGGTGGTTTTTGCTGTGGTGCTTTGGATGTTATCCGGTACTTTAGTACGTTGGATGCACGGCGCTGAGCGTATGCAAAGCTAAGTTTTTTAATAGCTTCAGAAGGCCAGCAGGAGCAATCCGCTGGCCTTTTTTTATTGGAGTTTCTCATGAAGATTGTTGGTATTTTGTTGATGGTGTTTAGTGCTCAGCTGCTGGCTGCTAGTTTGAACTGGCAGAGGCAGGCCGATATGCTTTTGCCTGTGCAGGAGATTTACCCTGCCGTATTTAAGGGCGAAATCTATGTCGCCGGTGGCTTAAGTTCTGAATTACCAAAGCAACAAGGCCAAATGACGGCACTAGTGCAGATCTACAATCCAAAAACCAACACATGGCGTTATGGACCAGCGTTACCTGAAGGGCGCCATCATGGTCAGTTGGTGGCTGTGGGTGACCAGCTGTTTTTATTCGGTGGTTTTATTCAGGCTAATAGTGGGAACTGGAGTGCCAGTGCTGATGTATTGCAATTAAATCTGAAGCAGCAAGGTTGGCTAAAAGTTGCGACCTTGCCTGCACCTTTAAGTGAAACCGTTAGTTTTGTGCTGAGTGACAAAGTACATCTTGTGTCAGGACGTTCTCCTGCAACAGAGGCAAATGCCCAGTGGCAAGATCAGATTGATGTAGCCATCCACTGGATTTTTGATCCAAAGTCATTAAAAACTGAAATAGCGCCAGCTTTGCCTGAGGCAAAAAATAGCGCTGCAGCTGCAGTATGGAATGACCAGGGTTATCTGGTTGGTGGCCGGCAAGTCAAAGCTGGCAACAAAGCTGGTGTTCATAGGTTTAATCCAAAAAACCAGCAGTGGGCTTTGGAAAAAGCTATGCCTGAAGCACAAGCCGGTTTAGCCGCTGCTGTACTTCATCAACAGCTCTGGGTATTTGGAGGGGAGTTTTTTGAGCAGGGCGGCGGAGTATTCACTAAAGTCTGGGCTTATTCTGCTGCAGAAAATAACTGGCAGCAGCACGGAGAAATGCCGCTACCCCGTCATGGTTTGGGTGCTGTTGTACTGGATGAGGCTATTTACGTTATAGGCGGGGCTACAGCTGCGGGTTTAAAGCAGACCAGCGCTGTGTTAGAGAAAGTATCTATAAAATAAAAATGATCTACCTCCTTTTTTCTTAACTATTTTTAATGCATCACAAAGCCGAAGTGACTGTTAAATCGTAGATTTTTCAACGGAAGAACGGTTCCATGGAAACTCATATAAAAATAGCGAAAGGAGAGGATGATGAAATATTCGATTTCTATGCTGTTCGGTTTAATCCTGGCATGTCTTGGTGCCAGTTTTTATCCCGTCCAGGCTTGTACCCGATTAGTTTATATTGGTCCGCAAGATACGGTGTTAACAGGCCGAAGTATGGATTTCTCCATAGATATCCCCGCTAATTTGTGGATATTTCCCCGGGGAATGCAGCGCAGTGGACAGGTAGGGCCTAATTCTATTTCATGGCGATCCAAATATGGCAGTATCGCGGCCAGTTCCTGGGACATCGCAACCCCTGATGGCATGAATGAAAAAGGTCTGGTGGCAAATCTGCTGTGGCTGGTTGCTTCTGAGTATCCCAAATTTGAGTACCATGGTGACAAGCCTGGCTTAACCATAGCGGCTTGGGCTCAATATGCTCTTGATAACTTTGCCACAGTAGAGCAGGCTGTGGCGTTCTTCCGTAAGGAAACTTTTGCTATTGTCTCCGACTTTATTCCTGGTACAGATAAATTTACTACGGTGCATTTGTCCTTGTCTGATGCGACAGGGGACAGTGCGATCTTCGAATATATAGGCGGTAAACTGGTGATCCACCACGATAAAACCTATCAGGTGATGACTAATGATCCGCCGTATGAACAACAACTTGCGGTGAAAAGCTATTGGGATTCTGTGTCAGGACAGGCCTTTTTGCCAGGAACAGCAAGAGCGTCCGATCGTCTGGTCCGAGCCTGGTATTACTTGAACATGATCCCACAAACCAGCGATGCGAAAATTGCGGTGGCCAGCGTCTTTAGCATTGTTCGGAATGTGTCTGTGCCTTATGGTATAGGCACAGCGGACCAGCCTCATTTATCCAATACCAGATGGCGTGTGGTGGCTGATCAGCGCAATCTTGTTTACTATTTTGAGAATGTGCTGTCACCTAACGTGGTGTGGGTAGATTTTCGTAACATAGATTTTAGAGAGAGTGCTCAGGTTAAGAAGTTGAATCTGGATGCTGGTCAAATTTATGCGGGGGAAAGCAGTGCATCTTTTGTGAATGCTAAACCTTTTGATTTTAAAGGGTTAGAACTGGAAAATTAGAATAAGTCTGAGCTTTGAACAAGAAAAAAGGCCAGCTGATGCTGGCCTTATTGATCAGTAATACAAGGTTATGGCAAATACTCGTCTAAATACTCTTCGTCTTCCTCTTTCTGTGGTGGATTGCCATCGTGAATCTTAAACTCGATCCGCTGGAAATAGGCTTCTTTGATAAAAGCATAAGGATCGACAGATTCGTTGAGTAATTGTTCCATCGACATCAGTTGCTCTCGTCCATCCAATGCTGAGACAGTAAAGCGGGTGATCGTCAGATTCGAATTTAACAAACCCAGAGGGAAATAAAGGCCGTCGACAACTCCGGCGACCAGGCCTCTTGTGGTGGTAGGGCCCAGCGCAGGAACCATCAGATACCCCCCATCACCCAGTCCCCATACCGCCAGGGTCTGGTTAAAATCTTCATCCTGTGCTTTAAGATCAATGCGGGTTGCGACATCAAATAAGCCGAACAACCCCAGTGTGCTGTTCAGCACAAAACGTCCAAGACTAATAGCTGCGCTTCTGGGTTTCGCTTGTAACAAGGCGTTGACGAAACTTGCTGGTTCACTCAGGTTGTTGACCATATTCGCTACACCAGTACGGGCAGGTTTAGGTACTACCGTCATATAACCTACAGTAACAGGACGCAGCACATAAGCATCCAATACGTCGTAGTTAAAATCCCAGATATCCCGGTTCACCGATTCAATAGGGTCTCGTGGGTCCTGATAATTAGTTTGAGCCTGTTGCTCATCCGCTGCTTTTTTGCTGGCACAGCCAGTGACCGCCAGTAACAACAGGCACGATATTAAAACAGGCTTCATGCGTAAGACCATAAATTTGCATCCGTTAGGGGAAATAACATCTTGATTATTATACTGGTAAAGCATGATCTGGATCATCAGCTTTGCTGCATTGATTTGTGTTAAATAGTTGAAAAAAGTTGCATCGCTACAGAAATATAACCGATCTATGCTTTAGTTAACTTAATGTCAGTGGTAAGCCAGTGGCGAGCTGCTGTTGTTCGGCACTAAAGATTTCTTTCTCAATCCTCAGCCAGCTCTGGCAATAATCCCAGTCAGTGCTCAGTGGCAACCAGTTCATGCCATCGAGCATGCAGTTTAGGTTGAACAAAAATGGATGGGTTCCCTGCAGACGTTCTATGCTGTACGTTTCGCTGGCACTACTTAAAAGTGCTATGCCACCAAAAGAAATTGCCCAATTGGCAAAGGCCATCAGATCGATGGTTGCTGCGTTTTTCGGCTGCAACTCGTTGGCATCTATGGCTTGCTGCAGCAACAGATCGACCATCTGTGTCACTTCCTTTTCAAGCTCTTGTTGCACAGTTAAGCGCGCAGGCGAGCTTTTTTCCTGCACCCAGGGCGACTTAGCCGTCAATAAACAACTAAACAAAATGGGCTGCATTTTTGCCGACAATAAATAGGCCTGATGCAAAGCTAAGGCTTTTTCCCTGCTGCTGCCATTAAATAATTCTGCTTTTTTAAACAAGCTGATTTCATGGCGTAAAGCAGAATTACAAAGGGCAGTGATCACATCTTCTTTACTGGAAAAATGATTGTAGATGGTGCCTTTGGAATAAGGGCTGGCCGCTGTCAGTTTATCCATCGTCAAATTAGCGTAACCTTCGGCCTTCACCAATTGATGGGCGATGTGCAGTAATTCCTGCTCACGGTCCGCTATGGCTTGCTGTTTTTTGCTAAACCTTTGCTCCAGAGGACAGCTGCGGCCTTCTTTGTTGGTTATGTCACATAAAAATTTCAGCATGAGGCGTTACTAGAGCCGCAGTTTAGTGCGGGCTTGTTGTAAGTAGGGGCGACACAAGGCAAAGGTCAGAGGCCTTGTCAACAAAGGGTAGGCAGCCAGCAATACAATGATAGTGACAGTACTTTGCCATGATTCCCATTGAGCTATGACTAAAAACAGCGGAATTAAAATGGCCAGTTTGAGCAGGTTCAATAAAAGTTTTTGTGGAGTAGGGACTTGCTCAGTGGCTGCGCGGATCACTTGCATCCGCTGTGCAAACTTAAGTCCCGCGAGCTCAGGAATGGAATGACTACCAAAATACATCAAAGACTCCTTAAAAAAACAGGCCCCGTCAGAACAGGGCCTTGTAGATGACGGACTGTAATCAGAGCGATTTTATCTGAGCTACCACATCAGATAAGGCCAGCATCAACTTTTCACCAGTCAGACGATTTTTCAGCTCTACTTTCTGCTCATCCAGATTACGTTCGCCTACGATAATGTGATAAGGCACACCTAACAGCTCCATATCAGCAAACATCACACCAGGACGCTCTTTTCTATCGTCAAATAAAACTTCAAAGCCAGCTGCGCTCAGTTCTTTATACAGCTGCTCAGCCGCTTCCTGAATACGTACTGATTTGTGCATATTCATCGGCACTATCGCCACCTGAAATGGTGCTATGGCCACTGGCCATTTAATACCGTATTCGTCATGGTTTTGCTCAATAGCAGCCGCAACAATGCGGGATACGCCGACACCGTAACAACCCATGGTCATAATCTGGTGTTTGCCTTCTTCGTTCAGTACACCGGCTTTCATAGCAGATGAATAACGATCACCCAACTGGAAAATATGACCTACCTCAATACCGCGGCGTATAACTAACTTACCTTTACCGCATGGGCTTGGATCACCTTCAACCACATTTCGTAAATCAGCCACCTGATACGTGGTGATATCCCGGTCGAAGTTCACGCCTGTGAAGTGGAAACCGTCTTTATTGGCGCCAGTAACAAAGTCTGCTAAATGCGCTGCAGCATGGTCGACAACCACAGGGATAGTTAAACCCACAGGACCGACAGAACCTGGTTTAGCACCAGTGACAGCCAATACATCTTCTTCACTGGCAAATTGCAGCGGAGAAGCCACTAGTGGGTGTTTTTCAGCTTTGATTTCGTTTAACTCATGGTCGCCACGTATTACCAAGGCAACGACTTTAGAGCGCCAGGTGTTTTCAAGAACTTCGGCATCTGCATTCGCCAGCAGCGCTTTTACTTCATCAAAGCTTAATTCCGGGTTCAGTTGCACCAGTAAGGTTTTAGCAATAGCCGCGGCATCTCGCTTTAAAAAGGCTGCCACCTCATCAATGCTTTTCGCGTTGGGTGTTGCCACTTCAGTTTTCGCTTGAGTTGCAGCAGGGCGCTGACCTTGTGGTGGCAGTGCTTCCGCTTTTTCGATATTGGCGGCATAATCGCTCTCATCAGAGAATACAATCGCATCTTCACCAGAAGCGGCCAGCACATGGAATTCGTGCGACATGCTGCCGCCAATAGCACCTGTATCGGCTAACACAGGGCGGAAATCTAAACCTAAGCGAGTAAAGATATTGCAGTACGCCTGATACATAGCGTCATAAGTTTGCTGCAAACTTTCCTGACTTAAATGAAAAGAGTAGGCGTCTTTCATTAAAAATTCGCGCGCACGCATCACACCAAAACGTGGACGACGTTCATCACGGAACTTGGTCTGAATTTGATACAAATTAATAGGCAGCTGTTTGTAGCTGCTGATTTCTTTACGGACTAAATCGGTGATCACCTCTTCGTGCGTGGGACCCAACACAAAATCGCGCTGGTGACGGTCTTTAAAACGCAGCAATTCTGCGTCCATTTTTTCCCAACGGCCAGATTCCTGCCACAGCTCAGCATGTTGCACAACCGGCATTAACACTTCAATAGCACCGGCTTTGTTCATTTCTTCACGGACAATTTGCTCTACTTTACGTAAAACCCGCAGGCCACTGGGCAACCAAGTGTACAAACCTGACGCCAGACGACGCACCATACCGGCGCGTAACATCAATTGATGGCTAATAATTTCGGCATCAGCCGGGGTTTCTTTCATCGTAGAGAGTAAATACTGACTTGTCCGCATAAATAGTTCCGTGAGTTTTAAGTTTAATAATTCTGTGAATGGCCGCTATTCTACCAAGCCTGTTATTAGGGCAGTAGCTTAATCTGATGTTTTATCCATTCTGTGGTCAGATTTTGCCCTGCAACCATGCCACCTAAGCTGTAAAGCTCGTTGTTCATGCTCACCAGTGTGCGTAAATCCATCACAGCTCTGGTGTTTTCTGCTTTTAACCAACTTTTGTCTGTTAATGAATACACCCAGACTTCAGCAGAAGGTTGTGCTGGCGTACCGTTGTAGCCAATACCATTGTAGTTATAAGCGGTTTCACTGCCGCCTATAAAGACAATCAAGTCTTTGCCGTCCTGTTTGACAGCAGCTGCCGCCATACGATAACGGGCTTTACCTGTTGGATGCTGGATTTGTTGCCAGCTGATACGGTTGGCGTCTGATTTACTGATTTCACCTAACCAGCATTGAGCTTGCGTCTGATACTGACGCGGTAAGGTTTGATAGCTGACTTTGACGCCATCACAAAGCAGCACACTGGTCCCGGATAAGGCACCAGCCAAACCAAAAGTCGGAGTGCCGGGAAAAGGCGTAGCCTGACTCCATTTCTGCGTAAAATTATCAAAGACTTGCACCAGATTAACATTGCCATCTTGCGACCAGCCGCTGGCCAGATAAATGTATCTGTTGTTATAAGCCAAAGCCACACTGTCGTCGACAGCGACCGGCATGTCCGGCAGCTTGTTATAGGCTTTGGTGACCGGGCTGTAGCGGTAGCCCTCTGCGCTTGATACTTCTGTGCCATTGGCGGCCACTGTGTAACCACCAAAGATAAAAAAGTGGTTTTGCAAGGTGACACCAGAGCTTGCAAGTCGGCCACTTAAGCGTTGACGACTAGGTACGGCTGGAGCTTTTAGCCAGGTAGGTTCACCCACAGTCCATTGCCAGACTCTGTTATGCACATCGGCATGGGTCTTTCCTGAAGCCAGTCCCATAAAGCTGGCGACATAAGTGCGGCCAGCCACAGTGGTGGTCATGACCAGATTGTTACTGACCGGTTCCGGTAAGGGGGGGAGCTCAGCGGCATAAAGCCATAAAGGAGCGCTAAGCGTCAGACAGAGGCTGAACGTCATGCTCCTGTTGTTTTTCTTTAACATGCCTGATCTCGGTAACATGATTGTGTACTCCATTCACTGTCCATTTGATATTAAAGTGATACAGCGTCATGCCATAGCTCTGTTGCTCCGCTTTTTGTTTTTTGTACTGGGGGCGCGGATCTTGTTTTAACACCTTTTCTATCAATACTGCTAATTCAGGCTGATCTTTTTGCCGCTGACAAAACTGCAGAACAGCAGGTTCAAAACTGACTGTCATATCGGTTTCAGGCGCCGCGTCAGCAAAACCACCGGCAGCATTTGGTAAAGCGTCGGCGTAGGGCAGGTAAGGTTTAATATCCAATATTGGTGTACCGTCCAGCAGATCGACTCCGGAGAGCTGAATAATTAAACGGCCTTGTTTACGTACCACACCTTCCAGTTTTACGACAGAAAGTCCAATTGGGTTTGGTCGAAAGGTCGCCCTGGTAGCAAAAACCCCTTTTTTTTCATTGCCACCTAATCGTGGTGGCCGCACTAGCGGTGACCAGCCTTTGTTGGCTGTTTCATGAAAAACAAAAACCAGCCATAAATGGCTAAAAGCTTCAATGCCACGGACAATAGCGTCATCGTCATAACCGGGTTCCAACACCAGTTCAGCTTTGGCTTCAGCTATCAGGCCTGGCTGGCGGGGAATAGCAAACTTTTGTTTATAGGGTGAGCGGATGGTGCCCAGCACCTGCATTTGATAAGAGGGCATCAGTTCCTCAAAATACCAACAGAAAAAAATGAGGACCATTATGGCGTCCGCATGCACAAAGGACAAGCAAGGCCCAAAAGCACTCTGATAGAAAATCACTTTACAATAGTGTTAAAACTTGGGATTAATAGCAGACAGTTGTTCGATGCAATCTACAGCCAACACCCAAGAGCGGTTTAAACCGCCGTTTATAGAAAAACAACCAAACCACCTGAATCCACTTGATTGACACATCACCTTAGTGCTGTGTTTGTTTTTGCTATGGCGTGACGAGAGTTGATATGGAAAAGAAAGTTTTGTTAATTGAATGCCCGGATTCAAAAGGTTTAATTGCCCAAATTACCAACATTTGCTACAAGCATCAGTTGAACATCATCCGGAACACCGAATATGTTGACCCGGAATCAGGTCAGTTTTTTATGCGCACTCAGCTGGAGGGGATTTTCAATGACAAAACTCTGATGCTGGATTTAGACCGAGCTTTACCGCCAGGTAGTACTCGGCAGCTGGTGGCTGCAGGACGAAAAAAAGTAGTGATACTGGTGACCAAAGAGGCGCATTGCCTGGGTGATATTTTAATGAAGGTGTATGACGGCTCATTAAAACTGGATATTGCAGCTGTTGTTGGCAATCATCCGGATTTACAAAGTCTGGCCGAAAAGTTTGATATTCCCTACCACCTGGTCAGTCACATCAACTTAAGTCGTGAGCAGCATGAAGCCGAGCTTCGACAGGTGATAGACCCTTATCAGGCCGATTATTTAGTGCTGGCAAAGTTCATGCGTGTACTAAGCCCGGCTTTTGTAGCGCATTACAAAGAGCGCATTATCAACATTCATCATAGTTTTTTACCGGCTTTTATCGGTGCTAATCCATACCATCAGGCGCATAAAAGAGGCGTGAAAATTATTGGCGCTACCGCCCATTTTGTCACGGACGATCTGGATGAAGGCCCTATTATTAAGCAACTGGTGACCCCTGTGGATCATACCTACAGCGCTATGGATATGGTAAAAGCGGGTCGGGATGTCGAGAAAAACGTGTTAAGCAAAGCCTTACAACTGGTACTGGAAGACCGGGTTTTTGTGCATGGCAATAAAACAGTGATCCTATAAAAAATCATTTATATCAGTGGTTTGGTTCGTTTTTTTCGAAAAACAAACTATGCTGATAAAAAACAATAAGGATAAGATTTTATGTCGGGTAAAAGGACAGTCGAATTCCGATTTTTAGCCGAGCCTACTCATGTCAACTTTGGCGGTAAAGTGCATGGTGGTATGGTGATGAAGTGGATTGACCAAGTGGCCTATGCCTGCGCAGCCGGTTGGAGTGGATTGTATTGTGTGACTGTGTCTGTCGGCACTATCCGCTTTCGCAGACCCATCTTAGTTGGGCATCAGGTCGAACTAATAGCCCGTATCGTCTATACCGGTACTACCAGTATGCATGTGCTGGTACAGGTACGCTCTGGTGACACCAAAGGCGGTGAAATGCTGGAAACCAATCATTGTATTATCAGCTTTGTCGCTTTAGATGCAGAGGGTCATACAGCGACAGTGCCGGCCTGGGTTCCGCAAACAAACGAAGACAAATTTTTGCAGCACTATGCTATTAAAACCAAAGCCTTTTCGCAGGAGGTTGAGCAGGATATGCTGGATTATTATCAGGAAAAATCATGATAAAGACACTTTGGTTCATAGCCGCAGTCTTTGCATGTACAGCGGTCGCAGCGCCGCCTGCATTACATCCACAACTGGAAATATTCCGGCCTTTTTTAGATAGCCATTGGGAAGGCGATTTAACACAACCTGGCAAAGAGAAAAAACTGATTGACCGCTCCATATGGAGCAGGGCGTTAAATGGTCAGGCGATTAAAACTGTGCATTCCATCAATGATGGCGAATACGGCGGTGAGACTATGATTTTCTGGGATCAAAAGCAGAAAAAAATTGCATATTATTATTTCACTACCGCAGGTTTTTATACCCACGGCACTATGACCTACAATCCTGATACAAAAAGTATTGAAGCATTGGAAAAAGTAGAAAACAATGCTCAAGGCATCACGCAAGTGCGCTCCCATTCGGTACTGGAACCAACAGGGATACTTCAGATCAGCTCGGAGTATTTACAGAATGGAGAGTGGGTAAAAGGGCACAGCGCTACTTATAAGCAAGTGCCCAAAACCGAAGTCGTTTTTCATTGAAGGTTGTTATTTTTCAGTACTAAACTCTTCCGTTGGCTCCAGTGCATAAATATTGTCTATCTGTGTCGCACTGGAGTGGCTGACTCTTAAATCTTTTATATGACCGTTACGTAAGCTATAGACCCAGCCATGTACAGTCAGTTGCTGGCCACGCTCCCATGCGTCCTGAACAAAGCTGGTATGACAGACATTGCGTACCTGTTCCATCACGTTCAGTTCACACAAGCGGTTCACTCGTTGGCCATCGTCTTCAAAGCTATCCAACTCATCTCTGTGCAGTGCATAGACATCTTTAATATTGCGTAACCAGTTATCAACAAAACCAATACGTTGTTTGTTCATCGCAGCGGCTACACCGCCACAACCATAATGGCCACAGACAATAATATGTTTGATTTTTAAGATATCGATAGCGTACTGAAGCACAGACAAGCAATTAATGTCGGAGTGTAATACCAGATTAGCCACATTGCGATGAACAAATAGTTCACCCGGCAATAAGCCCACTATTTCATTGGCAGGAACCCTGCTATCGGAGCAACCGATCCATAAGTATTCAGGAGCTTGTTGCTCTGACAGTTGTTTAAAAAAACCGGGAGCTTCCTGCTCAACCCGCTCAGCCCACGCCGTGTTATTGGCAAATAAGTGTTTTAAGGAACGCATGGAATCACCTTGTAGAAAACTGGCGCTACGATAACAGATCTGACCTAAGGTGGAACACCGACCAGCAATCTCTTTGTTAAATGAGCAGAGCAACAAATTCAGCAGAGGTAAATCTGTTTGGCTGCTTACTGACGCTCAGGTTATGATAGAACAATAAGTTAAGATTTTTCTGAAGGAACCATAGTCTATGGTGAAGTTAAAAAAAGCAGTGATCCCTGTGGCAGGTTTAGGCACCAGAATGTTGCCGGCGACTAAAGCTATCCCAAAAGAAATGTTGCCTGTAGTGGACAAGCCGTTAATTCAGTATGTGGTGGAAGAAGCTGCAGCTGCTGGTATTACCGAGATTGTGCTGGTGACTCATTCCAGTAAAAACTCGATAGAAAACCACTTTGATACCAGTTTTGAGTTGGAGAACCAGCTGGAAAAGCGGGTAAAGCGCTCCTTGCTGGAGGACGTGCGTTCTATTAACCCAAAAAATGTTACTGTTATTTCAGTGCGTCAGCCTGTGGCTCTGGGGTTGGGTCATGCGGTACTTTGTGCTGCTCCTGTGGTTGGCAATGAACCTTTTGCGGTGATACTGCCGGATGTTTTGATTGATAAGTATCATGCAGACGCCCGTATTCATAACTTAAAAGCCATGATCCAACGTTTTGAAACCACAGGTGCCAGCCAAATCATGGTAGAACCTGTGCCAGCGCTTGAAGTAAATAAATACGGCATAGTAGATATTTCAGGTGAACAGTTAGTGCAGGGGCAATCGGCTTTAATTCGTACTATGGTCGAAAAGCCAGAGATTGAAGATGCACCGTCTAATCTGGCTATTACCGGACGCTATGTGTTGTCAGCTAAAGTATGGGATTTATTACGTCACACAGCTCCTGGCGCTGGTGGCGAGATTCAACTGACAGATGCTTTACATCATTTATTATTAGTTGAACAAATCGAAGCCTATCATTTACAAGGTAAGTCGCATGACTGCGGTAGTAAAATAGGTTATCTGAAGGCTGTTGTTGAATATGCGCTCCAGGATAAAAAGTTATCAGACGAGTTTCGCAGTTACTTGAAAAATCTTCATCTATTAAAAGACTAAAGACTATAAAACGCTGATTTTTATTGGCCCGATCATTTTTTCATTCCCAGTAAGTAAGGAGTGAATAAAGTCAAAATCAGGCTAAAACAGGCATTTTTTATTTTATTTACTAAATAAGATTATGTTTGAGCTTTAATTTGTAAGAATGATTCTGTACTATCATTCTTAGTATTTATCCACGGGAGATTTTCATGTCATTGTTACTTGATAAAAAAGAACTGAAAAAAGCCGCTAAAGAAATCACGACTGTTAAATTACATGAAGTAATTGAAACGTTAAATTCTGTATTGGCCGAACGTCAAAAAGAAACTGAAGTGTTGTCTCAAATCCGTGCTTTAGCAAAAGCTCAGGGTTTTACTCTGGAACAACTGGGTTATCAGCTCAATGCAGATGTTGTCGTTAGTCATGATGATGATACTGAGTCAAAAGGCAAACGTCCGGTTAAACCAAAATTTAAAACGATCAATAAAGAAAGTCAGTTTTTTTATGTTGATGCCGGTAAATTACATTTACTGAAAACTCATACCATGAAAAAGTCTCTTGTAGACCGCGGTATTAAAGTTGTGCCATTCCATAAAGTAGATGGTAAGTACAGCAAAGATATCGAAGCTTTGTTAGCTGAAGCAGGTACTCAGGCTATAGAAAACTTCAATAGTAAAGTCGATGTATGGAACGCTTACGCTCAGGCAAACGGCGAAGAGATACTGTCGAAGAAGTAATCATCTGTGAATATAAAAAAACCGCCAGTTTCAGTAGTGAAGTGGCGGTTTTTTTTAGCCTTTATTTCTGCTGCGCATCCAGCGACTGGCCATTCACAGCTTTGCTGTCATCACTCATTAAATACAGATACAGCGGCATAATTTGCTCAGCTGTTGGCAAACTTAACTGGTCTTCGCCCGGATAAGCTTTGCTACGCATTTTGGTACGGGTGGCACCAGGGTTAATCGCATTGACCCGCAGCGAGGTGCCTTCGTATTCAGCCGCCATCACCTGCATCAAACCTTCGGTAGCGAACTTAGATACTGCATAGCCTCCCCAGTAGGCTCTGCCCTGACGTCCAACACCAGAGGAGGTAAATACAACAGAAGCTTGTGGCGCTAGCTTTAATACCGGAATGAGAGCCTGACTCATCAACATTGCCGCTGTTACATTGACCTGCATAATGTCCTGCCAGGTCGGTAAATCCAGATGCTCAAATGGACTTAATACGCCAAGCAGACCCGCGTTGTGTAATACACCGTCCAGCTTGCCAAACTCTGCTTTAATAGTGGCTGCCATGTCTTTATAGTGCTTCGCTGTTGCCCCTTTTAAATCCAGCGGCACAATAGCGGGTTCAGGCCAGCCTGCTGCGACTATTTCATCGTAAACTGCGGTTAACTTGTTAGTGGTTTTACCTAACAATATAACGGTAGCACCATGTTTGGCATAACACAGTGCTGCTGCTTTACCTATGCCGTCACCAGCTCCTGTGACCAGAATAACTTTATCTGCCAGAGCCTGAGGGGTTGCTTGATAGTTGAACATAAATAGGAGTCCCAGCCGTTTAAAAACGGCGGCAGCATACCTGCTCTGTATTAATTTTGCACCTTTCTTCAACAAGCTTGATTTTGAGCTAGCGAATTTTTTCTGATTGGGTTAAGTTTAACTGGTCGTAGCTGTTAAAAGCTAACATCACAAAAACGAATGACCTCTTTAGGTAACTATCGGGGCAGAATAAGAAAAATACAGGACACGGGGAGAAGATATGAACAAGCTTTTGCTTAGCTTTGCCATTGCCAGTGCATTAGGTTTAGCCGGTTGCGGTGGTGAAACACTGGACGAAATTAAAGACAATACTCAAACAGGTGGTGAGGTTCAAATCCCTTTATCACGTGTAGTTTATGACCCTGCTAATGGTGTGTTATCACCTCCAAACGATTTGTTATTACAAGGTACTAATGATGGTACCTTGTTTATGCCCGGCGAAAAAGATGCAGCTGGTGCACATATTGATGCACCGAATTATGCAGACCCTTCTACTGCTTTAGGTGCATTAGATGGCTGGTCAACTCAGAACCCATTTACTATTGCACTTAATCTCAGTTCTGGCGTGACCTTAGATGCTGCCAGTGTGCAGCAAGCAGGTGCTGTGTACTTAGTGGAGACCCTGATGGGCGACCCTGCGTCACCTGACGCAGACTGTCGTGCAGTTACCCGTGGTTTAGCCTGTAAAGCAGTCGGCAGTCTTACTTTTGGTGTGGACTTTATCACTCGTGCCAGTGGCAACAGCATTGCGGTTATTCCATTAAAACCATTAAAAGCTGCCACCACTTATATTCTGGTGTTCACTGATGCGTTAAAAGACAGTGAAGGCCGTTCAATTGCTCCTTCTGCCACCTATGAGTTGGTGAAACAGGACATTACCACTAAGCCATTAGGTACCGCTGCTCAGCTGGCTTTACAAGGCGTGATCAATAGCTTTGAAAACGCAGTGTCTGCAGAGTCGATAAATAAAGACGGCATTATTTACACTGCAGCTATTACTACGCAGTCTACAGCGCCGGTATTTGCTGCGGTGAAGAGTTTATTAGGGGCGAAGTTACAAGCTGCATCGGCCACAAGCACGCCACTGCTGACATTAGCTAATTCAGGCGAAACAGCTCAGGATCGTCTTCCAGCTCCTGCTAATACGGATCCTCGTTTTCAGGCTGCGCTGGTTTACGAAGGCAGTATCAAATTGCCTTACTACTCAGCAATTCCCACCACTGCTGATCCAAGAGCGCCGTTAAACCAAAGTTGGAAAGCGCGCTGTGACTCAGGTGCTATTATCGCGGCATTAACGGATGCTGAAAAAACTGCACTCGAGGGCAGAATCACTGACCCTGCTCAGGCGGCTAATGATGCATTTTGTAAAGCTGCATCCAATGGTGCTTTACGTGACTTTGGCTTAGATAAACAACGTCATTTAACTAAATTTAATACGCTACCAAAAGAAACTGCAGAACTTTCAGTGCCTGTATTGGTGACTGTGCCTAACGAAGCGCTAACAGGCAAAACCAAACCTGCCGCAGGTTGGCCTGTTGTGATTATGCAGCATGGTATTACTTCGAAAAAAGAAGATATGTTAGCAGTGACTGCATCTTTAGCCGGTCAAGGTTTTGCCACTATAGCTATTGATCATCCACTGCATGGTGAGCGTGGTTTCGGGCCGATCAATGCGTCTTCCTCAGCGACAGCTACTGTGTATATGAACCTGTCTAATTTACTGGTAACTCGTGATAACCTCCGTCAGAGTATTGCCGATATTTTAGCTGTTCGTATTGGTTTACACGCGACCAATTTACCTGGCTTATTAAATAGAAACGATGTGCAATTTTTAGGCATATCTTTAGGGTCTATTACTGGTATATCCGCTGTTGCATTAGCAAATACCCCAGTGGGTATTGATACTTTAGACCCATTGTTCCCGATGCGTTCTGCTGCTTTCTCAGTGCCAGGCGGTGCGGTAGCTAACTTCTTATTAGACTCTGTTGCTTTTGGTGACACTATCAAAGCCAGCGTTTTACTTGGCGCTGGTGGTACTACAGCGCAGTCGTATACTAACTTTGCTACAACTCAAAATGGTTGTGGTGGCAGTGCAACGGCACCTTTTGCTAGTTGTTTCAAACCTTTCCTTCAGTATTTAACCAGCATCGACAGGGGCGCTGATGTCGCCGCTATTAATGCCGCTTTATCACAGTTTGTTTTTGCAGCACAAACGATCACTGATGCAGGGGATCCAAACAACTTTGCAGCTAGTTTTGTGGCTACAGAAACACCAGCTTATATTGCAGAAGTGGTAGGGGATGGTGGTAGCAATCTGCCTGATCAGGTGATTCCTAACGGTAAACCTGGTACTTCAACTATGCCTTTGGCTGGTACAGAACCATTAGCACGTCTGTTGGGCGCTGTAGCTGTGAATAATGTAGCAGGAAGTTATCCTGTAACAGGTACTGCACTGAGCCGCTTCATCGCCGGTGAGCACGCGTCCCTATTAAGACCTACAGTACCAGCTGTGACTACTGAGATGCAGACACAAGCTGTAAGCTTCTTTACCACCCGAGGTGCAGGTCTGCAGGTTGCAAACGGTGCTGTAATGGCTCCAGCTAACTAAGATTCAATACCTATCAAAAGCCCGGCTAAGTGCCGGGCTTTTTTATATCCAAGGACGGATGGTATGTCGAAAATGCAGGAGCATAGTTTCGACTTATTTATTAGCATCAGGCTACAATGCCAATAAATTTTCTTAAAAAGGAATAGAAGTGGAATTCTTATATCAATACGGCTTATTTTTAGCAAAAACAGCCACAGTAGTGATAGCTGTTGCTGTGATTATCGCCCTGATTGTCTCTGCTAAACAAAAGGCAAAAAAAGGTGAGCTGGAGTTTAGCGATTTGTCGCTAGATTACCGTGAGCTGACTGACGATTTACAGCAACAGCTCTTGGATAAAAAAGCTTACAAAGCCTGGTCAAAAAAACAAAAACAACAGGACGAGCCAAAAGAGCGGCTTTTTGTACTGGATTTTAATGGCAGTATGGATGCACATGAAGTGGAGGCCTTACGTGAAGAAATCACTGCTGTACTGGCTGTCGCGACAGCGACAGATGAAGTACTAATCCGACTAGAAAGCCCTGGTGGGGTAGTGCATGGGTATGGTCTGGCGGCGTCTCAGCTTGACCGGATCAAACAACAGCATATTCGTCTGACGGTCGCTGTCGATAAAGTAGCCGCCAGTGGCGGTTATATGATGGCTTGTATTGCCGATCGTATTTTAGCTGCACCTTTTGCCATTGTTGGCTCTATTGGCGTGGTTGCTCAGTTGCCTAACTTCCATAAGCTGTTAAAGAAAAACCATATAGATGTTGAGCAATTCACTGCAGGTGAATTTAAACGCACAGTTACCGTTTTTGCTGAAAATACCGAAAAAGGCCGAGAAAAATTTCAACAGGAACTGGAACAGACTCATGTTCTGTTCAAAAACTTTGTCCATAAACACAGGCCTGTCCTTCAAATCGATCAAGTGGCAACCGGTGAGCATTGGTTCGGTTACCAGGCGCTGGAATTAAACCTGGTTGATCAGTTACAAACCAGTGACGATTATCTGGTGCAGCAATTTAGCAGTAAAAAAGTTGTGCAGGTGAAGTATCAGATCAAACGTAAACTGGCAGAAAAAGTAGGTTTGGCTGCAAGTACGGCCTTAACAACAAGTCTGAACACCTTATCTAACCTGAGCTTTTGGCGTTAAGTATGGAGTCTGAATTCTGGCACAATTGTTGGCAACAACAACGTATTGGTTTTCATCAACAGGACATTCACCCGCTGTTGCCAATAGCGTTTTCACAACTGAACTGGCAACCGTCAGGCGCAATTTTTGCGCCTTTATGTGGTAAAAGCCTGGATTTGTGGTGGTTATCTCAGTACAGCAAGGTTATAGGGGCTGAGCTTTCTGTATTGGCGTGTCAGCAGTTTTATCAGGATCAGGCTCAGTCATTTGCAGTCTCAACACAAGGCCAGTTCCAGCGTTTTAGTCATCCCGCTGTGGATATTTGGCAAGGCGACTATTTTGACCTGAAGCCAGAGCAACTAGGTGATATAGGGCTGATTTATGACAGGGCTGCCTTCATAGCTTTACCTTTGCAAATGCGCATTGACTATGTAAAACAATTAAAACACTTATGTCCAGGACCTGTTTCATTGTTACTGCTTAGTCTGGAGTATCCACAAGAGGAAATGTCTGGCCCGCCGTTTTCGGTGACTGAGTGTGAAGTTAGGCAGTTATTTGATTTCGCTGCCTCTGTTGAACTACTGGCGATACGAAATCTGACCGGACGACCTTTTGCGCAGCGCCAGTTTAAGGTCAGTCATCTGATCGAAAAGGCATTTTGGATTTGCTGGTAATGAAATACGAGCCATAAAAAACGCCGCTAAATGCGGCGTTTTATGTCCATGGAAGGACGGTATGTCGCAACTGTCGGGAACGTTGTTGCGACGATTTCCTTTTTTAACTGTTTCTGCCCGCGTCCGGATTGTTAAAACAAGCTTCATCAAACTGATTTTCGCTTTTGGCAACCAGACAAGACACCATGGCATCACCCGTGATATTGACGGCGGTACGGGTCATATCCAATAAACGGTCGACACCAATAATCAGCGCAATACCTTCGACAGGTAAACCCACCTGCTGTAACACCATTGCCAGCATTATTAAACCTACACCCGGCACGCCAGCTGTGCCTATCGACGCTAAAGTGGCCGTCAGGATCACCATCAGGTAATCCATAGTGGTTAACTCAATCTGAAACACCTGCGCAATAAAAACAGTAGCCACACCCTGCATAATAGCGGTTCCATCCATATTGATGGTGGCGCCTAAAGGGATGGTGAAAGATGCAATATTGTTGCTTACCCCAAGTTTTTTCGTGGTCGTTTCCATATTGACCGGAATAGTAGCGTTGCTGCTGGACATGCTAAAAGCAAACAAAGCGGCGTCTTTCATTTTTCTGAAAAACATCAGCGGATTTAAGCGGCCAAAAACCGATATAAAGCTGCCATAAACTATAACACCATGAAAACACAATACAAAAAGTACAGTGCCAAAATACCAACCCAGACTTTCCAAATCTTTTAAGTCTAATGTGGTAAAGAGTTTCGCCATCAGGAAAAACACACCATAAGGGGCTAATGCCATCATAAACCCAACGAGTTTCATCACGACTTCATTTAAATCATTGAAGAGATTGCGCACGCGTAATCCGGCTTCACCACTCATGGCAATAGCGAGGCCAAATAACACAGAAAACACTATGATTTGCAGCATTTCACCTTTGGCCATAGCATCAACAGGGTTACTTGGAAACATGTTAATAAAGACATCAGTCAGAGAAGGCGCAGTTCCTGTCTGGAAGCTTGAATCTGTCACCATATTGACGCCAGCCCCCGGAGACACTAAAACCGCAAAGAAAATAGCCAGCGCTATAGCTATTGCTGTGGTTAAGGTAAATAAGCCCATCGCTTTGGCACCCAAACGTCCCAGCGTGTTTGGATCACTTAATGAGCTGGTGCCGCAGACCAGTGAAACAAAGACCAAAGGGACAACCAGCATTTTTAAGCTCGCAACAAAAATTTGTCCACCAGCATGAAAAATACCGTCCACAAAAAATGCCCGCAGGCCCAGTTCTGCACCAAACAAACTCAAAGTTCGCTCTGCTTCACCTGCCAACAGGAATTTAAAGAATGCGCCAACCAGAATACCCAGCGCCATGCCGATCAGAATACGTGGGGTAAGACCTAATTTCTTTTTTGCAGTCATTTTTTATCTTTTATTTGCCCGAAAAATGCCGCTTAGCCTACCAGTTTGTGAGCCAAAAGAAAAACTGCAACTGACGGAATTATTTTACGCCTTGGCTTAGCCCGTTCCTTAAGTTTCTACTAAGCTAGAGTAATTACAATAAGTTAGTGCATCCAATGGAGAATCCAGATGCTCAGAATCCGCTGGTACTTTGCTATCATAGTTTTGGCGTTATTAGCTGCATGTGGAGGAGGTGGCGGCACTATCAGTAACGATGACGGCGGTGAAACGACCGAAGTAATCAGCATCCGTCTGGCTTTAAGTACTGGAGCGGGGGGCGCTTCAGTGGAGCTTAGCAAAACACAACCTCTGACCTTAACTGCCACCTTGTCCTCATCCACTGGCCGGGCTATGGCGGGGCAGTTGATTAGTTTTAGCGTCAATGATGAGTTATTAGCTGGTTTTAATAATCAAGCGGGCACGGCTCAGACCAATGGCGATGGTGTCGCAACTATCGGGGTGCTGGTTGGTTCTAAAAGTGGTGCTGGTAACATCACCGCTACTTTAACAAGCGGGCAATCCACTACTGTTAGTTTTACATCCGCAGGAGATGCAGATGATGTTGCGCCGGAAGAGCCCGTCGGATCGCTACGCCTTATTGCAGATAACTTGCAGCTAGGGTCGGGTGGAACGGCGCAAGTGGCTTTATCAGCCGTGGTTTTAGATTCCAATAACATATTACAACCCGGTGTCACAGTGCAGTTTGCTGCCAGCTCGGGTGAATTACAGGTGGTTAGCGCATTAACAGAAGCGGATGGTGTTGCCAAAGCCACGTTATCAAGCAGTGTGGACTCATCATTACGCACAATCATTGTAACGGCATCCGTTGGTGATAAAACCGCGACGGTCGAGGTTGATGTGGTTGGTACCTCAATTTTAATCAGTGCTCCCCGTTCTATGGTGTTGTCTGATGAAGTGACTATGACTGCTGATTTAACTAACTTTGATGGCAAAGGTATCCAGGGCCAAACCCTAACCATCAGCTCCGCTTTAGCAAATCCAATAACCAGCAGTTCTCTGTTTACATCAGGGGATAGTGGTCGTGTATCTTTTAATTACAAAGCTTCTCAAGGCGGCACGGATGAGATCCGGGTGACAGGGCTAGGCGCTACGGCCATTGCGCCTGTTATTATTCAGTCTGATCAGTTCAGTTTTCTAAATACCGAAGTGATTGAAGTGCCACTTGGAACCGAACAACAGCTCAGCTTAGAGTGGTTGGTGAATAATTTACCTAATGCAGCTAAAGCGCTGAACTTTACAACAACCCGAGGACAGGTTGGGGTAATGACGGGTAACCTGACTCAGATTTCTGTCGATCAGACCACCAATGCTCAGGGGCTAGCTACAGTATTAGTCGCATCTGATTTCGCTGGATTTGCCAATATTTCTGCGACTGAGATCCGCGCCGGTGCGACTGATCTGTTGACGACTCAAACTCAGGTTGAGTTTATTGCGACAGTGCCCGATAACATCACAGTCTCGGCATTTCCGGCACAATTGGGACCTGGTGAGCAAAGTGTGGTGCGTGCGGTAGTTCGGGATCAGAATAATAATCCGGTGAAAAATCGCTCTGTTGCCTTTACATTAGACGGAGCCCCTGGTGGGTTGATTGATCCTGCTACCGCTATTACAGACTCTCAGGGGCTTGCCAGCACAGTGTTTACCGCTGATAACACTACGGGCGCTGGCAGTGGTGCGAATCTGAATGTGACAGCAACGGTGCTGAATACCACACCTGCCGTGAGTGCGAATACGCCTGTCGCTGTTGGGACCAGAACCTTGTTTTTCCGTTTTGGTACGGGTAATTCTATACAATCGCCCAGTAATTCTTTGTTTGCGCAAGAGTTCTCAATACTGGTGACTGACTCGTCAGGTAATTCTGTTGCCGGACAGGAGCTGAATGTTTCTGTTGTGCCTGTCAGCTATAACAAAGGTTCCTGGGTCGCTGTACCCGATTTGGCAGATTTTGAATACTGGGACGATGTGATTAGCAGCCCGACCTGTCAGAGTGAAGATATAAATAACAACGGAATTTTGGACCAGGGGGAGGACTTCAACGCTGACGGGCAGTTAACACCTGGTAACGTCGCCTCAGTGCCCCGAACTGTGCAGGCGGACGAAAATGGTATAGCAACTTTTGATTTAACTTATACCAAAGACATTGCACCATGGACCAGAGTTATGATTTCTGTAACGGGTTTTGCTGAGGGGACCGAAAACATCGCAAGTCGTGATTACCGTACTTTGGTTTCAGGTGAATATACCTCAGATGAAACTGCAGCTCCGGCTCGCAACCCCTTTGGTGAAGGAGCGCTTTGCAGCGATACTGACTAAATTTGGTATAACGACAGATCAGAGCTGTAGTAAATGACTGAACACATAAAAAAGGCGGAATTAAATTCCGCCTTTTTGCGTGTTGTTCTGATTAATCGCGTTGGAACTGATAAACAGAACCCAGTTTCAAGATTTGAGTCAGTTCATCAAGCGCCTGACGACTTTCAATCAACAGCTGTGGATCGGCTAAGTCGGCTTCGCTGATCTGGTCGCGATAGTGTGTATCCACCCACTGATTTAACCGGACAAATAAACTCTCGTTCATCAGCACCGCCGGATTGACAGCCTGATGTTCCGCTTCACTCATGGCCACACGCAAGCGCAGACAGGCCGGTCCCCCGCCATTTTGCATACTTTGTTTTACGTCAAAATAATGCACCTGACGGATAGGCGTGCCACGTCCTGTCAACTGTTCCAGATAGGCGGAGACCGTTGCACTGTCGCGACATTCTGTTGGCGCAATAATCGCCATGTCGCCGTTGGCCAAAGTCACCAGTTGAGTGTTAAACAGATAGGTCTTCACCGCTTCAGAAACCGATACTTCTGAAGTTTTCACTTCAATAAAATGCAAATCTGCAGCAGAGCCAAATTTACGACGAATTTCGTCCAGCTTAACTTGTGTATCGACAAAAGCCTGTTCGTGGAAAAACAGTACGTTTTGGTTACCCACTGCAATCACGTCATTGTGAAAGACGCCCTGATCGATCACATCTGGATTTTGTTGCATCATCACGGCAGTATTTTCTGATAAACCGTGCAAACGAGCGACGGCCTCACAGGCTTCCAGTGTATGGCGGGCAGGAAAACGTTTAGGTGCAGGCTTTGAAGAATCAAAGGCATAGCGACCATACACAAAAAGCTCTACGCCAGCTTTACCATAATTACTACATAAACGGGTATGGTTGGCTGCGCCTTCGTCACCAAAGTGATCGTTATCCGGCAAATGCTGATGATGCGCAAAATACTTGTCATCACTGAACATAGCTTTGAGGATCCGGCCCGTGGTTAAAGGCTCCAGTGAGCGGTGAAACTTATTGGTTAAGTTAGCCGGCGTAAAATGAATTTTACCGTCGGCAGTATCTGCACTGGGTGAAATAGTTGCGGCGTTGGCCGTCCACATACTGGAGGCTGAACAGACGGCTTTGAGCACTGCGGGCGCTTGTTTTGCCGCTTTGCTTATCACTTCACTGTCTGTTCCGGTAAAACCCAGACGTCTTAAGGTATAAACGTCAGGCCTTTCCTGTGGTGCCAGCACACCTTGTATTAAACCCAGTTCAGACAAAGATTTCATCTTCTGTAAGCCCTGCTTAGCGGCTTGTTTTGGGCTGGAGGTGTTTTTGGCGTTATTGAGAGAGGCAACATTACCGATGGATAATCCGGCATAGTTGTGCGTCGGCCCGACGAGGCCGTCAAAGTTTGCTTCAAAGAACTTCATTTTTGTTTTATTCCTTCATTTTTGGGAAGGGGCACTGCTTTTATTGTTATTGCGGCCGTTGCTTCATTTTTTTTCACTGGGCACTGAAAGCGGCAGCGTTTAAGGCTGTCACTGCAGTGATTCAGGGAAACTAACCTGCGTACTTATCGTCATAGTGTGGTTGCCAGCCGTTTAGCTTGCCTCTTTACTGTGACTTTTATCACTTTATGCAGGACCCGCTGTTTTATTCAGCGAAAAGTCACTAAATTGTGACCTTCTGGCATAATAATGAACTTATTCTCTTGTCACAACTTGAGTTTACGGATATACGTTAAAAAAGAAGTGCCCTGTGGCACGTTAAAAGGTCAGGGATCTCAATCATAAAATGGCGAAATCACTAGTCATAGTCGAATCACCAGCGAAAGCTAAAACCATTAATAAGTACCTTGGAAACGATTTCATCGTCAAATCCAGCGTCGGTCATATTCGCGATCTGCCAACGAGCAGCAGCAAAGATAAAGTCAAAGAAGACAAGACCAAGCTCAGCAAAGAGCAAAAAGAGTATCAGGCTCTCGTTGAACGTATGGGCATAGATCCAAACAACAACTGGCAGGCCCGCTACGAAATTCTGCCTGGTAAAGAAAAGGTCGTCAAAGAGTTGAAAGCTCTGGCTGAAAAAGCAGATACCGTCTATCTGGCAACGGACTTAGACCGTGAAGGGGAGGCAATTGCCTGGCACCTTCAGGAAATTATTGGTGGCGAACATCAAAAGTTTAAGCGGGTTGTGTTTAACGAAATCACCCAAAATGCCATCAAAAATGCCTTCGTTGAACCAGGTGAAGTGAATCAGCATCGTGTCAATGCGCAGCAAGCCCGTCGCTTTCTGGACCGTGTTGTGGGTTTTATGGTCTCGCCCTTGTTATGGAAAAAAGTGGCCAGGGGGTTATCTGCTGGTCGCGTCCAATCTGTTGCTGTGCGTTTAGTGGTTGAACGTGAGCGTGAAATTAAAGCTTTTGTGCCTGAAGAATACTGGACAGTTGCAGCGGATACACAAACCAAAACGGGTGTGGCACTACAACTTGAGGTGGCTAAACAAGCCGGCAAAGCGTTTAAGCCCGAGAATAAAGCTCAAACGGATGCTGCTGTGGCTTTGTTACAAAAAGCCAGTTACAGCGTCACAGACCGTGAAGACAAGCCATCGAGCAGCAAAGCTCAGGCGCCTTTTATTACGTCGACCTTACAGCAGGCCGCCAGTACCCGTTTAGGTTATGGTGTGAAAAAGACCATGATGCTGGCGCAGCGTTTATACGAAGCCGGTCATATTACCTATATGCGTACCGACTCGACCAACTTGAGTGTGGACGCATTAACAGCGTGCCGCTCGTACATCGAGCAGAATTTTGGCGCGAAGTACCTGCCAGAGCAGCCATTAAGTTATGGTAGCAAAGCCAATGCCCAGGAAGCGCACGAGGCCATTCGTCCTTCTGATGTTTTTGTACTGGCGAGTAGCCTGCAGGATATGGAGGCTGATGCCCGTAAGCTGTACGAACTGATTTGGCGTCAGTTTGTTGCCTGTCAGATGCCCTCAGCTCAGTACGATGTCACGACCATTACGGTCTCAGCCGCTGACTTTGAATTAAAAGCCAAAGGCCGGGTACTACGTTTTGATGGCTGGACTAAAGTACAGCCGGCACAAAAACGCAAAGACGAAGAAGAGCTGGTGTTGCCGGATGTGAAGCCTGGCGAAAACCTGCTGCTGGAACAGTTAGTGCCAGCTCAGCATTTCACTAAACCACCAGCCCGTTTTAGTGAAGCCAGTTTGGTTAAAGAACTGGAAAAGCGCGGCATAGGCCGTCCTTCGACTTACGCGGCTATTATTTCAACCATTCAGGAACGTGGTTATGTCAAAGTAGACAACCGTCGTTTCTATGCTGAAAAAATGGGTGAAATAGTCACTGACCGTCTAGTCGAGAACTTCAGCGATTTAATGAGTTACGACTTTACTGCCAATATGGAGATCCGGCTTGATGATATAGCTCAGGGGGAACTGCAATGGCGCAAGGTGTTGGATCAGTTTTATGGTGATTTCTCTACTCAGTTAAAAACAGCTGAAGCTGACCCGGAGCAAGGTGGCATGCGCACCAATCAGTTTGTTTTAACTGATATTGCCTGTCCAACCTGTGGCCGTCAGATGGGGATTCGAACTGCATCTACTGGCGTATTTTTAGGCTGTTCAGGCTACAATCTGCCGCCAAAAGAGCGTTGTACAACGACGATGAATCTGACCCCCGGTGATGATGCGGTCGAAGTCGCTGATGATGACGAATTAGAGACAGAAGTGCTGCGTCACAAAAAGCGCTGTGCTAAATGCGGTACTGCTATGGATCATTACCTGATTGATGAGCATCGTAAGCTCTATGTTTGTGGTAATAATCCTGGTTGTGACGGTTATTTAGTTGAATCCGGTGTATTTAAACTCAAAGGCTATGACGGCCCACTGATTGAATGTGAAAAGTGTGGATCAGATATGCAGCTCAAATCAGGTCGTTTTGGTAAATACTTTGGGTGCACCAACGATGCCTGTAAAAATACCCGTAAGCTGTTGAAAAATGGTGAAGCTGCGCCACCTAAAGAAGATCCGGTGCATTTGCCTGAACTTAAATGCGAAAAGTCAGATACCTATTTTGTCCTGCGTGATGGCGCTGCAGGTTTATTCCTTGCTGCCGCTACTTTTCCTAAATCGAGGGAGACAAGGGCGCCATTAGTGTCTGAGCTGGCTCGCTTTAAAGATCGTATCATGCCAAAGTTCCACTATCTGGCAGAGGCTCCAGCAGCAGATGCTGCTGGAAATCCGACTATTATCCGCTGGAGTCGTAAGACCAAGCAGCAGTATGTAATGACGGAAAAAGATGGTAAAGCCACAGGCTGGTCCGCTTGGTATGAAAATGGCCGTTGGGTCGTAACGAAAGAAAAAGCGAAGTAATTTTGGTGTTATAAAAAAGGCGCTTAGGCGCCTTTTTTACTGTCTGAGTAACTCTACCCAAAGTCATTGGCGTTGCAGCGCCGCGACAAGCACGCAGTCAACAAAGCTGCAGCTTCAAGTTGAAGGGGATATCCCCAAAGTCAATTGGAGTTGCAGCGCGGCGGGCAAGAAGGGATTGAGACCCCAGGAGCATAAGTTACCTATGTGACTGGGGCGAGAGCACGCAGTCAACAAAGCTGCAGCTTCAAGGACGAAGGGGAGTTACCATTTACGTTTAGGAGCGAATAGCACATCCAAATCGTTATTTTCCTGCTCTGCTTTTTTCTGTCTGTCACGCAGGTTGCCTTCTTTTAATTCAGTTGCAATATCTTCCAGGATTGTCATGACTTCACTTTTACGATTGGTAATGTAGTCATCGGCATGAGCGCAGTTGGACATGGTGGTCAACGCTTTTTCGTAGCATTGACGGGCAGAACCTAACATATTACCGGCGCGAGCCTGGTTACCGCGTTTAATCTGACTTTCTACATTAATACGCAGTTGCAGCATCTCCAGGCGTCGGTCTTCCTGCACTACGGTTTGAGTATCAATATTACCGCGTGCATGCTCAGCCCGCAAAATGGTGCGTAGTTTTTTTATGCCCTGAATCATACTGATAATTTGTTTATCGTTATCTGGCATAGTTAAACCTTCGACGGTTATCTCACCGGCCGCACTATCATTTAATCTGGCTTCTGTTTCTCCAATGCGTTTTTTTAACTCTTTTGAATTAGGCTCCAGCTCCAGCATGGCTTTGAGTGTGACTACTATACGCTTGAGCAGCATTTGCACTATGCCTTTGGTGATAGGCACATTAGCAGCGTTCAATAGAATGTCTTCAGTGTCTTCCAGCAGCGTTCTGAGTTTAGAAAACTCAGCACGTTTAAGCGATGCCAGTCGCTCTTTGTGTTGCTGCACTGCGTTGACAATCACGGCGATAATCACCAGTGCAACAACCAACACTATGATAATAGTAAAAAGCATCCACACTCCGTTGACCCCGGGCATTCAGGGGCTTTTCTGTTAAAACTGCTATTTAGCCAGTCTGCAAAACTTCTCTGCTTTCAAAACTTGTGTACTCAGGTCAAATCATGGCAGAAACAAACTAAACATAGCTCCGCCATACAAACCACCATTACTTAAGCGAATAAAACCTGTTTTACCATGATTCTTATGTGCTTTTGCAATTAAGCCTGCAAAAAACAGGCCTAAACCAGTGCGGCCTGCGGCTAAATTTAAGTCTTTCATCAGGGTATCGGCATTTTCCAGCATAAATTCAGGATAACCCGGGCCGTCATCATGCAATTCGATAGCCAGACCATCTTCGGTCCGCTCTGCACGTAATACTAATTTACTTTTGGTATAACGTAGCGCGTTGACAAACATATCGTTGATCAGATTGCTGATCAGATCGCTATCAAAATACCAAAGCAGATCAGAGTCAGCCTGTATTTCAATCTGAATGTTTTTTTGTGCGCTGTACATTTCATTTTTTAACTGAACTTCTTCAAATAAATCAGAAATATAATACTGATCGATTTGCAAAGGTAACTGATTTTTTTCGATGCGATACAAAGACAGTAACTGTAATAAATTAATATTCAGGCGGTTCGCTTCGTAATGAATACGGGACAACTCCTCGCGGCCATTGCCATCCAGTTGCTGCTGCTGTTGTTGCAGGTTATCAATCGACTGGATTAATAAGCACAAGGAGTTTTTCATATCATGTGCAGCAGATGCCAGCACTGTCGCAAAGTCGATGGATGAGTCTGAGCCTGACATACTGTCCCCGATGATCCCGTTGTACCGCCACTGGTATGAACATGGCAGTTTTTTTAGTTACTATTGGTTATATATTCCAACTAAATTAAAATAAGTTGGAATATCCAAACGAATATGTATAGTGTTTATAGCATATGCCAAGAACGGATCACTGACACATGAAATTACAACAGCTACGTTACATTGTTGAAGTTCTCAATCATAACCTGAACGTCTCTGCCACAGCGGAGAGTTTATACACCTCACAGCCTGGTATCAGCAAACAGGTGCGGATGCTGGAGGATGAACTGGGTATTCAGGTGTTTGGCCGTTCAGGTAAACATTTGACTCATGTTACACCAGCCGGCAGAGATGTTATTGAAATCGCTCAACAAATACTAGGAAAAGTTGAGAGCATCAAGGCAGTCGCCAAAGAACACACCTTGCCGGATCAAGGCAAACTGAACATAGCCACTACTCATACTCAGGCTCGTTATGCACTGCCTCCGGTGATCAGCGGTTTTATGAAAAAGTTTCCGAAGGTGTCTTTGCACATGCATCAGGGGACGCCTTCACAAATTGCTGAAGCAGCGTCTCGAGGCGATGCTGATTTTGCGATAGCAACCGAGGCTATGCATTTATTTAACGATCTGGTGATGTTGCCTTGTTATCACTGGAACCGCAGTGTGATTGTACGTCACGATCACCCGCTGGCAAATTTGAACCGTAAAATTGCAGTAGAAGATGTGGCTGAACATCCGATAGTGACTTATGTCTTTGGTTTTACCGGCCGTTCTGAATTGGATCGTGCTTTTGGTGAAAAAGGTTTAGAACCTAAGATTGTATTTACAGCCACTGACGCAGACGTGATTAAAACCTATGTTCGTTTGGGTTTAGGTGTCGGTGTGATTGCCTCAATGGCGATGGATAAAGAGACTGACAAAGATCTTGTTTCTATTGATGCAAGCCATCTGTTTGCCGCATCCACCACTAAAATTGGTTTTAGAAAAGGTACCTTCCTTCGTACTTATATGTATGATTTCATTGAGCGTTTTGCTCCACATTTAACCCGTGAGGTCGTGGAAAAAGCCAATATGCTGCGAAATCAGGACGATATAGACAGAATGTTTGCCAAATTTGAGCTACCCATTAAGTAGCTGCATCCGGATACGACAGAGGGCCTACTTGGCTAATGCCAGTCAGTTAAGCTGACTGGCATTATTTTTGTACGCATATTTGCTGGATTTCCTTTTGATTTGCCTTGGATAACTTCGCTCTTCACGCCTGAATGGTAAGACGTAAAACTCAGCCTGCTCTGTCAGGTTCGAGAGTTCTTTGGGTATGTGATGGGCATGACTCAATGTAAAACCAAACGTGAACATGTTGATGATGGCATGCGCGCACAAGGTAAAACTCAGTTCGTTTGGATAAATACCCGGCAAGACCTTACTCATCCTTACCATCTGGTATCGGATAAGGTTGTAACATAACAACATCCCCCATAACTCTTGCCTGATGAGTTCTGGCTTTT